>NZ_BMGT01000004.1:0-300000 GCF_014640335.1 Edaphobacter dinghuensis | reverse complement strand
CCGCACGTACTCTTACGCTCATTACCGGTTTCTACATCTGCAAGTCCTCAAGCATGCCAAGCAACCTCTATTATGAAGATAAGATCACATTAAATGATTTAATATGCTTTATAGAATCATAATTTGAGATTTTATATTTTGACATATTGTATACAGTATGCCATTATCGAAAAAGTATAGCTATAGCTTTGCTTCTTTTTCTGACCATAGGCAAGCAAGGAGAGCACATGACTGCTTGGAGTACAGATGACGAACTTTTTACGCTTGCAGAACGTGAATTGTTTACTTGTGTCGTCGGCGACATCATGGACAAACTCTGCCTCTTCCATCAATTTCTCCCTCCTCAAATCAGGCCCATCCTCAATGAGGCGATTGTTATAGGCCGCGCGATGCCCGTCTTAGGCGGAAACGTCTTTGAGGAGTCATCTCCGGGCTCAGCAAACCGGCTAATGGAAAAGCCTTTCGGACTGATGCTTGAGGCCGTCGATGATTTGCAAAAAGGCGAAGTCTATATCTGCACCGGATCTGCTCCGAGAAATGCCACATGGGGTGAAATGATGGCGACCCGAGCCACAAAACTGGGAGCAAGAGGAGCGGTTTTAGACGGCTATTACCGGGACACAAAGGGATTGATTCGAATGAATTTTCCGACCTTTGGCTATGGCTCCTACGGTCAGGACTCTGCCCCTCGCTATAAGGTGCACGATTTCCGAGTGCCTATTGAGATAGGAGCTGTCAGGATTCACCCAGGCGATATTATCTTTGGCGATATTGATGGCGTTTGCATTGTTCCGAAGGAAGCAGAGCGAGAAGTCTTCAGCAAGGCTCTTGAAAAAGCTCGTGGCGAAAAGTTGGTCAAGAAATCCCTTGAAGCTGGACTAAGTGCAGTTGCCGCATATTCCGAACACGGAATTATGTGAAGGGCTCTCGATTGGGTTTGGACGGAATAGTTCTCCATTACTCTGCGGACATTAAAGACGCGATTACAGTGGAGCACTGAAATTCTCAGTACAACAGCAAGGTGAATCTCATGATCAACATCGACCTGCGGCAAAAATCCATCCTGATTACAGGCGCTCTTGGTGCGATTGCCGAACATATCGTCCGCAAGCTCGAAGAAGCCGGCGCCTTTCTTATTCTCACTGACGCAAAATCCAATGCAGAGGCTCTTTCTGTAATCGAGAGTTGGAAGCTTCACCCTTCAAGGTACGTCTATCACCAGATGGATGTAACAAATTCATCTGAAGTAGAAGCAATCGTCCATGACATGATGGGTCGCTACTCAAACCTGGACACTGTTTTGGGCCATGCTGGAGGATGTGGACTTCATCCGTTCGCCGAAACAGCAGAAGCTGACTTTGATCGCATCTTCAAGTTCAATTATTTTGCACAAACTTATCTGGCGCGCGCTTTCCTTGCGCAATGGGTGCGCCGCAAAGTTACCGGCCACCTGATCTTCACTTCGTCCTATGTGGCACAAATTCCACATACCCGGATACCGGCCTACGCTACAGCAAAGGCTGCATTAGAGCACCTTACCCGCTGCCTCGCCCTTGAATATGCCCCGGCGGGCATACGGGTCAACGCGATCTCTCCGGGGAATGTGGCTGCAGGTAGTTCGCTCAAGGTCTTTGAAGAGGACCAGGAGTATCGAGAATTCGTACTTCGCGTTGCTCCGATGGGAAAGCGCAATTCGCCAGAAGCAATTGCGGATGCATTTGTATTCCTCTGCTCCGAGATGGCAGGGGAGATAACGGGTCAGATACTCCGAGTAGATTTCGGCGTCAGCATCCCGAAGATTGGATGATTCCTAGATATGAAACTTGGTCTTGGCTTATATCGCCACATGTTAACCCCCGAGCACTATGCCTTCGCTGCTCAGGCAGGATGTACTCACGTCGTCGTCCACTTGGTTGATTACTTCAAGGGCGGTGCTTCTAACCCGGCCAACAATCAACCTACAGGTGGAAAAGATAGCCCGTGGGGAATCGCCGGAGATCCGGAGCATATCTGGACACAAAAAGAGCTTAGCGGCTTAAAGACCGAGATAGAAGCTTTCGGGCTTCGCCTTGAAGCAATCGAAAACCTCGACCCAGCCCATTGGCACGATATTTTGCTCGACGGCCCCAAGCGGGCTGCTCATATTGAGAATGTCAAAACCATCATTCGCCGAATGGGAGAAGCCGGAATCCCGATCCTCGGCTATAACTTCAGTCTGGCCGGTGTCTGCGGACGTATCCAGGGACCATTCGCAAGAGGTGGTGCCGTGTCTGTGGGTCTCGATGGACCTGTCGAGACACCCATTCCAAACGGCATGGTCTGGAACATGATTTACGATCAGCATGCTCCCGCGGGCACACTTACCTCTATTTCACACGAAGAACTATGGACGAGACTCGAGCGATTTCTCGAAGAGGTTCTTCCTGTTGCGGAAGAAGCCGGCGTAACGCTTGCCGCCCATCCCGATGATCCGCCTCTGCCAACGATGCGTCAGCAGCCTAGATTGGTCTATCAACCAGATATGTATCAAAGGTTGATAGACATCAATCACAGCTCCAGAAACGGCCTTGAGTTTTGCCTGGGAACGCTTGCTGAAATGAGCGAAGGTGATATCTATAGCACTGTTGATCGATATAGCAAGCAGCATCGCATCGCTTACATTCATTTCCGCAATGTTCGCGGCAAGGTTCCAAATTACAAAGAAGCCTTTATCGACGACGGCGATATCGATATGCTCAGGATCCTGTCCATCCTCGATCACAACGGATTTGATGGCGTTCTTATTCCCGACCACACTCCGCAGATGAGTTGTACTGCTCCCTGGCATGCCGGCATGGCGCACACACTGGGATTCATGCGCGCGGCGCTTATGAATCTCGAAAGAGAACATCTCTCTCATCGGCCAGGAACAAACCAGTGAATATCAGCGCCGGGATTGCAATTGCTTCTATCGCCGGGGTGATGAACGGATTGTTTCCACTGCCGATGAAAGCTAACAAGGTATGGGCGTGGGAAAACAACTGGCTCCCATTTAGCTTTTTATCTCTCGCGCTCTTTCCTGGAATCATCGCCTGGTATACCGTGCCTCAGCTCCTGCTTGCATGTCGGCATGCGCATCTTGCTGACATGGCTGCAGCAATAGCCTGTGGTGTGCTCGTTTATACAGGATCACTATTATTTGGCATCTCTATCGTCTACGCCGGTCTTACCTTGAGTTTTGCCCTGCTTGTCGGATCCATGAATGCTGTCGGCATTCTGGTCCCTCGGCTGTTGTTCAACCGTTCTCTGCTGGGCTCGACAGGTGACTGGCTTGTTCTCGCTGGCGTAGCACTTTCAACTCTCTCTGTCGTTTTAGGATTTCTAGCCGGCAAATGGAACAGAAAAACTCAGGTGGATGTATCTCAGGCTCCCTCAAAACGTATCTTGGGTTCAATCCTGGCGGTGCTCGGAGGAATACTTTCCGGATTTTTGCCTGTTGCGATGGCAATGCCCTGGGAACATCGTCTTTTCGACTCTGCGATTCACTATGGCAGCGCATCCTCGGTTGGAGCATCGAATGCCGTACTGTCCCTGATTCTTTTTGGAGGAGCAATTCCAAATTGCGGCTACTGTATATACCTCTTATGGAAGAATCGCACCTGCCGTCATTACAAGATAAATCGTAGTTATCTTTACTGGGGACTTGTTCTTGCAATGGCGATTCTCTACTCAGCGAGCGTCGCACTTTGGGGGATGGCAATCTCCCCTTCGCTGCTTGGAGCTTTAGGCTCTTCGGTTGGTTGGGCCCTATTCGTCGGCATGATTGTTCTGAGCTCTACTGCTGCCGGCCTGTTTCAAGGCGAGTGGAAGCAGGCTGGCACAAGCGCATGGACAGCGCTTACCGGAAGCCTCGCATGCCTGCTTTCGTCGATGGTCCTAATATGCATCGGCAATTACTATCGGTAGACAGTAAAGACTCTTCGGTGCATTCATGAATGTACCGAAGAGCGTTGTTTTGTCCTATCTGCAGTCCACCCAGGTCACAGCCTAATTACAAAACGAAACCGCATGTCACTTCCGTACCACTGCGGAAAGGCGGTGCCCCAAAGATTGTTGTAGAGATTTACATGCACGCCCTCGCGCATGTCCGGCTGTTTGTTATTAAAGTCCAACAGCGATCTCTGGCCGGGAGCCACAAGGGGTGCATCCAGCGTTTCCAGCGTGAAACTTCCCTTTTCATCGCGATAGCTAACGTCTTTTGTAACCGCATGTAAGTGGCGATTGCCGTTTTCGATTACATCCAGCGGCGATATCGACTGATTCACCTTTTCAAACTGCCATCCATTGGGGTCAGGAGCATTCGGCGAGAAGGAAAACCACATCGCCTCTGCCATGCGGTTGGGGCGCTTTCGAAAACATTGTAAGGTGATGTACACAGCACGCTCGTCGGAGGGAAACGACAGTTCGACCGTCGAATGTTCTGGCCAGCCAATTAAATCTACTAACGATGGATCAGGCTTCGGCATCTGCAGGTCTACAACGATACGGTGCCCCTTGGCATCCTCTCCAGCTCTACACTGCTGCAATTCCGGTTCCCAAGTTTTGCTCTCGGCACGATACTGATTCATCCCCGGCTTGCCAAAATCATTGTAGGCAAATTCCTGAGTATTGTATTGGGCATTGAAACGAGCAAAGTCCGCGCTTGTAAATGTCTGATATCTGAAAAGAGCGAGCGGATGCTCTGAGGATGCCCATTCACGACCAGTCTTCCTGTCTCTCAGCTTTACGATCGCCCCATGCGCAGGATCGAGAGAGACATCAAAATTTGATGTCTGGAGATTACTCGCAGGGTTGAACTCATTTAGCGACTGCCGATCAGGAAGACTGGGCTTGAGAGTCTCCAGTCTGGAGTTTGCCTCTTGCTGCAGTGCAGAAGGAAGTGTCAGGACCGCAATATCCACGTTGCGCCGCTTAGCACCCCACTCATCGTCCATCTTTTGAAATTCAGGTTTTTCAATCCTCGCTTTGCGAAGCTGACTGACGTTATAGATCTCTGGGTTCTTCAGATACTGCCCTGTAGAGAGTCCCCAATTATGTTCGGGCATCAGGATCAATCTAGACGTAAATGCCATGTCCACCGCATCTCCAGCATGGAGTCGTCCCGCGGTCAGCCATTCCTGCCGCAAGCGGCATAGCTCGCGATACCGCGCAACCTTGCCCGGATCGCTCGCCGGGCCATAAATCCAGGTGTCTCCTATATCCTGCGTAACGACTGGCAGACGATCGCGCACCTTACGCAGCGCAGTGGCAACCGTACTCAGATTCGTGGCAACAATTCTCGCTCCGGGGAAGCGGCTACGTAAGGCTGCGTAATACTCTTTCACCTGCTGTGCAGTATGAGGACCGGAGTTGTCGATCGCAACTCGGATTGAAACTGCGATGTCCGTTCCTGGAACTGCCACCGTACCGCCATATCCCAGCGGATGATAAAGCACCATGACCTGCTGCCCTTCTGGATTGCGCCAATTGAACAAGTGGCAGTGAGGCTCCAGCGGTTCGGCACCCTCCGTTGCTGAACGAGCAGCCGTGCCACTCGCAGGAAGGAAAGGCACATCAGGAGCTCTGCATCCTGGATTGTCGCCAATATCCAAAAACTCAACGCCCGCTTCTACTACAGGAGCAATCAACCCGCGGGTATGGCTTGGCACATCAGTTAATTTGCCCGCAATTGTTTTTTTACCGAACCTCTGATCAAGGACAGCAGAGATCTTCAATGCAGATGAGATCAAGGAGCGGTCCAACATCTCCGACTGCCATGTAAATGGCATCGCATGCCAGGCGATGTCACCGGCCAGGATGGCATCTTCCATTCGCTTGCGATCTTTCGTCGATGCCTGCTCCAGGTACTGATAAATCATCCATGACGCAATCGTCCATACATAACGCTCTTCTCCCTGTGAGTTGCGGAAAGTTGCTGCCAGGTCCATTGCGCGCGGAAGATAGTCATCAAAATACGTCAGTAAAATATTTCGCTCGATGTCCGTAAAGCCGATATCGAGATGACATTTGGAAACGACATATACGGTATTCACCGTCTCCTGCGATTGAGCCTCCAGTGCGCTTGCATGAGCAGCAAGCGGGCTAATGGAAGCGATAGTCATTCCCTTCAGAAAGTCGCGGCGATCCATATCTTTCTCCTATTTGCATACTGTATACAGAAATAATGAACGTACTTCTTTCCTATAAGTAGCGCTTGCATGCCACAGGCTTAGGTGAGGGTAACCTGCGTATGGGCCAGGCTGGAATAGCGCTCTGGATTCGTATAGCGATGACGAAGATGTTTCACAATCGCGGCCTCCGGACTCATGTTTGACTTGCCTAGAATCACATCCAGAAGATCGCGGTGATGACGCAACGGCCAATGAAGCGGATCATGTGCTGTCATATAAGCAAGCGCCTGATGCGAGAACAGTACCGTCACCAAGGAATTCAACGTCTTCTCCAGATAGGAGTTTCCAGATACCGCCCAAACTGTCCGGTGAAATTCCAGATCCAACTTTGAAGCATCGAAGTCAGACTCTGTGGTCGTGCTCTCCATCTTTTCCACCAGCGCTTCAAGCCGCTTTTCGTAGCTGGGTATTAGATTCGCGCGACACAATTTGATGGCCTCAGCCTCAAGGACAATCCGCAGGCTGTTGATCTTTTGCACATCCTCCTCGCTGAGCATGACAACGAACATGCCGCGGCGAGGATGGTTCATCACCAACCCCTGCTCCTGGAGCTGAAATAAAGCTTCACGCACCGGAATCCGGCTTACTCCAAATTGCTGTGCAAGATGAGTTTCATTGAGTCGTTCACCAGGCTTGAAGACAGCCGTCAGAATTGCATTGCGGATTCGCTCGACGACATGAGTCTTCAAGGTAGCTACGGGAAGCTCCGAGAGCTGGGTTGTGGGCGGCATTCAGTTACAGCTCTCCTTCAAACATAAATGTCGATTATAGGCAGAGTTTACAGTATACAATATACTTCTCGGATCATTGTTCGATCTCACATAATGCAAACTTACGGACCTCCCGCCAGAACTTGCTTAATTCTCCGATCACTCAACTCTGTAACCGTGTCCGTTGTCTGTTCTTGTAACTGCTGATAAAGAGTCTGCGCTTCCTTTTGTTTGCCGACGGCAAAATACGCGCGAGCCAAATTATAGGTAGCACTCCGCATCGCAGGGTCGATCTTGTGAGCGATCTCTAAATCCGCAACCGCTTTCTTCGGATTCCCTTCTTCTAAAAGAAGCTTGCCCCGCAGTGTGCGGGAAGGCGCGGAATTTTCATCAAGCCGGATTGCCATATCCAGTTCGGCAAGTGCATCGGCCGGTTTCGTCGGATCGAGTTTCAGCATGCATTCAGCCAACAGGTACTCTAAATCCGCACTGATAACTCCAGCATGCATTGCACTTCTCAGATCAGCGACCGCCGCTGCGTAGTTGCTTAACTTGTAGTCAGTTAGTGCTAAAAAGAATCGAGGATCCTTCTTTTCGGGTGAAATTTTCACCGCATTGTCAAAGTCGCTGCGTGCCTTATCCAACTGCCCCAGCAAGGTCTCCGTGGCGCCCCGGACAACAAACACCTCCGAGTTTTGCGGAAAAACCGCAACACACTCGGTCGCCACCTTTTGCGCTTCAGCAAACTGGCCAGCATCGGTCAACAGCGTTATCAGGTTCAGATAGGAAAATAAATCCCGCGGATGCTCCTGAATCTGTCCCTGAAGAAGCACGTATGCATCCTGATATTGGCCCAGTTTCGCATACGATACAGCGAGAAGATTCACGCAGTCAGGGTTTAGCGCTTGTTTATCCTGCACTGTTTTGAGAGTTTTAATCACCGACGGATAATCGCTCATCTCAAACTGGCCGAGTGCAACCGCATAAGCATGCGTTTGCAGGTCGGGCACATTCGCATCGACGGTAGCAAAGAGCCTGAGAGCTGTCTTGAAGTCATGCATTCTGCCATAAGACCAGGCAATATTAAAAGTTTCGATCTGGGACAGATGCGAACATTTCACTACCCTCTGAAGTAGAAGCTGCGCTTCTGCTTCCCGATGCAGCTTCAAGAGTCCGTCGACACGGTGCAGTGTGCTGTGCACATCGCAAACATTCTCGTTTTGTTGTGCGCTACTCTGCGCCCAAGTCGGACTGATGGCACCGGCAATGAAGATAAAAGTCAGAGTGAGGCAGACTCGACAAATTATCTGCCGACTGCGCCGCATCATGCAGCTCTCCATTCCTGCTCTAAGTGTTACGAAACTGTGTTTTGGCAATAATCCCCTTGCCTTCCTGCACTGTAATCAGTTGATCGGCCTTGACTGCTTTCAGATGCTCAACCTCTCCACTGGGCCAGAATATGTCGACATCTACCTGCTGTGCGTCACCCAGTCCAAAATGGAGCCGTGGATCATTTGCAGAAAGATAACTCGACTGGCTGGCCAAAGTTTGAACATTGCTTTTTCCGCCGTAGTGAGCCACTACCCGTGCGCCGATCGCGCTTCGATTCGATTTTGTGCCGATCAGTTTTACCTTGATCCAGTGATAGTTGCCTTTTATGTCATTCCGCAGCAACGATGGCGGCTCGTTCATATTCACAATCAGGATGTCGAGATCTCCATCATTATCAAAATCCCCAAAGGCACAGCCTCTGCTGGAATGAGGTGTCGTAACTCCTGTACCCGCCTGCTGGCCAATCTCCTCAAATGTGCCATCGCCCAGGTTTCTGAACAGAAGCCTTGGGCTTTTATTCGGATATTGGGAAAGCTTTTTTTCTACTTCAGGGTAGACACTGCCGGTAACAAGGAAAATATCAGGGTCCCCATTATTGTCTAAGTCGACGATCCCCGTCCCCCAACTTGTGTAACGCGACTCTTCCGCAATCCGGCTGGCTCGCGATACATCTTGAAAATTAGCGTGACCGTCGTTTCGATAGAGATCGCTTGTGTCATCTGAAAAATTTGTCTTGAAGATATCGAGGTGCCCGTCGCGGTTATAGTCACCCAGGCCGACTCCCATCCCGGCCTGTTCCCCTCCATCTTCACTCAATGCAACTCCGCGGAAAAGCCCCTCTTCGCGAAAGGTTCCATCGTGATTGTTCATATAGAGGAGGCTTGGCGTGGAATCGCACGCCACATAGATGTCCTGCCACCCATCCTCGTCAAAATCCGCCGCGACGACGGTCATTCCATAAGCACGTCGCGGCCCGTCGATCTTGGCCTGCTTCGTCACATCGGTAAACGTTCCGTCGCCATTATTGCGATAGAGCACATGCGCTCCAGGAAAGCTCGGAGGCAGGCCACGAGGCCCACAGTTCACGGGAATCCCTTTCCAGTTACAGTTCACATCGTGTTCCGCTGTAGGCGTAGTCTTCAGATCAAACTCAACGTAGGTGGAGAGGAACAAGTCCAGATTTCCATCACGATCGTAGTCAATAAAAGAGCATCCAGCTCCCCAGGCAGGAGGATTGGCCGACAACGCCAGGCCAGCCTGCTGTGTCACATCTGTAAACGTTCCATCGCGGTTGTTGCGATAGAGTTTGTTTTGTCCGTAATAGGTACAGAACAAATCCTCAAAGCCGTCGTTGTTATAGTCCCCCACACACACGCCCATCGCCCAGCCGGATGAGCTCAAGCCAGCCTTTTCCGTGACATTCATAAATGTTCCATCGCGGTTGTTCTTATAGAGCCGGTTGCCGGTATTTTCCGGAACACCATTCAGACGCATGCCCGAAAGGATAAAAATGTCCATCCATCCATCGTTGTCATAGTCAATAAAGGCGCAGCCGCATCCATCTGCTTCGAGGATGTACTTCTTATGATCGACACCTCCATAGATGGTCGGAGATATCAATCCTGCACTTGCCGCCACGTCGACAAAATGAGCGTCGAACGGACGCCCCGACGGTGCGGAAAGAGCTCCTTGCTTCAGGCCTCTTGTTGCAACCTGTCCAAGGAGCTCCATGCCCCATGCGCTACCGGATAAGTAGAGAAAGCTGCGACGAGAAAAGCTCATGCGTGAAGGAAAATACCTCCAATGGCTCATTGGGACGCTTCAGACGAAGGATCGAAGGACACTCAATCCCAGTTGAAACGCAAGTCCATGCAGCCCCTTTCACATACCTTTTACACGTAATTCCATATACTCCGCTAGTCCGTTCAATTGGCCTTGCATGCATCGGACCCGACGATCCGAATTGAGGCAATTTCATGTGGGTGGATGACAAAGCTGAAATCATGATCTCCCGAAAGAGAAAGCTTCTCTCCATCCTTTTCCACTGCATTGCTCTGCCATGCCTCTTCAATATGCAGGAGCGGGACATGAACAGTTACCGTTCGTTGATCGCCTCCTATATCAAGGAAACGGAGGATAGTGCCGTTGCCGTCTTCTGCAGGTTTCCAGGTCTCAAATAGAACATTAGGATCGTCCACGTTTAGAAAACTGTCTTCCTTCGGATCTAGAACGCACGGCGAACCGGCACCGGCAACCGAATTCGAGGGACTGGCGCCGTGATCTTCTCCCTCGGGTGACGAGAGAGCTTTGTCCTGAGTTGTGACGATGTCCGCTTCCAGCGGAGTGATCTCCTCCCATCCCAGACGGCTCAGCTCAGACGCATTGGTGGAAGATGCGCTTGTAAGGACGTAGTGAAATTTGAAGTGTCCCCCTTGCCCGGCTCGATAGTTCGTGTCCCAATAGTTGTTCATGATGTAAGAGAAGACAGAACCTGGGCGATCTCCAAAATGATCCGGCCATTGTCCTCGATTGATGTCGCCAAACGTTGCCAAGCCTGCATCCAGCGGAAGCAGACCGACAGAAACGCCGCCTTCCTGCAATGCAATCCAGTGCTGGACAGAAAACCACTCATGACCTGCACCCGGATACATATCTTTCGCCGGGTTGACTACTCCATTTTGAATCTCGTATTCAAACTTCGGATGGCCCATCGCGAACGGGAATGCAAAATATACGCCCTCTTTCGTGTCGACATCTTTCTTCTCCACATCCTCTACAAACTCGATCTTCTTGGTCCGATCAAAGAGCCGAATCTCGCTGGTTATAGCAGGAGTGTTAACAGAGTGACTCCGCATGCGCGCAACCCACCCATAAGGCGTCTGAGCGACGGAGACTAAGCTGCCGCCCTCTGCAGGATGGACTTCCAGTGCAGGCTTCGGATAAACATGGCTGTATTGCAGAACCGTGTTCGAAGCTTTGTCGCCCCCGGTGACGTACAGATACTGCCCAAAGCGATACGGGCTGCTTTCGTTTACCAACTCGTGGTTCAACTGCTTGTCATAGATGCTCTTGACTGCGCCAGTTGATGGATCAAGTGTCACTCGATAATAAGAATTCTCCATCGTCAGGTTCTGTTGCGTTGCTGTACTCGGTGCAGGAGATGTTGACGGCTGCATCTTGTAGACCTTGTATCCAACGGCCGGGATATCGGTAGCCACAAACTGAATGTGATCGAAATTGGGGCCGCTCTGGAGAATTTTGAACGGGACCTTCTGATCGGTTGTTGTGTCAACCAGCTCGGTTTTTTTGTCGATATCAATCGAAACTAATCCACTCCGTTTCCAATTGAGACTGTTAAAGATGATCACCTTCCCTGCCCCAACCGGAATGGCACTGGTCAGACTTGCCATGGTGTTCTGTGTGATGAAATCAGCCAAAGCCTGCGCGTTCACGGCATACTGATCCTTCACGGCTAGCTGTTTAACCGCTTCCATACTGGTCGGATCAGAAGTACTGTTGTACGAGTCCCAGGTATGCTCATCCATCAAGACCATGTTTCTCCACATGCGATCGAGAGAAGCCTTATCGGCTCGCGTGCGCGGATTCACGATCGAAGTGAGCGTGGCGAACTTTTCCGCTGTTGGAGCTCGGCCCTCGTTCCAGCGCTCCATACCGGCATAATAAGCATCCGATGCAATACCATCTTCCCAGTAGGGGCCACCGTCGCCGCGAATACTGGGAATGTTGTTGCCAAACTGCTGCTGAATCGACTGAAGAGCGTCGTGAAAGCCGGAGTACTTCAGATGCGGATAGGCGTAGGTTTCATTCCACTTTTGCGCTAGCTCCGACTGCTGCGGAAAGAGATCCGTGTTCTCTACCTGAGTGCCGTACATGATCGTCTCATCGGCAACATAGCCCGGATGCTCATACATCTGCAGGAACAATGGCAGTGTGTCGCGACCGGCATCCAGTACCGGAGGCAATCCAAAGAGCATCTGCATCTGCTGATAAATACGCGAATACCATAGTAGAACTTTGTTTCCGTCCGGTCCCTCCCACCACATCGGCGAATTCTCATTTAATCTTCCCTGAAGCAGAACAGGAGCGCGATAGTTATTGCTCCCGCCGGCAAGATAGTGGATTCCTGCAGCAGCCAAGACCGAAGCATAGGACCACGAATAGGAAGGAACATCGGTGATATTTGCGTAATTGAATGGTGATCCATGCTCCCGGCTGAAATTTGCGCTTGGATAGAGGGAGCGAATCAGTGTTTCAGATGTTGGGAATCCCGTCAGCAGATTCGCATACTGCGCGGGCACATAGAGTTTTTGTTCCTGCACGGCCTTGATCGCACGAGCTTGATCGGCAGCAGTATGTGTCTTCAAAAACTGCTCCAGATCCCATGCCCCATCCAGGCTATACCTGAAGCTGGGATTTTTATCGATCATGTCCAACGCTTCATCAATATCTCGGCTCTGAATTGCCGCTACCTTGGGCTGGTAATCTGAGTAACCCACGTCTACGTGGATATGAGGCACGATGAAGATCGTCCATTTTTTTTGTGGACTGATGGTTTGATCGCTGTGTTGCGGACGCCCCACACTCTTCCAGGTAAGTTGAGCATGCGTATCTTTCGTAAACTCAGGGACTAAAAAGCTCACCTTCTCTTCGCCGAAGTCCTGACTGCCTTGCACGTTTTGGTGATAGGTCTTGCCGTTGACCGCCAGCTCAACTTCGGCACCGGCTTTAAATGGCTTTGCAGACTGGATAAAGGCGTCGACCTGTTCCTTGATGCTACCGCCCTCTTGGCGGAAGAAGATCGTAGGCACAACCAAAGCTGAAGAGGCATTCGGAGTACCCACACCAGTCACACGATCAAGCTCGATCGCATCATAAGTAAGACTGGCGTCTGGTACAGCCTGATCTGCCTGCTCAACCGCCTGGAACGCAATTGAATTTTCGCCATGCTTCAGATAGCCGGCAGGAAATTCGAATGTAGTTTCAGCATGTGAATATGCGGGATAAAAAGAGTCGCCCTGATCGCCATTGCTGTAATCGAGCTTGGGATGGAGATAAAGCATGCCCCGCCGTCCATTAATATCGATGCGGAGAGCAGGCACACTAGCGGCTTCAATTAATAAGGATACGCGCAGCCGATACCTATCCTCCGGTCTACTATCGATAGAAAAGTGGATTGCTCTGGGTGCGGAGGCTACATCCGTTCTTGTCTGCCCGGAAGCGGAACTCAACACCGCCGGTTGCGTTGCATACCAATCCTTTGCCGGATTGCTTTGGCCAACAATAAAGTTCACTGGCTGCTTCGGGCTGTCCGATGCGAACTCGAATGAAGAGCGGTCGAAACTTCCAAGCTTAAAGACGACTGCATTCTGATTACTCTCGTTCGTGTCTCCAAAGGCACTGTACCCCGCCAGTAAACACACCCCAAACAGAACAAAACCTGTAACTGCTTTCTTATTGAACATGGCCACCGATCTCTCTACTACTTCTTTTCACGAATAGGCTCGCGACTGGCAAAAGGTGAAGGGCCGCCTATAGAAGACGGCCCAATTGCAGTTAGAACAATATCTTCAGCGCAAATTGAATCTCCCGCCCGGAACCCGCAGCGCTCAATATCTTGCCGAACGATCCATCAGTAATAGTGTTGTCAGGGTTGGAGAGGTTCGTGTGATTGAAGATATTGAAGAACTCCGACCGGAATTGAAGGGTTGAACTTTCGAAAAGCGGAAAGTTTTTCGAGAGGTTCACATCGAAGTTGTCATACCTCGGACCAACAAGATCATTTCGATGTTCGTTTCCGAACGTATATTGCGCAGGCTGAGTAAATGCCAGCTTATTGAGCCAATCTGTCCGTGACTGTACAAAGCCCGAGCCAGCATACGGAGCAGCACTTGTTCTTTCTGCACGCTGTCCCGGTGAGCCGGTATTGGCAATATCGCCACCGGCGAATACGTTGAACGGCGCGCCGGAGTTCAGCGTCACGATCGAGCCAAGCATCCAGTCACCTGCCACGCCCTGCACTAATTTATTGGCTCCACGCAAATATGTTCTGTTTTGGCCGAAAGGCAATTGATAGACCTCGGTCAGAACAACCATGTTCGTCTTGTTGTAGTCCGAAGGCCCCCAGTCCATGTGCAGGTTATAGAAATTCGGTTCTGAGTTAGTGTATGGATCCGATTGCCAGTCCATAGACTTCGACCACGTATAGGACGCCTGTAAAAATAGCCCATTACTTAAGCTCTTTTGCAGTTGCGCTTGAAGAGCGTTGTAGCTCGAAGGCATTTCATTCCATGAGAACGAGAACGGACCTCCATATTGGGGGAAGGGTTCCCGGGCCAGCACTGGTCCAGCTCCCGGATAAAGTGCCGTATTCGCTTCCGGCACAATGTATTGATGTCGACCCAGCGAACCAACATAATCCAACTTCAACGTAGTTGACGCTGATAGTTGCTGTTGCACTCCAAGGTTGTACTCCAACACATATGGGATTTTGTTGTCGGGGTCGGCTCCGTAGCTCGCATAAGGAGCGAGACCTCCCAGCAATGACGATGCAGGTGGAAGATTATTCAAATACGTACTCGGAATCCCAAGATCCAAACTGGTCAGATTCGCCGCAACGCCACTGGGCCAGGACAAACGAATGTTCTGATTTTCCTGGATAAGTGTGTTGTTGTGATCATCCAGCATTGCAAATGCGCCATGCAGGACTGTGCGGTCCGTAAACTGATACACGAGCCCAAAGCGTGGCTCCCAACCGTTGTATTGGGGATTGAAGAATCCTCGAGGCCCATTAGCTTCAGTAACGCTGGGAGGCACAGCCCCGGTAACAATAAACTGCCCATTTAAGACGTTCAAGCCGGAAACAATTTTGTGATAGTTCGGCGGGCTGACGTAGTCCCAGCGAATTCCCGCAGTCAGTACGAGTTTCTTCGTAGCCTGCCATTGGTCCTGCGCATAGAAGCCGTACCAGTTTACGGTTTGATCTGCTCCGGTGTTTCCAAGCCATGGGGTATAACTATCGAGCGCTCCAAGCAGGAAACTGGCTGCGCCATAGCCTGTCGGTCCTGCCGTACCATCCTGAGAGGTAGCGTTCTGTGTGAAGTTTGCACCAGCCGTCCAACCATCATCGTAACTGCGAAGGTGATAGTACATCCCTCCCACGCCCAAAGTATGATTCGAGACTACCTTTGATAAATCGACGTGATAGTCCATCGCTTCCATGGGACCAAGAGGAACCGCGAACTGACTCGTTCCGGTAAATCCGTTTGCGATGCTCAGCGCCGGAGCCAGTTGTACACCATCGTGAACCGGGAAGGCCTCAGTCGAATTGATCGATTGAGCAAAGGCGGTTCCGGCGGCCTCGTCCGTATCGTCATAGTTGATGTAGGAATAGCCGTATCGGAAATTCAAAATCGTCTTGGGGTTGAAGACGTGGGTATATCCAAGCGCTGCCTGCTGCCCATAGTTAATGAGCAGATGCGAATATGTCGGCAGGCTTTCCGGCGTAGTCAGTGTCTGCTTCGAACGATTGAACCGTGCAAAGATAATGTCATTTTGCGTAAGCTGGTGATCCAGTCGGATTCCAAATATATCGCTGGCGGTGTTATTTGCTCCTGAAAATTGGTAATTGGGAAAAACATTGTCAGCAACGTTAAGATTCGGTGCTGGATAGTACTTCTGTAGATAGAGCAGGCTGGCCTGATTGATCCGACCAGAGGGAATTACATTGCCCGGGAAGGGGTCGCGCAGAGATTCTCCCGGATTGTTCGGATCTGGTCTGCTGGTCTCCGGATCATAGATTTCGCCTGAATATTCAGGTCGTCCCAGACTATCTGTTCCTATCTGGCTACCTAAGGCAGACGCAAAATTCCCAGCGATCATATTAGGAGTCAGAACACTTGCTAAATAGGACGTCGTTTTAGCAGAGCGGAACCCTTCCCAGTACAAGGAGAACCAGGTATTGTTCTTCCCGTTGACCACCTTCGGCAGCATCACAGGACCGCCAAAATAAACACCGTACTGATTCTGCCGGTAAGGCAACCGGCTTGTATCGGGGTAGGTCTGCGCATCGAGTGCATCGTTTCGGAAAAACTCCCAAACAGCACCGTGAAATGTATTTGTACCGGCACGCGTTGCAACATTGATGTTCGCACCGCTGCTGATAGAAAACTGTGCGTCTGTGATGTGCGACTGGACATTGAACTCCTGGATGGCATCTGGAGGAGGCGCAATCACCCAGGTATTCGTGTAAATCTGGTTGTTCAGAATACCGTCCATCGTAAAGTTGTTCTGTTCGCCGCGCTGTCCATTCATGGATGGGCTGATTCCACCAGCACCAAGTGCGACCACAAAGCCGCTTTGCTGGCCATTTTCTACGGGCGATGCTCCTGGAGACAGCAATGCCAGTTGCGTGAATTCGCGCCCGTTCAGCGGCAGATCAACGGTTTCCTCATGATTCACAACATTAGTCAAAGTCGCGGAAGTCGTGTTCAGCATGGGAGGAGCGGTCGTGACCTGCACAGTCTGAGCAGCAGACGCTAGCCCAAGCTTAAAATCCAGCGTAAGGCTTTGGTTGACCTCCAACTGAACGTTCTTTTGGTTCTGCTGGCCAAACCCCGCCGTCGTTACAACGATGTCGTAAATTCCCGGAGCCAACTGAGGCACAATATAGTGCCCATCCGCCCCACTTACTGTAGCTCTCTTTATACCGGTTCCCTGGTTTGTGATCTCAATTTGAGAATTCGGCACAACCGCCCCGCTTGGGTCTGTCACTGTGCCTGTTATGAGTCCGTTCGTGGTTTGCGCTGGCGCACAGAGCACGAAGGAACACCCAATCAAAATTAATAGAGCAACTCTTTTCATCATCTGATGCCTCCCATAATTTCGAGTTTCGCTACGCACGAATCTCTGTATCTCAATAGCCCGCCTGCATACTGTATACAATAGTTTCAAGTGATTTTTCGCTCTTGGCCATTCCTAAATTCACCTGCACTAATACTCCAATATCAAATACGAACGAATACTACTCCATCAAAAGATTGATTGTCCATATTGCAATCATATTTAATGATTTAAAACTCATATATATCAACCGGCCAACGGGTTGCACGCTATTCTTCCCCCAAAATTGGCATCTGCATGTCCAGGGCATCCACCGCTTCAATAGATTCTTTGTCTGGCAATCTGCTCGCGTTGCGCGAGATCTGATCCTGTTAAAGTGCAGAAACATTGGCCCCGAGTATCCAAGGTTTGATCGCAATTGCCCTTTGGTATGCTCCCTTTATGGGGAATAAGACAGATAATTTGGTTGCAAGGCAGGAATTCATTCTTCGCAACCTTCAAGCGACTGGTAGTGTCTCGATTGATGATCTTTGTTCTGCTTTGGGAGCTTCGATTGCGACCATACGGCGCGACCTTGAAGATCTGGAAAACCGGTCGCTGCTCAAGCGCGTTCGCGGAGGTGCTATACCGATCGGGCCACTCTTCTACGAGCCCTTCCGCCACGACGCATCCTTCCAGGACAAGATTGCCAGCTTCGCAGAAGAAAAACGCCGCATCGCACGTGCCGCAGCAGAATTGGTTCAAACAGGCCAAACCATTGCGTTGAGCGGCGGGACAACAACTACCGAGGTCGTTCGAAGCCTGAAGGTGCTCAGCGATATTTCAATCATCACCAATACAATCAATGTCGCGATGGAGCTCAGCAACCGTAAGGACATCGAAGTCATTGTTACCGGAGGCATCCTTCGCGGAAACTGGTTTACCCTGCTCGGCCCTCTTGCGAATGCGGCAACCGAAATGCTCTTTGCGGACATTATGTTTATCGGAGTGGACGGGATTGATGCGCAACAGGGCTTGACCTGCACGAATCCGGCTGAAGCCGAGGTGCTCCGCAAACTGGCTCAGCATTCTAAAAAGAAAGTCGTCGTTGCCGATCGAAGCAAGCTGGGCACAGTCAGCAAATGGCTTCTATGCAAAACAGAGGAAATCGACTGTCTGATCACGGACCACGGTGCAACCGCAGAAGCGATTGCACCGTTTGAAAAACTCGGAATCTCCGTAATATTGGCTTGAGCTTATCGTTAATCCATGTTGCGCAGATACGCTCTAATAATTGCCAACGGTTCATTCGTCTTGCCTAGAGGCCGAATGGTGTACGCTCCAACCGAGGCCGGCACAATAAAGGTTTCTGCATAGTGGATCTCGATCGGCGGAAATTTGCCGTCAGGACTTTCCACACTGACAGCTTCTCCTTCGACAAGATTCAAGACATGCAGATTCCCTTCTGTATTGTGCGTCACTGCTTTTGTAAACCATGTGCGGCGCGTCTCAAGAAACTGAGTGTGATGGAGCCCCGTTCGTTCCTCGCGCCAACCATCGCCTGTTGCAACAGGCTCGGTCTGGTTCAGCAGTTCCCTTCTCACCCATTCCGTGTTGCGGTTCCACTGGATATTGGCAAGGCCATGCTCAAGATGGATCGGACGCGGCCTGCCGTCCAATCCTAAGCGGCCCCAATCCCATAGCTTGAACGTAAAAATATAGGGCGTGGCACTGATCTCAAGTACCAAATTATCGCTGCCCGAACAATGAATCGTCCCAGCCGGGATGGAAAAATGATCATGCTTATGGGTCGGCAATAGATTGACATAGCGTTCAGCCGGGAAAGGCGGTCCGCCTGCCTGAGCCTCTTCCAGGTCCCTGCGCATGTCATCGCGTTCCGTTCCGGTACGCACCCCAAGATAAATCTGAGAATCACCGCATTGATCAAGAATGTAGTAGCTCTCGTCCTGCGTGTAAGGAATTCCGAAATGCTGCTGGATATACTCGCGCAGAGGATGCACCTGCAAGGAGAGATTCGAGCCCCCAACTGTGTCTAGTAGATCAAAGCGGATGGGGAATTCTGCCCCGAAATATCTATAGATAGCCTCTCCTAATAACGCAATTGGCTGCTCGTGTACTAACAGAATTGCGGGAAGCTGGAATCGCCGGGGCCCAAAGCCCAGCGTGGCGCTGTTTTCTTCCGGAACGCAGTCGAAACACCATGCGTAGTTCGGGACATTTTGCGGAAGATCGAAGGTCCGCATCATCCAGGAGCCTCCCCACGGTCCCGGATCGAAAAACGGCACCACCCGAAAAGGCTGCCTGACTACCGTCGAAATAGCATCCCGGAGTACATCGCCTTTCACCATTCGGGGAATTTCCTGGTCGTCCAGATCGAGGAAGTAAACAACCCTTCCATAGAGAGCATGACGCATCTCGTCCGCAACTCTCCATTCGAGAAAGTATGCGTTCTTGTACAAGAGCTGCGCAGAATCCTCATAGTTCTGGAGCCCGAGATTACAAATGCTTTTGCTGCGTTGACGCTTCTGCAGCTCCCAGCGCGTTACGTTCGCATAAACAAGCAGATCCGGATTCGTAACGACCTGTTGAGTACCCGCACCAACAAGAAATACCACCGATGCACTCTGCGCAATTTTGGCTTTCAACTCCGCTGTGCGATGCTCATCAAAATAGCTCGCCATCGGCCAGAGGCGCATCCTCCCGAAAACTGGGTCCGCTGTGAATGTCTCCTGAAATTGTTCTCTCAAAACCGCTGCATCGCTATATGCATCTTCTACATTCAGAATGGTGCTTTGGGGGAATGCCGCAGCAATTTTTCTCTGTAGCGCATCGAGCATCACTCCCGGATAGCACTCAATCGCAATCGTGTACTTACCTGTCGGCGGAAGGCACTCCTGGATGCGGGCCGTAACTTCACTCCAGCCTTCAAGACAATCCCGCTCTCCATAAGCTGGCAGGTAAATCACTGGGTTCAGATCGTAGTTATGGAACCCCCTCATAACTGTCCCCCCGCACAACAACCATCAGAATCCGCTGTAAGAACACCCATCGCAACCTCCAACTAAAAAACAACAAATAATTAGTAACTAAAGCCTGAGGAGTCAATACTTACCTCATTCAACACGCTCCAGCATATTAGTAAACCTTCTTATTAATGCCATAAAAATAGGTATTTACGATCATTATCTGTGATTTTATCATTGATATTAATCATTTATTGCGATCTAAATTTCATTTAGTATCTGCCAAATATAGCGAATCAGCCTTCGCAGTTCCAGCAACAAACATCGATACCTTTTCAGCAGGAACCACCAGCTCGGCATTGAACGCTGCACGTCAAGGAGAAATGCGGCAAAGATTTACCTCTAAAAAGCAGGCAGCAGCCTATAAGCATCAGGCGCTAGAACTCCTGCCGCTCGTCGAAATCGAACGGCGGGAGTTTTTGTGTAATAACAACACATTAAGCCTTGCTCTTGGCTACGACTTCGCGAGTCTCCTCTTCCATCAGCCAGCGGCGCAACTGCAAAATGTCATTTGCTCGCGCAATTCCAATCGGTTTGCGCGACCCATGCGACTGCACCACAACGACATTTTCGATATTTTTCAGCAGCATGTCGCGGTTCACCTGATCGACGGCCTCTTCCGGATAGGCCAGCACATAGTCTTGCCGTGCGAGCTCGCGCATTTTAAAGTGGTGGTCCGGCGGTTCGATCTTCAGCAGATCATGCGCCTCCACAATGCCTACCAGAGATCCATCTTTCTCCACTACTGGCATTAGCCCGATGCCACTGCCTGGAGTGAGCGTCGTCAGCACCGTCCGCAACTCCTCATCCGCATCGATCGTCGTGAACTGCTTCTGCATGATCTGGTCGATTCGTGCGCGCATCAGTACCGGCACCGAGTAGTCCTGCAGAATGATCAACCCTCGTTTGACCAGCTTCCCAGTCATGATCGAATCCCGACTGAACAGCCGCACAAACCCATCTGAAACCATGACGCAGACAATCAGCGGAAGCAGCGCATTGGGGTTATGGCTTAGCTCAAACAAAAATACGATGCTCGTAAACGGAGCGCGTGCAATCCCCCCAAATACCGCTGCCATCGCCACCAACGCATAGAACGCCGGATTGCTGACCAGATGCGGAAAAACATGTTGAAAGCCAATGGCAAACGTCGCACCAATACCACCGCCTACAATCAGCGAAGGCGCGAATACACCTCCCGTCGTTCCCGATCCTAAAGAAATCACCAACGCCCAAAACTTTGCTACTGAGATGCCTAGCAGCTTGCTTGTCGTCAGCCGGTCATTCAACATATCGCGAATCGTGTCGTAGCCAGTGCCGAAGACCTGAGGATAAAAATATCCAATCACACCAAGAATTAATGCGCCGATTGCGGGCGACCAGATCAGAGCATGTTTGAGAGGAATCTCGTCAAAGAAATCTTCTGTCCATGCCAATGCACGAATCATTGCCAACCCAACGATCCCCATCAGGATTCCCATAAGGCCGAAGAGCCAAAGCTCATTCATGCTGGTCAGCTTAAAAGCTGGCGTCGGAAATAACGGAGCCCATCCTACAAAATGAATGCGCACTCCAGTAGCAACTGCGGCTGCAAGCGCCACAGGAATAAACGAGCGTGCTCGCAATTCGAACAGCAGCAGTTCAATTGCGACGAGAATCCCTGCGAGTGGGGCGGTAAAAGTAGCAGCCATACCAGCAGCCGCGCCTGATGCAAGCAGCACGCGTCGGTAGTACGGTGTTAAACCAACTGCTTGTCCGAACAGCGATCCGAAGGCTGCACCCGTTTGAATGATCGGGCCCTCTGCTCCAAACGGGCCGCCTGTACCAATCGCCAGTGCGGTAGCTAATGGCTTCAGCAGTGCCACGCGAATTCGCATTCGGCTGTGACCAAACAACACTGCTTCCATCGCTTCGGGAATCCCATGCCCCTTCAGCGTTGGCTCCCAGTAATGCACCATGATGCCTACCAGCAGCCCGCCAATCGGCGGAATCAGAATCACCCACCAGCCCAGATGGTTATACGCAGGGTTCGTAATTGCAAACGAGACCTTGCCATAGAAAAATAAATTGGTGAAGAGGTAAATTAGCTCCAGCAGGCCTTCCGCCACCAGGCCGCCGATGAGTCCAATCAGCAATGCATAGCCGCATATCTTAATGACCTCCGGCTCGAGCGCTACACCAAATTGACCTTTTTTCTGAGGCTTGCTATCAGGGTTCGGCGTCGTCACTTCCGTGAATGGATAATCGGCCATCGGAAACCTCCGCACTTCGTCTCAAGCATCCCGGATCGATCACTGCATCGATCCGGCAAAACTCTTATGCAGAGAGCAGCCCTGATGACCAGCCAGGTTCTCGGCGGCACGATCTCAAAATCCTATCGCGATGTCACTCCACCAAGCTCGGCTCCCTCGATACCGTCTCAAGACTTGCTTGCGTCGGCGCATCTCTGCGCGTCTTCAAGGCCTGCAAAATATCCGTCTTCGTCACGATGCCTTCCAGCTTGCCGGCAGCGGAGGTCACCAGCAACATATGTTGCGGGTGCTCGCTCATCAACAGGCGCAGACCTTCCGTCACATCGCAGTCAAAAGGAATCCGCGCAATGTGCCGGTCCGTAAGCTCTCGGATCCGCATTGTCTGCCATTTTTGTGTGGGCACCTTCGCGACCGACCATACATCGACAGTCCCAAGCAGCTCATCCTCTTCGAACACCGGAAACGTCGAGTGATGATAGTGAGGAGAGAGCAACTCGGTAAACTCGCTCAGCGTCAATGATGCCTGCACTGATATCACCTTCTGCTGCATCACGCTGCCAACAATCACATGCCGCAGTTCCTGCACCCTGACGCCTTCATGTATCCGCTGATCTCCTGATGCCGATGCATCTCCGGACACCGCATATGCCACCGCCGAGCCGATCAGCGCAGGAATAATGAACGCATGGCCACCAGTAGCTTCAGCAACGAACACCACTGCCGCCAGCGGCGTCTTATAACCCGCAGCGATAAATGCAGCCATGCCCACCGCTGCATACAATTCAATCGAAGAGCTATGAACAACAGCCTGTGCAAAGGCTACGCCAAAGCTGCCGCCCGACAAAAATAACGGAACGAACAGAGCGCTGACGCCACCAACACCCAGCGTAAATGCGCTGGCCGCAAGTTTAAGGACACCAAAGGTCACCAGCTCGAGCGTGCTGTGGTGTATGCCGAGAATCATTCCTACAGCTTCATAATTGGGACCGATCGGAACCAGCGTCCCATGATAGAAGTACAGGAAGGTCAGGCCGCAAAGACCAGTCAACAACCCGCCGATCGCCATCTTCACCCAGTGCGGAAGAGAAGATTTCACAAAGAACACGCGCATCCGGCGGAAGGTAATTACAAATGCCATTGCGATGAGCCCGATTACCAGTCCAAGCAAGGCGCACCACACAAGGTCCCGCCCGGTGAACGATGTCGAACTGGCAAAGTCGAACAGCGGCGCTCCGCCAAGAAATGAGCTAAGCGTGATGTAGGAGATCACCGAGGCGATCAGCGACGGCACCAGAGCTTCGTGCGCCAGATCGTCCTTATAAGGCATCTCCAGCGCAAAGACGATACCAGTCAAAGGCGCGCGGAAGACCGCCGACATACCTGCCGCTGCGCCGCAGATCAGCATGACGCGACGATCTCGGCTATCCAAACGCAGCCACCGCAGCTTAGCCCATAGCCACGAGCCAATCGCCGCACCGCCATAGATACTTGGTCCTTCCAGCGCGGTGCTGCCTCCAAAGGCCACCGTTGTAATGGCCGCCAGCAGCTTCGGCAGAAACGGCCGCATGTTAATGTCACCCTGATGCTCGTGATAAGACCGAATGACCTCTTCGGTGGAATGCTCATCCGGATCGGGTGTCAGAAACTGCATGATCAAACCAGTCACCGCAAAAGCGGCCACCAGTCCGGGCACAATCGCCCAGTGATGCCCCAGATAGTAGCCCAGAACAACCGGCCACACCTTGCCCAACACGACAATAGCGATCGAGGTAATGGCCAACCCAGTGGTTACGCCGATGATAGGAGCAATAATCAGCCATTTATGCAGGTCGCGCGAATACGTCGCGGTAAGATCTTCATGCACCAGCGGCATGTACTTGCGTAACAAAGGATGCCTCAGCACCCAGTTATCTCTTCTCGTCTTGATGGTTTGCGTCCGGTCCATTTGATCGACTGTCTTTGCCTTTGCCGTTCCAAGATTGTTGGATATTTTCGAAACCTAGCCATTGTGAGCGATCTTCGCGTCACACGGCCTTTTTCTTTACTTCAAGTACCTGTGCAGGCACCTTCGGCACCTTGACCAGGGCCTCTCGCGCAGCTTTTACCTCTTCCTTGTGCAGCTCCGTCAGCCGTGCAAGAATCTGTTCTCCTTGCGGAGTCAACGAAACCAGGACAAACCTGCGATCCTGCGTGTCATGCTCCTTACGGACCAAGCCGCGCTGTGCAGCACGTTCCACCAATCCCACTACAGAGTTGTGACGCTCCTGCAGGAATTCGGCCAGCTCTGAAACGGTCGCAGTTCCTCGTCCGGTGTATCCGGCAACACCCAGCATCAGTTGATGCTGTTGCGGCGTGACTCCGCATTGCCGCGCAGCCTTCTCGCTGAATCGCAAAAATTTGCGGAGGTTATAGCGAAACCATGCAAGGTTCCGAATCGCATCATCGGCTTGAGTCTGGGCCGTAGCGGATGGAAGCGCCTCGTAGGAAGATTGCGGCGTCATGAATATAGTATATCGCAACGAGATTCAATTTACATCTCAACATGATGTATTAAATGACCGCAGAAACATCGAAATGGACTACGGAATGTCAAAAATGGAACGCAAGGAATCAGCATTTGCCTATGAGCAAATAGTTCGATACTAAACTATTTACTCATTCAACTATTTAGAACTAAACCATTTCATTACATTCGACCACTCTGAAAATCAGGATTTTGTCTTGGGCGACTGTTTCCCTGATCTTGCGGCAAGAGCCAGCAACGCGGCGCCGACTGCCAGTGCGCTCATGGCGTAGAGGCCGCCTTGAAAACTGTGGGTGATGTCGCGGATTCTGCCGATGGAGTATGGGCCGAGGAAGGCGCCTACACCGCCGATGGTAGTGAGAATGGCAACGGCTGCCGCTGCTGCTGCGTCGCCGAGGACGCTGGTGGTCAACGTCCAGAAGGGGCCCATCATGCTCCACAGGCCCATGGCGGCGAAGGTCATGGCGACAATGGCGACCACGATGTTGTGCGCAACCGCCGTCCACGCGAAGCCGGTTGCGGCGAGTAGCAGGCAGCCGGCGATGTGCCAGCGGCGCTCGGTGGTGCGATCGGAGTTCCAGCCTACGATCACGGTAAAGATGGCTGCAGCGAGATACGGCAGCGTGGCATAACGTGCGATGACGCTGGCCGTATGCGCGCCACCGGAGAACGTGCTGAGGATGAGCGGCATCCACAGGTTGACGATGTAGACACCGACCTGGCTGACGAAGTAGGCTCCGGCGAGCAGCCAGAGCATGGGCAGGCGGATGGCGTCGCGCAGGGCGTGATGCTCCGCTGCGCCGTAGCGGATGCGGTCGCGCTGCAACTCGTCGGCGAGCCATGCCTTCTCTTCCGGCTTGAGCCAATGAACTTCTTCGGGCTTGTTCTTTAGCAGGAAGAGTACGGAGATGCCGAGCAGGATGGTTGGTATGCCTTCGGAGAGGAAGAGCCACTGCCAGCCCGCCAATCCTTTGAAGCCGTCGAGGCGCAGCAAGGCGCTGGAGAGCGGGCCGCCAACTACACCGGCAAGCGAAGTTGCGGTCATGAACTTGGCTACGGCGCGGGCGCGCTCGTGCGAAGGGTACCAGTAGGTGAGATAGAAGATCATGCCGGGAAAGAATCCGGCCTCGCAGGCTCCGAGAAGAAAACGAAGGATGTAGAACGATTCGGGCGAGCGCACGAACATCATGCAGGTGGAGATGATGCCCCACGAGATCATGATGCGTGCGATCCAGACCTTTGCGCCGACGCGGGCCAGCATGAGGTTGCTGGGAAGATCGAAGAGCGCGGAGCCAATAAAGAAGATGCCCGCGCCGGTTCCGTAGACGGTGTTGCTGTAGTGCAGCTCGCGCTGCATGTCCATGGCGGCGAAGCCGACATTGACGCGGTCAAGATACGCCACGATGTAGAGCAGGAAGAGATACGGGATAAGCCGCAGCGTGATCTTCGCGTAGACTTCCCTGCCGTTAACTGATTCCACTGCCTGCACCATTACTCCACTTTAGTTTGTCTGTCCCGAGGCCGCGGGTACCGGAGGCGGAACGTACATGGGAATGCCGGTGACGGGCCAGTGATTGACCTGGGCATCGACGTTGAGTGCAATGGCGGCAGCGGATGATGAGGATGGCGTGACTGCGATGTTCCAACCATCGAGGACAACCAACGGCGTCTCGCCCTTGAGATCGGCTGCGCTGGCTTCAATCGAGATGGTCCTGGTCTCGTTAGGAACGAGCGAGACGTAGTTGTCGCTATAGAAGACGGGAAGGACGCGCTCGCCTGAGTGCTGGCGACGCAGTTGCAGGTGAGCCATCAACGCTACCTGTGAACCGGGGTTGTGCAGCGTGACCGTGAGCAGGCATTTGCCGTCGGCGTCGTGGCGCTCAACCTTGGCGTCTAGAGTAACGGTGCGTAACTGATTGAGAGCGGTGAGGTCGTCCTGATGCTCGGGCAGAGCGCGCCAGTAGAAGTTGGTGGAGAGAAGTTTGCCGGAGGCGTCGTGCAGGTCGAGCTTGACGAAGTGGACGGCCGACAGGTTCGCAGGCCACGGCACTATGCCAAGACTGGTGGCGACACTGGGTGGAGCGGTGACGTTAAAGTCGTGCTGATAAGGGATGGAGCCGTCGAGGTTATAGATGGAGATGTGCGCGGTGACACCCGTCAATGCGATGGGGAGATTATTGATGACCTGAACGTCGCCGTTGCTCTCGTTCAGTTGGATGTGCTGGAGCTCGCCTGCCTTCTCAACGGCGAAGAGAGACGAGTTGGGCTCGAGGTCGTGGTGATAGAGCTGCCAGACGAAGCTCGGCTGCGCCGGATTGCTCATCCACGTAATGATGGCGGTGCTGGGGTTGAAGAGCTTGGCGTTGCGGCCCTCATACATGGCGCGGAAGGCCTCGTAGTTGGCGAGCTGGGCCTTGCGAACGAAGTCGGCGAGATTGGCCAGCTTGCCGTAGCGAGCCTCGATCACATTGCGGTAGGTATCGCCGCCGGAGGCGCCGCGGGCGAAATCATGTTCGGCCCAGTCGTCGTTGATGATCTCCCAGTCCTTCTGCGGCATCATGCCGTGGATGGACTCGAGCGTAGGAATGGAGACACTGCCGATCTCGGTCTTGAAGGCATGCTTGAAGTCGTAGAACTCGCGCGGTGTGCGCCAATGGTACGGACCGCTCGAAAAGACACCGTGGCCTGCGGTGGAGCTGGGCTGATAGAGGCGGTTGGGATCGAGCTCTGCCATCATAGGACGCAGCAGATCATCGATCTCCTTAGGTGGATAGCCTTCGTTGCGCGCGCACCAGATTGCGATGGAGGGATGGTTGCGGAAACGGAGAATCTTGTCGCGGACGTTGGCCATGTACGTTGGCAGGTCGGTAGGGTTGGGGCCATCGCTGGGGTTGGGCTGGAAGAACTCGTCCCAGAGAAGGATGCCGTACTTGTCGCATAGCTCGTAGAAGTCCTCGTTCGTGCTTTGGCCGACCCAGTTGCGAATGAGATTGATGTTGGCCATTTTGTGCATGCGAATCTCAGCTTCGAGGCGCTCGCGGGGAATGCGCTTCATCGCCTCGTCGAGGCCCCAGTCGCCTCCGCGGATGAAGATACGAACACCGTTGACGGAGACGGTGAGGTTTTCAGAGTCGGGAACAGAGTAGGTGATCTTGCGGATGCCGAAGCTGACATCGCTCGTGTCGGAGATCTGCTTCTTGATCTGGAAGCTGAGGTGAAGGTTATAGAGATTTTGCGGGCCGTAGCCGTTTGGCCACCAGAGCTTCGGATTGCTGACGCGCAGCACCGGCATGTTTTTTGGGTCGAGCGCAACGAGCGTTGAGGCGTGCGGTGCAAGCTCTACCTCTGTCTGAAAGTTGATGCCGCCGAAACTGCCTTTGAGGCTGCCTTTTTGGGGTTGATCGCTCGTGTTCTCGACGGTGGTCTGGATAGAGACATCCGCCGAATCTAACTTGGGCAGAGGCAAGTCGGTTTCTACTCGGGGATTTTTGATAACGACAGGCCCACTTGCAGAGAGGTAGACCTTACGCCAGATACCGGTGTCGCGGTCGCGAATAGCAGGAATCCAATCCCAGCCGATGGTGGAGAGAAATGTCGGTCCATCGATGGCAGTGATGCCGCCGTTCAGCCCCATGCCGTTGCGGATGGTGTGCTCGTGTGGAACGCCGGGATGTGGCTGCGGCGAGACGAGCACTGCCAGTACAGCTTGCTTGCCCGGCTTGACGAGCGATGTGATGTCGAAGGTTCCACGGATGAAGGCACCCTTGGTGGTGCCGATCTGTTTGCCGTTCAGCCAGATTTGAGAGGCGTAGTTGATGCCGTCGAAGTTGAGCCACGTTTGATGGTGATCGTAAGACTTCGGCACAGTGATGACGGCGCGATACCAATAGGGTGTGCGGCAGAGGCTCTCGGGAATTTTGTCGGGACGGTTGTTTTCGCCGTAGAGCGGCTCGGGGTAGACGCCATTATTGACGAGGCTGGTGAGCACTGTACCGGGGACGGTTGCGGCATACCAGTTCTGCGGAGTGAAGGTAGGGAGTGAGACGGCGTCTCCGGATTGCGAGACTTTAGCGGCATCCTGCAACTGCCAGCCGGAAGAGACCACGACAGGCGCGGGGAGAGCAGAACTTGCCGAGGCAGGAGGCGTGCTGAACAAAGCTAAAACTCCGGCAACCATGCAGGATAGTACTGACCGCTGAAATCGTATACGCAATGGACTGATCTCCCCGACTTTTCTTTAAAAAGAGCGTAGGAGAACTTTACATGGTCTTCGTTTCGCATTGCACGCAGTGACGCCGGAGCCGCGCTAATACTGTAGTTCGCGCGGCGAGTAGGTCAACGTTCCGTTCGATCGCTCGTACCAAAGAAACAACTTCTTGGGGCTGTTGTTCACGGTCACCGCGATGATGATGCCAGAGCCGTCACGCTTGGAGATGTCTACGTGATGCGATGTGATGGGACCCCAGTCGCTGGCGGTCGTCCAATCCTCGATGAACCGCTGCAACTTGTAATCGTAATTCTGCGGATGCTGCTCCCATTTGGGGTCATTCATCCAGATGCCATATGCCGTCTTGTAATCCTTATTTTGGAGATCGGTCATAAACGTATTGATCTTGTGCTCGACCGGAAGGTTCGAGAAGAACCATCCGTGCCCCAGCATATAGCCACCCAAGTAGAGCACTACCAATACCACGATCAAAACTCCGCCACCTACCAATAAATTACGGTTTCGCGCCTCGCGGTGGGCGTTATATTGCGGAGCATTCAGCAGCGTCATCGTCTCTTCACCTCGGTATCCACCTATATTAGACACCGCCGCCGCAAAAATGGATGTTGCATGGACTCGCTATATCGTCCAGGTTTTCAATGCACGCAGATGGTGCTCCATGTGCGCGATATAGTCTTCGATCAAAAACCCGAGGGTCAGTTCGTCTCCCTCTATCGTTCCCATATTTGTCAGGTGCGCCTTGTCAACGTGGCTGACCGCCCAGGCAAAATGCTCGTTTAACATGGCCCAACTCTCAAGCACTTTGCTCCATTCCCGGTCCGCATAGCGCTGCAGATCGACCCAGGCCATTTGCTCATAGCCGCGCAGGTTTGGTTCGGTCTCAATCTGCAACCTCATCACCCTTGCGTGATTGTTGATCGCCGAATCGGTCAGGTGACCAATAACCTCTTTCGCACACCACTTACCTGTCTTTTCGGGACGACTGGCCGAAGCTTCTGTAAGTGTTTGCAGCCATGGCAGAGCCTGCCGCACTACCGCTGTCACCTGCTTACCCAGCTCAATTGGATCGAGCAGTTCTAACTTAGTTCCCTGCGTGTAAGTCACTCCCATCCGAATGCTCCTTTGTATACGTCGAACTCGACCGTAGCCTGTTGCAAATACACCGAAACGATATCGAAACGCACTGGAACCTCACGCCGTAACTTCTCGGGAAAACTGCGCAGATAAGCGCGTGCCATCTTTCGCAACATCTCCTGCTTGTCGGCGTCTACGGCAAACTCGGCAGGCGCCAGCGGATCTCTTCCTGTCCTCGTCTTAACTTCAATGAAGCAGAGCCAGTCCTCATCCCAGCCGATCAGGTCGACGTCACCGCGTAGCTTTGCGCTCTTCCATCGTCGCGCTACGACGGTGTAGCCGAGAGTTCGCAGATGAAAGAGTGCTTCCCGTTCGCCACGCAGGCCTGTGGCAAGATGCTCTGCCGTGGACGGCGTGCGCCGGAACCGCCTGTTCAGTGTGTCCATACGCCGCAGGGCCCATACCTGCAAATCGAGTCCGATAGCGGTTCTCATGGTGCGCGTCCCCTTGAACATCAGTGCATCATTACATGGCTTCGCTGAACGGCGGCAGCGTGTCGCAGATCAACGGTAACAGGCTTGGAAGAAATGCTCTCGCCATTTGAGTTCAATGCTGTGACGACGTAAGTAGACGTTCCTTCGTATGGCGTAATTCCGGTAAATCCTGTTGAGACTAAGCCCGTGGCAAGCGTGTTCGGTTCGCCGTTGGCGGTATTCAAAGCCTTTACGGTATAAGTTCTCGCTCCCGACACAGCAACCCAGGTGAGCGAGACTACACCATCCTGCACACTGGCACGAAGCCCCTCGGGAGCTGCGGGAGGTGGCCCATCCGGCAGTAACCCATAGACGCAGAACTGTCCCGTTCCTATGTTTTCCGTGCCAAAGCTGGCGAGGTATACCTTGCCGTTCGCAATCGTAGGAGGAGCCATCTTTGAGTAGTTGTTGCAGTCGTCGCGCGCAGGGTCTTCAAGCGAGTTCCAAAGCTCATGGCTGATATCGTCAGCGTCGTAGGCATGAAGAACTCCGGGCCGGGACTCGTGCCATGAATCTCCGGTCGCATGAATGGCAGCCCATAAAATTCCTTCTTTGCCGCCGTTAGCCGAAATCGACAGCATGGCACCTGGATGTCCCTGGTTTACCTCAGACCTTGTCATCACTGGAGTTTCGGTTACTTTATCTCCGTTCAATCCAAAGACGCGTAATCGGTCAGTTTGTCCCCACAGGTAGAGCAGAGAGCCTTTGCTGTCGCTCTTCCAGTAAACGAAGCTGTGCAGGTGCGATTTACCAGCCTGAAAGTGCTGTAACGCATTTTCATCACCGAGATGTCCAAGGTGCCGCTTGTCGAGAACATACAGAACGCCCTGCTTGCCGCCGCCCAGCACAAGGTTTGTTCCGGGGATGAGCGTCGCACCGGAGGAGTCAAGGTCCATGTCCTTCGCATCCAGCTCAAGGTGATTGGTCGGGGTAAACCAGTCCAGCAGCTTCAACTCCGGGCTGAGCCGCAGAAAGCTCTCGCTGAAGTTAACTTTGCCGTCCCACGAACCGTTCCCCGTAACCACATAGATATTGCCCTCCGCATCTACGGCCGGCGCCTGGCCAGACTGCCAGATACTCGCCTCAGAGCCTGTCGGTGATGTGTTCAGCACAGCCGTCTGGTGCAGGGTCTTCGCATCGTAACCCATCAGAAAGCCGTGGTACGGCTCCTTATCGCAGTGCGAGGCGTAGCCCACATACACCACCCCATGCGAGAGCAGAAGAGCAGGTCGCTGATTCTCCATCAGCGGATCAAAGTCTTTCGCCGTGATAGTCACAGGGCTGTCCGGCATATCCGCGCCGGTCGCAATATCCAGAGCATGAAGCCGCTGCATGAAACCACCACCCACGCGCGTGAGCGCCACAACATAGAACGTACCGCTCTGGCGATCGATCACCGGAGTTCCGATGATCCCCATCTTGCCATTGATATCGAGGCAGCCGAATTTTGCGTCATGCAAGTCCGCCGGTGCGCCGAAGTTTACATGCCAAATTGGAGTCGATGCACCCGCGTCATTGGCATCGAAGGCATAGACGCTATTGTTCACAGTCGTCACGTAGACCACATCGTGAAAACCGCCGCCCACTTTTACGTGCGATACATAGAGCGGCTGGCCATAAACCTGATCGTCTACCACACGCTTGAAGAGCATGCCGAACTGCTTCACGTTGACGTTCTCGTGCGTCAGAACGGTCTCGTGCAGATTTGCGCCGGTCCGCTCGAGGTTATTGTGCTGCGTCAATACGTCTACCTGAGCGACTCCAGAGATAACATTCAAGAGCAGAATCAACGCTCCCAGCAGCCAATCACCAGACTTCATCTTCAAACTCCCTCTAGAGTCTCTTCTTCGGGTAATTCCTCCAGTGTATGTCTCGTCTTCATTTTTTCGTTATTCGTATCTTCAAATCGATACGCCCGCTTCACTGAAAAGACTCTGGATGGGCTCTTTGGCTTCTGCTTCCTTTGAATTGTGAAAAATAGCGCCACCGGAGACAGACATATCGAAATCCACATCAACAACCGAAAGCAGTCCATATAGGTGAGTATGGTCGCTTGCCGATTCAGTTCTTCATTGAGCAAGCCCAACGATCGCATGGCCGCAGTGCTGAAGCTATCTCCGCCATGAGTTTGCAAGATACAAAGCGGAGCAGCGAATGCTTCTCGAAGCATCGGCAAACCTGAAGTGATGTTGGCACCGAGGTAGACTCGGTGAACCTGTGCCCTGCGCACGAGCATGGTGTTTACGGTGGAGATACCAATCGCCGATCCGAGATTACGGAACAGACCGTATAACGAAGCCGCTGCGTCATTCTTGCCTGACTTCAGTTGCGAGTAGGCAAGGACGCTTACCGGCGTTAGAAAAAGCGCAACTCCTGAACTCTCTAAGATGCGGAATTTAACGATTATCGAATAGTCCACAGCGAGAGAGAGTGAACTCAAGCGGTAGAAGGAAAAACTAGTCACCATAAGGCCACTGAAGATCAGTATGCGAAGATCGACGTGCTTCATGAGCCACGTCACCAGGGGCAGGAACAGCAGCAGAACGAACGAGCCGGGAGAGAGCACAAGGCCGCTGTCGGTCGCGGTGTAGTTCAGCATTCCGTGCGTAAACTCCGGCAGCAGCGTGGTGCTGGCGTAGCGGGCAAAGTAAGTGAAGAAGATCATGACATTTGCCAGCAGAAAATTTCTGTTCGCCAGCAGGCGAAGTTGCAGGATCGGATGTTTCGACCGGTAGAGCTGGTGATAGACCAACAGAGTTAATGCCGCGCCGGAGATAATTGCGCAGACGGTGATGGCAGGCGAGGCGAACCAGTCGGAGCGCTCGCCGCGGTCCATCACGTACTCCAGACAGCCAAGACCGAGTGCCACACCGGAGAGCCCGAGGTAGTCGATCTGGCTGCCCCTGGGCTGAACGATCTCCGTCTCCGGCTGTAGCTCGCGGTTCATAAAATAAGCTGCGATGCCGAAGGGGATGTTGAGAAAGAAGATCCAGCGCCAACCGCAGTTGTCGCTGAGCCATCCGCCCAAAACCGGGCCAAGCGTGGGGGCAAGCACGATGACGATGGAGTACAGAGTGAAGGCAGAGGCAATGCGTTCTTTGGGGAAGACGTCGGCAAGGATCGCCTGTGTTGTTGGCTGTAACCCGCCACCGCCCAACCCCTGAAGGATACGAAAGAAGATCAGCGCCGTAAGGTTGGGCGCGATGCCGCAGAAGAACGAGCTGAGGGTGAAGAGAAAGATTGAGATCAGGTAGAAGCGCTTTCGCCCGATTCTTCCGGAGATCCATCCGCTGGTTGGCAGGACGATGGCATTCGCCACCAGATAGGAAGTGAGCACCCAAACCGACTCATCCAGGGACGAGGACAGGTTGCCCGCAATATAAGGAAGGGCGACGTTCGCAATGGAAGTGTCGAGCACCTCCATAAAAGGAGCGATAATCGCGGCAATCGCGATAAACCATATGTTGTGCTTCCGTAAAATCGTTCTTTTCCTCCCTTATAGTGGGAGGCTAGAGTGTCATGAAAGCGATATGCAGACAGAACCTATCGATAAGCGGACAGATGCAGCATTAAAAGAGTGCCTCAATGTAGATCGTCCCGTCGCATTGCTGGCTTACGACTATGACGCTGGGGATCGCATCCCGATGCACGAGCATGCCAAGGCACAGCTGATCTACGCCATCGAAGGCACCATGACGGTGACTACGCAGGAGGGCCAGTGGGTTCTGCTGCCGACTCGCGCGATATGGGTACCGGCAAAGATGCGGCACTCGATACGCATGCGGAGCAGACTGCGGATGCGTTCGGCCTACTTTGACGACACCGTTGCCGGACCGGCGAAGGGCTGCGCCGTCGTCGAGGTGTCACCGCTCCTGCGCGAGCTCATCGTGAGCATGTTGAGCGAACCGCGAGCCTATCCACCCGATGGCCGCGCCGCGCATCTGGCCGCTCTCATCTGCAATGAACTGCGCTTTACCCACACGCTGCCTCTGCATCTTCCCTGGCCGAAAGACCCAGGACTACGAAAGATATGCGAGGCGATGCAGAGAAGGCCGAGCCTCACCGGAAGCATGGACTTCTGGGCCGCAGAGATGGGCATCAGCAGCCGCACACTGTCGAGGCTCTTTCGCAAAGAGTTGAAGATGAGCTTCCAGGAGTGGCGGCTTCAATTGTTGCTGCTTGAAGCGCAGATTCGCTTGGCGCAGGGACAGTCTAGCTCGCGCATTGCAAAGGCCCTCGGTTACGACAGCCACGCGGCGTTTTCAGCGATGTTTCGCAAATCGCTGGGCATTCCGCCCTCGCATTATCTTAGAAATCTTCGCCCAGACAGCCAATCATCGCGTTAAAAATGTTCCAGTTGCCTCGATGCCCCTAACCCTGCGATACTTGATTGTGCACACCGAGCACGCCCATCACGAACAATTGAAGAGGTCGCATTAATGTCAGCAAAGTACATCTTTGTTACCGGCGGAGTTGTGTCCAGCCTTGGTAAAGGTCTCGCCGCAGCTTCTATTGGCTGCCTTCTTGAGGCCCGCGGCATCAAGGTCAACCTCATGAAGTTTGACCCCTATCTCAACGTCGATCCCGGCACCATGTCGCCCTTCCAGCATGGCGAAGTCTTTGTCACCGACGACGGCGCAGAGACCGACCTCGATCTTGGCCACTACGAGCGCTTCACCCACGCTAAGCTGACCCGCGACAACAACCTCACCACGGGCCGCATCTACGAGCAGATCATCACCAAGGAGCGCCGCGGTGACTATCTCGGCAAGACGGTGCAGGTCATTCCCCACGTCACCAACGAGATCAAGAACGCCATGCGCAAGGTCGCCGCCGACACCGAGGTGACCATCGTAGAAATCGGCGGAACGGTGGGCGATATCGAGTCGCTTCCCTTCCTCGAAGCGATCCGCCAGATGCGCCAGGACCTTGGCCGCGACAATACCGTCTTCGTGCATGTCACGTTAATCCCGTGGATTGCCGCTGCTCAGGAACTTAAGACCAAGCCCACCCAGCACTCCGTCAAGGAGATGCTCTCCATCGGTATCCAGCCTGACATTCTGCTTTGCCGCTCCGATCGCCCAGTCCCCCGCGAGATGCGCAGCAAGATTGCCCTCTTCTGCAACGTCGAAGAGCCTGCTGTCATTGCAGCACGCGACGTCGCCAGCATCTATGAGGTTCCGTTGACCTTCGCCGCAGAAGGGGTAGACGCTCTTGCGCTGAAATACCTCCGCATCGACGCCAAGGAGCCTAACCTCTCCAAGTGGCAGGACATTGTTCACCGCGCCTACAACCCCAAGGATGAGGTCTCCATCGGCATCGTCGGCAAGTACGTCGAGTATGAGGACAGCTATAAATCTCTGAAGGAAGCTCTGGTTCATGGCGCGCTCGCGCACAATCTGAAGCTTCGGGTGACTTGGATCGAAGCTGAAGGCCTTGAATCCGACGACTATGCGACACAGCTTGAGGACTTCGACGGCATCCTCGTCCCCGGCGGCTTCGGCAAGCGCGGCATCGAAGGTATGCTGAACGCTATTCGCTATGCACGCGAGAGCGGCACACCGTACTTCGGTATCTGCCTCGGCATGCAGACCGCCTGCATCGAGTATGCCCGCAACGTCTGCGGCCTCAAAGAGGCTAACTCCGGCGAGTTCGATCCTGCCACACCGCACCGCATCATCTATAAGCTCCGCGAGCTTACGGGCGTGGAGGAGATGGGTGGCACCATGCGCCTTGGGGCATGGGACTGCGTGATGGAGGCTGGCTCTCTGGCGGCTCAGGCCTACGGGACAACTGAAATTTCAGAGCGCCATCGTCATCGCTACGAGTTCAATCGTGAGTACGAAGCCCTACTCACGGGAGCTGGCCTGCGCATCACCGGAACCACCCCCGACGCTACCTATGTCGAGATCGTGGAGATTCCCGGCCACCCATTCTTCCTCGGCTGCCAGTTCCACCCCGAGTTCAAATCGAAGCCACTGGAGCCACATCCGCTCTTCCGCGACTTTGTCGCCGCCAGCTACCGCAATCGTATTGCCCAGCCAGTCGGCAGCGAGGCTGTAGCCGCCAAGAGCGAATAAACCTCGACTGGCCGGATGTTTCGCATATCGTCCGGCCAGTTTATTTGTTTGCCATGTCGCACACGCAACGATCAAACCCTTCGGCTGTGTAGTGCGATAAAGCGCACACATACTGCGGCCAAAGCGGCTTGATTAAAGATGAGTGGTCGCCTGGAAAAAAATTGCCGATATACGATCGACTCGCGTTGGTCGTTGCATCCGGGTCGACGCGAAACTCCTCAATCAGCGTCTTTACCGTAGCAGCGGAAAATTCCGTCTCCTCATAAGACTGCGCAAAGTCATATTCCTTTGACCACGAGGCATTCACGCCAGTCAGATTCGAAGCGGCAAAGACCTGATAGTCTGCCAGCGTGGCCGCAGCAACATCGATGCTGGCCACGGTAAAGGATGGATTGTTCGCGTTGATGGGCGAGATCGACGAGACCATCTTGATCGCAACCTCGCCATTACCCTCGGTGCCATGCTCAGGCTCCAGCAAACGCAGCTCGTCCATGTGTGTGTGGGCAAAAATCCCCAGCCGTATCACATCGGCGTTCTTCACAAGCGCATCGCCTAATTGGTCGGAAGAGAGAAACATCTCCGGCTTATCGTTTGCACAGACATTCCGCATCTTCATAAAGATCGAGTAGATATCGACTCCCGGTGGAATATGCCCCATGACCCAGACTCTCTGCCGATGCTGTCTGGCCTCGGCCAATTCCTTTTGCAGCCATGCGATCTGCGCTACCGCGGCAGCAGCATCTCTCTGGCCGCCACAGGTCGCGTACTTCTGCGACATGAAGATATCGTCCAGAACAATCAGCCGCGTATTGCTCATCGGGGTAGCCATCATCACGCTGTAGTAACCGCCAGCCATAAAGTCCGCCAGAGCCTTCTTTCGATCCGCGGACTTCGGCAATCCTGCTATCACGCTCTTTGCTGTCGCTTTTAAAAAATCGCTTGCTTCATTTAATCGGTAGTCGCCGCAGCCCGAGTCGTTATTGCCCAACGCCACATAGAGGGGCATCCCCGGAAAAGTCTTACGCAACTGGCCCGTCACAAACTCCACCGTTTTGGCGACAAAGGCAACATAGTCGCTCAGCGTCTTCGCAGAGACCAGCGCCGCATATTTGCAACTGAATCCATGGGTCACCAGATCTCCGCTCAAGGTAATGAACTTTGCATTAGGTGCTTCGCCCCGTTCTGCCTGCAAACTAGAGCGAAACAATTCGTAAGGAGTGTCGACGCCACGCACACCGCATCGCTGCTGCAAGGCAGCAAACGCCGTCGGCTGATCCGCCGAGGCTGGCTCCTCCAGGATTCTCTCCCATTCGCTCGCAGGAGACTTCACCAGCTTCGCCACCTTGCCCGGATCATGGAACGGATCAAAGTGAATATCGCTGATCAGAAGAGCAGAAGCTGTATGCCCCGACTGCGCACGGGGCGATTGACCGATAGCGGAATGCACCGCAGAGATGCAGAAGATTGCCAGCACCCCACAAATCAAAGCGGCTCTCTGCAGAATCATCGCTTCACCTTGTTCCTCAATCACTTCCGACTGATATCACGATATCAACTCCCATATATTTGCCATTGCATAATGAATTCTTCATCGCTATATCAATAGAAAAATAGTTCCCAAAAACGGGGTAGCCGGTCTACCATTTCGGTTGGAGATGAAACTAATATTTACGAGGCAATCCCTCTGCACCTCTCTGCGCTAGAGTGGATGCTGATCTGCCTTCGGTCGGCATCCAATCTTTTATGACGACTGAACATAACTCCCGCCGCAGCTTCTCCGGCGCTATTCTTGTCTTCCTCTTCGCCTTGTTTTTGGGAGCGTTGGTGATGGTTGTCTTCCTCCGCCATGCCACTACCGGAGTGCTCTCCCAGCTTGCTACCGCGATGACCGGCCGTACGACGACAACGTTCGACACCTCGGTCCCTGCCATCGTTCAGAAGATCCAGCGCCTCGATCGCCTCGAAACCGTCGTCTACTCGCTCGATACCGTCGTCGAAGGTTCGAAGTCAAGCGCAGTTTTGCCTGACCTTCTCGCCGGCGATCGCATCCTGCTAATCGTTCACGGCCAGTCCATCGCCGGAGTCGACCTCTCCAAGCTCCATCCCGAAGACGTCCACATCGACGGCCGATCAATCCGCGTCACCCTTCCGCCCTCTGAACTCTTCGTCACAACAATCGACAATCAACACACCCGGGTCTATGCACGTTCCACCGGCCTGCTCACCTCAGCCGACCAGAATCTGGAGTCCGAGACGCGTGCCCACGCTCAGGACCAGTTGCAGAAAGATGCTCTCAGTGACGGCATCCTCGACGCCGCTCGCAAGAATGCCTGCGCAACGATTACCACCCTGCTGTACGGTCTAGGTTTTCAACATGTCGAGGTAATGTAACCAATGGCATCCAATTCAATACCCCCCTCCCATCCGTGGCAAACCTGCGCTATCATCCACAATATGAGGTTCAGTTCTCACTCCCGCAGCGTTAGCAAGAATCCCGCAGAGGTTTCATCCCCTGCTGCCGAGGATGTCGTAGCTGCAGATGAGCAGGAATCGGCACTCATCAAGACCATCGGCTGGATCTCGGCCGGTCTTGGGGCCGTAGCCTTGGGTCTGTTTGTGGGCCGCGAACTTCGTCTCCGCTACAAGTTCAACCATCGCACTCCCTACGATTTCTACGCCCACGCCGGCGATGAGGAAGACGTAGACTTCGGCCTCGGCATCTAGCATCCGAGGCATTCAGCCTTGGAAAATATGCATCTGATTCATATAAAGGATGTGAACCTACAGTTGTGCGTGATATGTTCTGAGGTTCAATCGGACTGACTTAGTTACTGGGGCATTTCCCATGAGCTTTCAAGCTGAAGCCACTGAAACACTGAACTCGACTTCTCTCGGTCGGATTGCTTATCAGGCAGCTCGCCGAACCTTGCACCTAACCCGCAAAATCGTCCATCCCAGCATTCCCACAAGTCTTGGCGTCTGCAAGGTCACCTTCCGCGGCAAAAGCCTAGCGATCTTCCACAGGCGCACCTATGCCGATAAGACCGCGATCAGCCAATGCTTCGAGCAGAATCAGTACGACATGCCCGGACGAGATCATGGCGTTCTGATTGAGCGTTTTTACCAGAAGATTCTTACCTCGGGGAAGCGGCCCTTAATCATCGATTGCGGAGCCAACATCGGGGCCAGCGTGATCTGGTTTACGGCCCGGTACCCCGAGGCTCACGTGCTCGCCGTCGAGCCTGCACCAGATAACTTTTCGCTATTGCAAAGAAATTGCACCGGGCTAGATGTAGATCTCCGGAAGGCCGGGATTGGCGCTACCGACGGTATCTCACATCTTGCCGACGCCGGCTGGGGCACCATGGCTTACCGGACAGTAGAGACCGAACAGGGCCCCGAGATCGCCATGGTGACCATGGCAAGTCTGCTCGCCTCGAAACCCGAAGATCGCTTCGTTCCTTTTATTCTCAAAATCGATGTCGAAGGCGGCGAAGAATCGTTATTCTCTGGTGACTGTTCTGACATTAACCGCTTTCCTCTCATTATTATGGAACCTCACGACTGGCTTTTGCCGGGGCAGGGCTCGTCGCTTCCCTTCTTCCGCTTTCATAGTGCAAGCGGAAGGGAGTTCTGCATAAAGGACGAGAATATCGCCTCCATTAATTTCAAAGAAATCTCTCAGTCCCAATCCTCTCTGGGATAATCAGAACGCCTCGAAGAAGCGAGAACTGACATCTAGGGCGGTCCGATCTTTCCTCAAGCCACCGGCGAAACCCTCCAAATGTCTTTGCCTGCAATCAACTCTCAGGCCTCGGTTGATTTACCATTAAGTCCAATGACGAAAACAGCGTTCCTCTTCCCCGGCCAAGGGTCCCAATCTGTCGGCATGGGCAGAGATCTCTACGAAAACTTTCCCGCCGCCCGGGCCATCTTCGACGAAGCGGATGAAGCCCTCGGCTTCTCTCTCTCCAAACTCATCTTCGAAGGACCGGAAGATCAGCTCAAACTTACCGAGCACACGCAGCCCGCCATCCTCACCGTCTCCGTCGCTGCTGCGCGCATCCTTGCAGGCAAGGGCATCATGCCGGCCTTTGCCGCCGGCCACTCTCTCGGCGAGTACTCCGCTCACGTTGTCGCCGGAACCCTCTCATTTGCCGATGCCGTCCGCACCGTCCGTAATCGTGGCCGCTATATGCAGCAGGCCGTCCCTCCGGGCGAGGGCGCGATGGCTGCCATTCTTGGGATGTCCGCAGACCTGATCAACGATATCTGCGCCCAGGTCTCCGACGATCTCACCCCGCTACCCACCGCCAATATCACCAGCCCCCAAGCGCAGGCCTTTTCGCCCAACAGCGCCGTCGTCTCACCGGCCAACCTGAACTCTCCCGATCAGACCGTCATCTCGGGCGCAACTGAGGCTGTCCATCGCGTCGCCGATCTGTGCAAGCAAGCGGGAGCTAAGCGCACCGTTATGCTTGCCGTCAGCGCCCCCTTCCATTGCGCCCTTATGCAACCCGCACAGAAGGCGCTCGCTACCGATCTCGAGGCCCTTATCTTCAACGATCCCCAGTTCCCGATCGCTTGCAACGTCGATGCCCGACTCATTACCCGTCGTGCCGAAGCCCGCGACTGCCTCGTCCGCCAGGTCACCGGCTCTGTTCGCTGGGTCGAGTGCATTCAGCTTTTGATCGCTCAGGGCGCCACCCACTTCATCGAGGTTGGCCCCGGCAAGGTACTTACAGGCCTCATGCGCCAGATCGACCGCAGCCAGAGCACACTCAACGTCGAGGATTCGGCATCGCTTGAGAAGACCATCGATGCCTTGATCGCTTCATGACTGTATTTATCACGCCAAAGACCGTGAGCTGTTCATTAAAATTCGCCAGAGGATTGCAATGCAGATCAACGATAAAGTAGAAAACTTTACCCTCCAGAACCAGGACGGACAGACCGTCAATCTCACCGACTTCGCCGACAAGCCGGTTGTACTGTTCTTCTACCCTCGCGCCAATACCTCAGGCTGTACCATCGAGGCCTGCGGCTTCCGCGATGCTTTCCAGAAGCTTCAACAGGCCGGAGTCATTGTACTCGGCGTCTCGCGTGATACACCAAAGGCACAGAAGAACTTCCAGCGAAAATACAACCTTCCATATGATCTGCTCGCCGACCCGGAGATGATCCTCATTAAGCGCTATGACCTGCTCCGCCCCAAGAGCATGTACGGAAAGCTGGTCAAAGGCGTCGAGAGAACTACGTTAATCATCAGTCCTGACACCGGCTCCGGCCAGCGCCTGCTGCACATCTTTCCCAAGGTGAAGCCAGAGAACCACGCCGAAGAGGTGTTGGAACTGCTGCACGCCACGCCGACCCACGCCTAAGCCAGCCGAGCGACGGCCAGAGAGGGACGGAAGATGACATCAATCCAACTGGCTGCCGCTGCTGCTCTTACCACCGCCGCCGTTGCCGGAGCTGCCGCTTATGCAGCTCTTTGGCCGCAGTCTCAGCTCTTTGGACGCGTGTTGGTTGCAGGCTCCGATTCAAATGAAATCGCTCTTACCTACGACGACGGCCCCAACGACACCGCTACCGAACGTTTGCTTGAAGTTCTTGCCCGCCACGAGGTACACGCTACTTTTTTTCTGATCGGCGACTTTGTTCGCCAGCGACCAGCGCTGGTGCGGTCGATTGCTGCTGCCGGTCATGTCGTTGGCAATCACACGATGACTCACCCATGGCTCTCGTGGCAGTCGACGGCACGCATTCGCCAGGAGCTTGCAGGCTGCAACGCCGTGCTTGAAGATACGCTGGGAGCACCGGTCCGCTTCTTCCGCGCGCCACATGGCGCCCGCCGTCCGGTTGTCTTACGGATCGCGAGCGAACTCGGCATCACCGCCGTTCAGTGGAACATCACAGCGTTCGACTGGAACCCTATTTCCGCAGCGGAAATTCTGAGCAACATTACGCGTGGTATCGAACACAACCATAACCGTAAGCGCTCTTCTAACGTCCTGCTCCACGATGGCGGACATCTTGGTATCGGCCAGCCTCGTATGCCTTCGGTCGAAGCCACTGATCTTCTGTTGCAGCGCTACAAACCCATCGGAATGCGATTCGTCACAGTAGCCAAGTGGGCCTGACTTATTTGCGTTAGTCGCGCTCGGTCAGCCACTGTTCCACTTCGATCAGTCCGTCCACCGCGAGATATTCGCCGCTGCATCTCTCGGTCTCCGTCCCACTGATTAAAAAAGCCTGCCGCAACCCCGCAGTATTTGCGGCTGCAATATCGCTGCAGCGATCACCTACCATGACGCTCGCGTCCAGCTCAATTCCAAACTCCCGCACCCCACGGCGCAACATGCCCGTTCCTGGTTTGCGGTCTTCATGCTCCCGCTTATATTCACCGACTCCATGCTCGGGGTGAAAAGGACAGTGATACACCGCATCTAACTCCACTCCTTCAGCTCGGAAAGCGTCTTTCATCCAAACCATTAAAGCGTCGAAGTCCGCCTCCGAGTAAAAACCTCGTGCAATTCCAGCCTGATTCGTCACCACAATCAATCGATAACCCAGCCCGGCGGCCGTCCGGCAAAGAGAAAAGATGCCATCCACAAACCGCACGTCCTCCACCCGGTGCAGATACCCTACCTCGTGATTGATCACCCCATCCCGGTCTAAAAATAATGCACGTCGGCTCATAACTCTGCTACCACCGTACTCACTGGAGTTATAATCCGCGGTGGCATCGATCGTCCCGATTGCCGCTGTTCCAGCACGGCATACACCTCACGAAGCACCATCTCCACCGAAACCTGCCTCATGCATCCATTATGCAGACATGGAGCAAAGTCCCGTCCGTCATAGCAAGGCCTGCAAGCAAATCCTTCACCACCCCATAACGCCACCGTATTCGTCCGCTGTGGCAATCGTCCTCGGGGGTCTGTTGGTCCAAAGATACTCACGATACCTACTTTCGTAACTCCCGCAAGATGCAAAGGGCCTGTATCATGCGTCACGATCACATCGCTGTCGTCCAGCAATGCAAGCATCTCAGGCAGTTCAAGATTTCCAATCAGATTGGTAACTGCCATTCCTTCAAAGAAAGGAATGGCCCATCTATCTCCTGGGCCACCAGCGAGTATCACTTCCACACCACGCTCTATAAGAGCCGACGCCAAGGCAACGTAATTCTCTACCGGCCAACGTCTCAGCGCATCGTCACGAATCATATTTTTGGCTCCTGCCGGAACCAACACCACTCGCGAACGTGTATCTACTCGAATCAGTGGAGACTCAGGCAAGTTCTCTGGACGCACCGGAGCCAATCCTAAGGGACGCTCTCCATCCTCCAGTCGCAGTAGAATCCGCGCATACTCATCTGTGTGATGCCGTCCCGCCAAGAGCATCCACGTTCGATTCTTTCGCGATAGCATTATTTTCCGGCGCGCATGCACTGGCAACATTACGACTCGGTAACGCGCATCATAATAAAGCGTTGCGCAAAGATCATACTTTTTCCAACCGATCGCCCGCCACAACGCGGCCAGCGCGATCAATTTTTCAGTTATCGTTCCGCTGAACATTGCCTGATCGTCTACAGGAATCGTTCGTATCCACGGGTAGCACTGTAATAGAGGAACAACCGCTGGCCCACATACCCAATCAATCTCGGCACCGCCAAGGTGCAATGCGTATGCAGCGGGAACCGCCATGACGACATCGCCAATAGCTCCAAATTTAATGATAAGAACTCGTTGCATCATGCGCGACCAAGCATCTGTCCCCGTGAAACACAGCTTAAATGTTCTGAGGAACAGTCACATGTATCATTCCACACAACAGAAGGCAACCTAACAATAGTTACAGACTATTTCTTGTGTCTATGATTATCTTCTTGCCGGTAAACCGAACCTGAAGTTTGAACCTGACTGCGCAATTTGATGAGCTCCAGTACCTCTGGATCATTCGCCTGTTCACTGCTTGGTGCAAATAGAGCACGTCCCCTCTCAGCAGCAAACTGCCGTGGCTTGCAAAGGTAATAAATAGCAAGGCTGTTACGAGGCTTATTGGGAGGGCATGCAACAGGGTCAGGCAGGCCATGCCAGGAATTCTGCGACGTGTCAAAAATAACAGCACGATTAAACAGGCAGGGAATTTGGGTGACTAGTTCTCCTGGAGCATTCTTTGCTTCGTCATGCTTCCAGAACCCCAAAGCGCCGCCCCATTCTAACTGCCACCCTGGCTGCATGTAGATAATCAGATTCAACCGCCGCTCTAAGCCGGTCTTAGGATGTATTGAGTAGTCCAAGTGCATGTTGAGTTTGCCACCGGTTGCATGTGAATGCCAGCCACCACCGTGTAATCCTGGGTCCGCATAAAGCTGCTCACCTGCCAACTTACTCATTTCACCCACGAACTCTTCGGAATTGAGATAACGGAACAACTGATATGTCGCTCGTGGAAAGCGATCCCAGTGATTGCAAGCCTTCTTTATCTCGATAGCGTTGTTGTACTCGTTCCACACAGATCCATCGAACGCCGGAAATTCGCTAGCCACTGCTTCTGCAACCTCAGCGGAAAGAAAATTATCGACAACAACATGATGGAAGGGTTCGGCAGCGCGAAATTGAGAAACTAACGTATCAAAAACCGAAGGAGAACTAAGAGGAGAGATAAGTGACATGACATCAGCATTCTATCCGTTGACAACAAGATAATGGAAGCTTGGTCAAATTTGATCCGTAAACTTGAGATGCCTCTCCTTCAGATAGACCACAATGCCCTGCCATACAGCGTACAGATTTTTCCATTCAATCCGGCGCACACGATTTGCCATTCGGAGGAGAAGAAAAAGCGTAATGGAGATAAATGGCAGGGGAGCATGTCTTTTGAGCAACCGCATCCCCGATGTGGTTGCAAAGCGGTCAATGAGTGGGCTGCGTTTCGGACTACTTGCACCTTCCTTGTGCAAGATCGCGGTATCTTTAGCGATAGACAGTTCATACCCCGCACTACGTAAACGAAGACAAAAATCACTGTCATCGCAATACATAAAAAATCCTTCGTAAAATATGCCGACCTCTTGGCATACCTTTCGAGGCAGAAGCATGCACGCTCCCGTTAAATATGTATTCCCCTCAAAACTGGTTGCCTGTTCAAAATGCGTGACAAAGCCCGTCCAAACATTGATACGTCCACCACCCCAAGCCTGCACCTTAGTCGGACTGTACATATAATACAGAACCGCACCAACTGCTCCAGCTTGAGGATTAGATAAAGCTACACGCAAAAGTTTTCGAACAGTATCTGCGGGAACAATCGTATCGTTGTTCAGTAGCCAAACATAATCGGCACCTCTTTGTATTGCCAATCGAGTACCCGCATTGCAGCCCGAAGGGAAACCGACATTGTTTTTCAGTTGAATCAACGTAACCCAAGGATGAGCATCCAAAATCCGTTGGGATGAATCATTTGTGGAACCGTTGTCAACGACGAGAACTTCCAACCTGTCATAATCCTGCTGACGCAATGAAAAAAGACACTCTATCGTATCCTGCCAGCCATTCCAGTTCACCACCACACAAATGACCCGGGGATTCATCTCAGCAGCACTTCCCAACATGGAGAGCTCGGTCACAGCATCCTTTAACGAACGGCACATCTAGAGTCTACAAGTCTCTTTTTAGATCTCGAAGCTTAAATGTTTATTCCTGTCGCACTACCCCTTAGACACGGCACCTAATGTATATGCATGCGCCTAGTCGCTGCACTACAGCTCAGTCATCACCTTTTGCAAAGACTCACGCCAATCCATCATCCGCCATCCAAGATTTTCTTGTAACTTACTGCAACTCAGACGCGAATTTGCCGGACGACGTGCAGGAGTAGGATACTCGGCCGTCGAGATCGCTACGATCTCTGCAAACTTCTTTTCAGGTTCCTGCATCTGCTGCAACCGAACCGCTTCCTGAGCAAATCCATGCCATGTGGTCTCGCCTGAGCCCGCTGCATGGTAAAGACCTCCCCACCGGGCTAATGCTTCGAGCGGCTGCTTGCGGTTCTGACCAGCTCTCTCCTCACAACGACGAATTACATGAGCCGTCATCTCTGCCAGATCGCGGCTCCAGGTCGGTGCGCCATGCTGGTCGGCAACCACACGCAACGTCTCCTTCTCGCGTGCCAGCTTCAAGATCGTCAGCAAGAAGTTCTTGCCTTGCGATCCGTACACCCAGCTAGTACGAAAAATCATGTAGGCAGCGCCGCTGTTCACGAGTGCCTGCTCTCCTGCCAGCTTGCTCGCTCCGTATACACTTGCCGGAGTCGTTGTATCCGTCTCCTTATATGGAGCAGAACCTACCCCATCGAAGACATAGTCCGTTGAAAAATGGATTACTGCCGCACCGATCTGCCGTGCTTCCTCGCCGAGCACGCGCACTGCTTCAGCATTGATGGCGTAGGCAAGTTCTGGCTCGCTTTCTGCTTTATCCACTGCCGTATATGCCGCAGGATTCACAATCCAACGAGGCTGTATCGCTCGAATAACGCTGCGTATGCTTTCGGCACTCGTGAGATCCAACTCAGCTCGTCCAGGGGCAACCACCTCTGCCCACGGTGCAAGCATCTTTACCAATTGGCCGCCAACCTGCCCTGTTCCTCCAGTGACAAGAATCGGCCCATCTACCTTAGAAGCAGCTTCGGCGTGCATCAATACACCGTATCTTCGAGCAGACGCAGCAAGTATTGTCCATAAGTGCTCTTTGCGATCTTCGCCGCGAGCGCTTTCATCTGTTCTGCATCGATGTAACCAAGACGATAGGCAATCTCTTCAGGACATGCCACCTTCAGACCCTGGCGTTGCTCAATCGTATGGATAAACGTCGCCGCTTCTAATAATGAATCGTGCGTGCCCGTGTCCAGCCATGCCATTCCGCGGCCTAGAAGCTCAGTTCGCAGCTGCCCGCGTTCCAGATACCATCGGTTGACATCCGTAATCTCAAGCTCGCCACGCGGAGAGGGCTTAAGCCCCTCGGCGATGCCAACTACCTGAGCATCGTAAAAATAGATTCCTGTCACCGCATATCGCGACTTCGGCTTAAGCGGTTTTTCTTCAAGGGATATGGCTCGCCCCTCTTTATCAAACTCCACGACGCCATATCGCTCCGGATCCAGTACCGGATAAGCGAAAACGGTTGCACCCGGTCCACCCGCAGCCGCCTGCTGAAGCGTTGCCGCAAAGTCGTGCCCATAAAAGATGTTGTCACCCAACACGAGGCAACATCCATCTCCGGCAAGAAACTCTTTGCCAATCAGAAACGCCTGCGCTAATCCATCGGGCGAAGGCTGTACGGCATATTCGATCTTGATACCCCACTGTTCCCCCGATCCCAGGAGCTGCCTGAAGCGAGGCGTATCTTCCGGAGTGGAGATGAGCAATATCTCACGAATGCCTGCAAGCATCAACACCGATAGCGGATAGTAAATCATCGGCTTGTCGTAGACCGGTAAAAGCTGTTTTGAGACCACCTGCGTTACCGGATGCAATCTGGTACCGGACCCACCTGCAAGAATAATCCCCTTCACAGAGCCTCCTTGGCCGTTGTCCTGCTTGCCGGGTTCTCTGACACAGCTCGACTGTCATAGTTCTGCGCGACCCATTGCTGATAAGCGCCGCTGGTGACATTTTGCACCCAAGCCGAGTTCGCAAGATACCATTCGACCGTCTTCCTTAGCCCGGTTTCAAAACTCTCTTCCGCCCGCCAGCCAAGCTCCGTCTCGAGCTTTCGCGCATCAATGGCATAGCGTCGATCATGCCCCGGCCTGTCAGTGACATACTTTACGAGCTGGAAATGTGGCTTGAACTTCGACTCGGGAACCAACTCATCCAACAAAGCGCAAAGTGTCGTCACGACCTCCAGATTGCTTCGTTGATTTCCTCCACCAACGTTATATGTCTCCCCAACACGACCTCGTTCTAGAACAGTTTGAAGAGCCCGGCAATGGTCCAGCACAAAAAGCCAGTCTCTTACCTGCTGACCATCTCCATAGATGGGAAGAGGCTTTCCTTGAAGCGCATTCGCAATCATGAGTGGAATAAGTTTCTCAGGAAATTGATACGGCCCGTAGTTATTCGAGCAATTTGTAATGATCGCCGGCAAACCGTAAGTGTGCACCCAGGCGCGCACCAGGTGATCGCTTGCCGCCTTGGATGCAGCATAAGGACTATTCGGCGAATAAGGTGTCTCTTCATGAAATGCAGGATCATCCGGGTTGAGAGTTCCGTACACCTCATCGGTTGACACATGAAGAAAGCGAAAACTCTCTCGTTCGGAGCCAGTCAAGGTCGCATAATATTCGCGCGCAGCCTGCAGTAATGTAAATGTGCCATCGATGTTTGTTCTTAGAAACGCTTCTGGGCCTGCGATAGAACGATCAACATGGCTTTCAGCCGCAAAATGAACCACTGCACGCGGGTGGTGCTGTTTCATCAACTGGGCTACTAACTTCGCATCGCAGATATCGCCATGCGCAAAGGTGTAAGCTGGATCACCTTCTATCGAAGCCAGATTTTCGGGGTTTCCCGCATAGGTCAACTTATCCAGATTGACCACTGGTCCGAAACCTTTCGAGAACCAATGCTGCACAAAATTCGAGCCAATAAATCCAACTCCGCCACTAATCAAAATGGGTTGCAGTTCGCTCAAAATATAACCCTCTCTGTCTGTCAATCAATGCATGAAATCAAGGAACATCTGTTGCCGTCCGCTTGAGTGGAGTAAATTAATCACACACTAATCGTTCGTTATTATTAATGGATGCTTTCGTCTCAGGCATTTCCTGCTTTCCATTTAAAACTATCTCCGGGCTCTTCCCAGGCAACCCGAAAAGAAATGTCATATAAGCGAACCAGTAAAATGCCATCACTGGAATTAGATTCGTAGCTCCATCGATCGTAGCGACAATAGCATACAAAATTAGTCCCTTCAAGGCTGCCATTCGAACAGGCGAGTTTACGATTCGTGTGTCTGTCACAAAAAGTAAAATCGGCCCCAAAAATATGAGCAGAATCGAAAGAAACCCAATAATCCCATAATCCGTTAGAGCAGAGCTATAGAGCATCTCGGCAAATCCTGCCACTGGCATATCGGGTAGAAAGGTCGGATGTAGAAATGCAGCCGATTCCCCCGAACGCCCACCCAAAGTGGGATCGAACAAAAAGGCAATCGTTTTTGCATTAAAGAGCAACGCCGAAAGTACTGTCCCTATCATGACCACCACAGCTGCAACACGAGCCACGGCACCTTGAAGATAAAGACGTGGAAACGTAAATATATTCTTTCGAAGCAACCAAAGGAGTGACAGAACTTGATCGACGATGAGACCAGCCCACACTGTGCGGGAGAGCGTTAAGACAAGGGCAACCTTCATCACATTCCGCCGCCAGAGCTTAGGCTCTAACAAATTATAAAGCGGTAACAGAATCAGAGTAGCAACGCCATAAAGATTGCCATTGTTATAGGTGGCAATTAATTTGAAAAAATCACCACGAGCGATGTTTTTAGTTGTCTCAAGAAGGCCGTAATCAGCAGCATTAATCGTTAGATAGGGTATCTCTATAAAATTGCCTGTGAGAGGATGCCAAAAGAACAAAAAAATACCATAAATCGCAGCCCATAAGATGCAAGTGCGCAGATATCTTTCAAACCGCGATCGATCGATACAAGGAAGAAATGGTGGATAGATGAAAAAGAAAACTCCAGGAAGCACAAAAAAACTAACAAAGATACTAATCGCGTATCCAAGATCATCAACGCCATTTACGAAGTAACTGAAAATGTATACGGCCTGAAATGGCACAATCGATGCCATCGCAAAAATTACTCGCGGCGAGAATTTAAGCGGTGAGGTGAGTAATCGTACAAGGCACAGCGGAACCGCTGTGATACCAAGGATAAGATATCCCCACGTTAGCGGCGTATCTCCCGCTTTGACTCCCCCTTTTGGCAAGAGGACAAGAAAGGTAAGCAATAGCCAGGACACTACTGCTGCAATCGGATGCCGTCGAATACCGATCGATAACCTCATACGATCTTATTTAGCAAAACGAAAACTTTCTCGAATGGCATGGAGATGTTGACGCTGAATAGGATCCGCATATATTCGACGGACTAATATTCTCAGCACAATTGCACCTGAACCTATAATTCCACCAAAAATCAAGGAAAGAAAAAGAAAAATTAGCCGCGGCGGCCAAGATTTTCGTTCGGGGACAGCAGCTCGATCAACTACTTGGAATTGTGTAATCGAATTATCTTCGGCAAAGTGAGCAGTCTCATATTGAGTTGCTAGCGCAGTTAAAAGTGCCTCGTGATATTTAACTTCACGGTATTTCCGTAGATACTCAAGGTTGGCTTCCGGCATTTTACCCGTCGGCAAGGCAGCTCCTACCACATTGTTTGCTCCCGATTCCAATTCGCGTTCATGCTCGGTTAGTCGCATGATTTGCGACCTTAGCGTCTTTACTTGAGGGCTGTCTTCTGTATAGCTCGTCAAAAGTGCCGCCAGTTGAACTTGCAAACTTGTTAGTTGGGCTCTTACGCTTGCAATCGCAGTCAACCCAAGCTCTGTTTGAGATGTGATCTGCACAAGACCAGATGCTTCTTGATCTTTCTTTAAATCAATCTCGGCAGAGGTAAGGGCTTCTTTCTCTTCTTCCATCTCCTTTTCAAAAATAATGCGCCGGATCCTCGCTTGCGATTCGGACATTGACTCTTGCTGACTCTGCAAAGCATCAATATAGGCATTCGCAATATCAGCTGCTTTCTTAGCATCTGCATTTCTGACGCGTATATGGACAAGAGTGTCTTCTTTTCCGATGGTGAACTTACTGGCATCCTTCAACTTTGCACGAGCCATAGTGCGGTTCTTTGCATGAAAGATGCGCATAAGATCCGTTCGATCGATTACTTGATCGGCAACACTTCGGCTCTCCAGCAAACCGAGGTACATATCTTCAGGGCTCTTTGCAGAAAACATCGCTGCAAGACTATTTGTCTGCACCATACTTTCGTGAGGAAGCAAGCTAGCCGTAGCTTCAAAAAGCGAAGTCATTGAAAACGTGATTATCAAGCCCAACAAAAAAACAATGATTGCGACAATAAATCCTAGCTTCCACTCCGCTAAAAAAGTAGCCGCGAGCTTGAGCAAGTCAATACTCTCATCATGGACAGGAGGCAATGGATTTTCTGAAACTCTTGCGGTCACTGAGCTACTCATTATTTTAAGAGATTGACTGCTGCGATACCTATACCGAATTGACTTACCACTGTCCCAATATCGATTAGCTGACGCATAATTGAAAGCTTCTGAAGCTGCGGCGGAATCACAATTGTGTCCCCTGGAAAGATCGTAGCCTTCTTGATATTTCCATACTGCTGGCTATAAACCGATCCGTCAGCCCGCAGTACAAATGCATGCTTCATATCTGCCTGCCGGTCAGGGCCGCCTGCTTCGCGAAGATAATCAATCGTACGTTCTCCGCGCCTAAAGATGAAGGCGTTTGCACTATAAACTTCTCCCTCTACGCTAACGGTTGCTGGAACCTTCGGCACTACAAACTGATCGCCGTCCTCAAGGGGTAAATCTGGAACACTGTCAATCCCACGACTATCCGGCTTCAACTGGAGCACAATCCTGCCATTAGGTCGCGCCCGTCTCAATTGGGTAATCGAGGCCTGCGCGGCCGAAGCAGCAGCAGTAGCTGCAGCCGCATCCTGAGCATTAACCGCTGCTGCATTACCAGCGGCAGCCGCCGCCGCCGCTTGTATCTCCAATTGATCTGCGTACTCATTCAATCTTTGCTGCTGAACCCGGCGCGTAGATTCTCTTGTAAACTCCGATGCGTAGAGATAAGCGTCAGGGGTAAAACCGCCAGCACGCCTCAACAACTGTCTCAGGGTCTCTCCGGGTTTCACGCTATATACTCCAGACCCCACGAACTCACCCTCCAGCCGCACAAATCGGGTTTGCTGTGAGATTGGTACCCGAATATCAGCAGTCGAAAAGATGGTTACGACATCGCCAGGAAGCAATTCGAGATTTTGCGATTGATCGCCATCCAAAATAACTTTGCCTAAATTAAATGGCAGGAGCGAGGTCTTTAGAGTCTCCTTATTTTGCCGCTCGATCACGGCGTAGCTCCAATCAATATCCGGAGCACTCAGGACCACGGTTGTTTTGATGGGGAATCGGCCAATACTGCCAGTCAAGGCCGCCCCAACCGAATTTCCTCCAGCGCTCGTATCTGAAGATGCCTGTGCTGTACCCCCTGTCGGCGTTGTGGTTGACGAAGAAGAGGGTTGTCCTCCAGTCGTCTGCGATTGATCTGGAGCAGTACTGGATTGTCCTTGGAAAGCACCATATTGATCAAGGCTGGACTGGTCTTGCACGGCACCATATTGCTCCAGCTCGTTGCCATATTGATCCTGATTCATGCCAGCCTGAGTCTGCGATCCATTCGATTGCTGCAGCCCTGTGCCATTCAAGTTCTGCATAGAACCAGCTTGAGTCGATGATCTGTACGGACTATATGAATTGTATGGATTATATGGCCGTTGTAGCACCCCTCGAGCATCTCGCTCGGGCTCGGGTTCGTAGTTCATGGTCATGTGCCCGAGATCGTTTTCGTGTTGCCAGTAGCTTCGTGTGATCAGTGCATCTTTGTTTGGGATCAGATCACTCACCCGCATTCCGGGATGCCAGGTATACCTTCCAGGATTGGCGACATTCCCGCGCAAAGTCACAGCATCTTTGAAGCGATCGACAATGGCATTGACCGTAACAATGTCGCCGTCCTGCACTTGAAAGGCGCTAGGCTCCGACAGATTCACTTCCATAATGCTGCGCACTGCATGGTCGTAAATGCGTTCCACACGCGCTTTGGAATTCACAGCTATGCTTGTTCGACCGCCAGCCAGCTGAAGAACCTGTTCAATCGTTGTTTCATTCCGCAGTTCATAAATTCCAGGATTGTTAACGCTGCCGACGACCGCAACCTGTTTCCCAGCAGGCGGAATGAAAACGACGTCTCCCGATGCAAGCTGCACGTCATTAGTTTTATCTCCATGCAACAGCACATCGTACAAATCAAAATGAAGGATGGTCTTTCCGCCACGCTTCAATTGAATATCGCGCAGACTTCCTTGAGGCTTCGGCCCTCCCGCATAAAACAGAGCATTCAATAAGGTGCTTAGCGAGCCTACTATATAGCTACCGGGCATATTCGCTTCGCCTACCACGAACACCTGGATCGACCGTAGTTGACCCATATTTACATTCAGATCGAAATTGCGGTAAACCCTTTCGAGCTGTGAACGCAAAAAATCGGTCAAATGATCAAACCGTATTCCAGCAACATGAATCGTACCTGCCCCAGGTAACGCGATCGATCCAGTTCGATCCACGATAAAGGAGCTTTTTAAATTGACTTGACCCCAGATCTGCAAACGCAACTCGTCTCCTGGACCGATCACATAGTCAGGCGTGACAGGTACATCACTAACCGGAGAGAAGGTCGAAGGAAGAGCATTTCGGAAGACTGAGGCTCCAAAGATCGGCAGCGTTCGTCCAGTTGTAGCTGCCACCATCTGTTGAAACTCTGTCAGGGCTGGCTTTTGCCGTAGCCTCAAAAGACGTTGCTGATTTCGAAGTGCTTCCTGTTGAATCCGCTGCGCTTGAGTCAAATTTTGCGTGGTACTGGTATTTGATGGGCTGTTCAGGTCGCCATTATTTGTATTTACCGATGAGCCAGTCGATGTGACAACGGAAGAAGCTGAACCGGTAGAACCAGTGGAAGTATTCAGAGGAAACAATTGCGGCATCAAGTCAGGCGTCTGTCCCTGATCCGTGGATGTCCCTTGTTCCTGCCCAACACCGTACCGTACTCCACTACCTGCAAAGAGAAGAGTAAGAATCAGAAGGCTGACAGGCCAACGGCCAATCTTGATAAGAGGATATTTCACAAATGCTGTTTTCACGCCTGTAAGTCTTTCGCCCTTCTCGTCTTTGCTCATAGGAAACTGAAACACTCTGTCGCAGATCTACAAATCTCACTACAGCTTACCGGACTTTACGCCAATTTGCCGAAAAAGAGGCTGCGACCTGCTCAGGCGCTCCAATGAGCACTTTAACAACATATATAGCTATAGCGATAGACGTGAACCGACACTGGACGGCTTGAAAGACCAAACCGAATATCTTCAGGATCTCTGATTATCGATCAGCGATGGCTATCAGATTAATCTGAGGGAAAGATGATGAGACCTTCTTTAATGCCCAGAGCCCCTTCCATAGACTATGGGCGGGGCTCTGAATATTCAAATACTTAGAACAACAGCCGCAATCCAACCTGGATGTTCCTCGGGTTGCTGGTTGACTTTCCAGTTACCTGTCCGAACTGACCCGAGGTTGGGCTAAGGTTCGGCCCCGACCAGTTTGGATGATTGATGAAGTTGTAGGCATCAGCGTTGAACTCAAAACCGGCTCTTTCATTGATCGGGAACTTCTTCTTCATGGACAAGTTCCAGTTCTGGAAACCGGGCTGGTAGATAGAGTCGCGCACGCCCTTCTGAAGGTTGAAGGTGCCAGCGGTCGGTACCGTGAAGACTGACGAACCATCCGGGTTTGTTGTTGCGAAGTACTGTCCTGTGTGGCCGGGGTAACCAGCAAATTGCTTGAGGATCCTTGGAGTTCCATTCTTTACGTAGAACTGACCTTCCGATCCGCACCCAAAGCTGCCAACCTCTCCGACGCCTGCCGAGTCGTTATTCGTTCCGATTCCACAGGGTGTGCCAGTCTGAAATTGAGTATTGCCGCTCAACTGCCAACCACCAAGCAATTTTCCGGTAAGCGCATTTTGGTTGGGGAAGAACGGTAACGCGTAGAGGTAGTTAATAACCACAACGTGCCGGGTGTCGTACTCTGAAGGACCCCAGAGGTTGCTGGTGTTATAGGTATCGGGAACGATGTCTCGGTAGTTTGAACTGTCATCCATACTCTTGGCAAAGGTATAGCTAAAGCCAGCCATGAGCCCCTTCAAAAACCGCCGGTTCCACGCCACCTGCAGCGAGTTGTAGTTGGACTTGCCGTCGCTCTTCTCCTGCTGAATCGCAGCAAAGCCGCGGTAGGGGCGGAGGTAATTGACGTTTATATGAGGGTTCGCCTGCAAAGCGGCGACAGTCGGCTGATTGATATCAAAGGTTCTCCAATTGTGAAGACCCCGACCTCCGACATAGGCGATTGACAACGTGGAGCTAAAAGGAAGCTCCTGCTGAACCGTCACGTTCCAGTTCCACCTCACCGGCGACTTCAGATGTTTATCCAGTGTGGTGATAGTCAAAGGAGCGGCAACAGTTGCGTTCAAAGCAGCTCCTGGATTATCAACCAATGAAGTCAGGTTGCCTGGGGCGCGAGGCTGCGCAATGGAAAACCCGCTCAACCATCGGAATGTCCCATGCTTTTGAGCACAAGGAAACAGGCTCCACCGAAGCGGAGCCCGTGAGGGTTGCAGCATTTGTTTCAGGTTAGAAGGACGCTCGCAGACTGAACTGGAACTGACGGGCCGCTTCATAGCCGTTTCCGGCTGACTGCCCGCCACCATTCCCGTTTGCGCCACCCTTGGTTGTACTCAGACCAAATTGGCTAGAGGTGTATGTCAGGTTGGGGTTGTCCGGCGTGGGGTGGTTGAGGAAGTTGAACGCCTCAGCACGGAAGGTGAGTGCCGTGTTCTCGTGGCCTGGAATCAGAACCCAGCTCTTATTGAGAGCCGCGTTATAGCTCTGAAAACCAGGGCCTGTGATCACACCACGAGCTCCACGGGCCTGGAACTTGCCCGCGTAGGTTGTGGTCAGCACGCTGTCCGAAGTGACATAGGCTGAAGTATCAAACCACTTCGAAGTACCAGTCTGACCTGCAAACGACTTATTAGTCTTCGTGGCATGCTTCATCCAGACATACTGGGCTCCCGAACCCGGGCCTACACCCGCGTAGTCTGTGCCCGTGGTGACACTCAGAGGACTGCCGGTCTGTGCCTGTAAGGTTCCGGAGACCTGCCAGTGGCCCAAGGTGGCACGGCTGAACATATTCGGAGAGTGGTTGAACTGGTCGATATTGTAAACGAAGTTTGTCACGAACACATGACGGTGATCGAAGTCGCTCGGTCCCCACATAATGTTCCTGTCAAATGTGTTGGGCAGCTTGGTGCCGTTGCTGGAGCCGAAGTCCTCCGACTTGGACCAGGTATAAGCCACACCGAACAGCAACCCCTTCACCAAGCGGCGACGGAGATTAACCTGCAGTGCGTGATATATAGATCCGCCTCCGTTCGTTGCTTGATTGATGGCGTAGAAACCCTGGTAAGGACGCAGCGTATCCGCATACTTCACGCCCAGGTTCTGCGGCTGAAACAACGTTCCGGGTTGAAGCTGGTTGATGTTCAACAGCTCTTCCAGATGCACACCCTTGCGGCCGGCATAAGAGATGGTAAGGATACCCACACTCTTCAGCTCCTGCTCCGCCGTCACATTCCAGTTCCACGACTCGGGGCTGGGATAGTTATAGGCCTGCGAGGAGTACAGCAACGGATAGTTCGCGGAGGTACCGGCGCCGCCCGGATTGTCTACGTTGCCCAGCGCTACGGAAGACGAAGGCTGGAACGGCGTGTTGCCGCCGGTGAAGACGTTGTCCGTAATGCCGAGACGCTGAATGTAGCGGCCACCACCTGCACGAAGCACAGTTCCCGGCCTTACCTGGTAGGTGATGCCGACGCGGGGCTGGAAGTTCGTCTTGATGGTGGGTGAGTACTGACGGTCATATCCGCGGAACAGGAAGGAGTACCCATTCGCCAGAATGTCCGAGCTTACGTGGCCCTTTGCACTCGAGGGGAAGCCGCTGCCTGGGATGACCACGCCGTTCAACAACTGCTCTGGGGTGCCGCTTACGGTTCCATTGATCGGGCTTACGACGGCCGCACTGCCGGCGTTGTAGTCCTTCTGGCTGAAGACCGACTGGTTGCCCCACTTGGCGTAGTACGGATTGTAGAAGCTGTAACGCATGCCGGCTTCGATCACCAGGTTTGGCGTTACGTGCCAGCTATCCTGCGCAAACCCTTCGTAAGCCCAGGCGCGATACAGTGTGTAGGAGCGCTGACCGATCTCACCGTAAGTATCGAACAGACCCAGGGCTGCGTTGGCGACACCCACCTTGGAAGTAGCACCTCCAATGCGTTGATCGGTGAACACGAACTTTCCGTTCTGGTTATTGGTGGAACCGGGCGTGTTCGAAACGGTGATCTGGTCCTTATTGTTTTCACCGGAATACTCAGCGGAGACACCGACCTTCACCGTGTGGTTACCCCATACTTTGGTCAGGTTGTCGGCGAAGGTGAACACAATACCGCCGGACTTCGACGGATACGGTGTGCCGTCCAGCAAGCTGAAGCTGCCCGGAAGCTGAATGGTTGGGTATTTGTTCGGCAGGTCCTTGGTTGCAGCGCCGTACAGGTAGGGATAATTGATGCCGTACTTGGTGCGGTCATACAGACCGCTGGAGGTATCTACACCGATGGTCACGTGGTCGGAGGCAGCGGAGGCAATCGCTTCGTTTACCATCGTTGGGTTGATGTTCCACGAGTAGTGCAGAACGGCAACCTGGTTCGGACGGCTCCACTTCTGCGGCAACAGGTTGAAGTTGCCATTGTGCGGCGACGTCTGGTGGAACGTATAGTTCAGGATGGTCAGACGGATGCGGTGAGCATCGGCTGGAACCCAGTCCACCACAATCGTATCCTTGCGCTGGGTCTGCGGAGCCGGAGCGGTATCGATCCAGTTGTAGCTGGCGGTTGCCGCGTTCGGCACCGGGAAAGCATTCAGCAGGCCAACTCCGTTCGCGCTCAGATCTGATTTCGGGATGATATTGCCAGCATACGGTGTAGTGGTGCCGGGGTGATACACCTGGGTCCCGACAGCATAGCCATACAGACCGGCATTAGAGCCAAGCAACTCGCTGAAGTCACCGTTACGCATGGCGACGGAGGGCACAACACGTGTTACGACGTCACCTACGTTGTACTTCACCCACTCCTGTCCGAAGAGGAAGAAGAGCTTTTCCTTGTTCTTGTTCCAGTGACCCGGGATATAGACGGGGCCATTGATATTCCAACCAAACTGGTTGTAGCGGAACGCCTGGGGGTGCTGTTGAGTCGCGATCGGATTAGATGGAAGTTTGCGATACCACTCATTGGCGTTGAAGAAGTTGTTGCGGAGATACTCGTACGCCGCTCCGTGGAAGTCGGAGGTGCCGCTCTTGGGTACCATGCGAACCTGGCCGCCGTCGGAGCGTCCGTACTCGGCCTGGTAGCTGCCAGTCAGCACCTGTACCTGGCTGGTCGTGTCCACGTCAGCCACACCGACGCTGGTACCGTTGGAACGGGTACGCACCATCGGAGCGCCGTCGAGTGTCAGCAGGCTCTCCTGGCTGCGCGAGCCGCCGATGTTCAGACCGTTGTCCAGGCCAAAGTTGAAGTTTGCCATCGGAGCATTACGCACGACGCCCGGCTCCATCTGGGCCAGGTACATCGGATTACGGCCGTTGAGCTGAATGCTCTTGACCTGCTCCTGGGTTACGAGCTGACCGAGCACAGCGCTCTCCGTCTGCACCGAGTTGGAGTTTGCCTCTACAACGATGCTGCTCGAGGTATTGCCCACCTTCATCGGCGCATCGACGCGCTTGGCGATCGAGGGGTCCACCTGTACGCCGCTGGTCTTGTACGTCTGGAATCCCGCGGCTTCCACCGTCACGGTGTAGGTGCCAGGGCGAACGTTAGGAACAGTGTACTGGCCGCTCTCATTGCTGGTAACCGTGTTCTCGACGCCGGTGCCTTCGTTGCGCAGGATGATCTGCGCATTGGCCACCACAGCGCCGGATGGGTCGGTAACCGTACCCGATACTGCGGAACTGTCAGACTGAGCGATAGCACTGACTGGAGCGAAGGTGATCGCAAGTGGAATTGCCAGTGAGGCTGCAAAAAGCGTCCTCAACACAAGCGTCCTCAAGGGGTAATGTCTCAAAAACATCCATATTACTGCCAAATGAAACAAAAACGGGCGTGAAACAAGACGTGGCGAAGGCGCGTCAAACTTCACAACGCATATTTCCGATGAAGTTGGATTCTCAGTTTTGTAACGGGCTGGATATTTGAATTTATCTGTTAGCATCTCGGACTCCTTCAAAGTTGGGGGGAATCTTTATCTTTAAACTTTTGATTTATTGTTCAACTTTCAACTGAGCGTGATTGCGCTATCACAATGCGAACCAGATTTACGCTATCAAATTTTACCTGTCAACCAAAAAGATGTTATGGCTGAACTATATTGAGACTGAGTATTGTGAATAATGTGTTAGCCCTCTCATAAAACACGGTCAAAAAGGTGCACGTGAGCAAGCTACTACCGAAGAAAAAAGCGACTTTGGAAGACGTGGCACGGGCAGCCGGTGTCGGCCCCATGACCGTCTCCCGCACAATCAACGGCCACCCCTATGTAGCCAACGAAACCGCGAAAAAAGTTCGCGCGGCGATCCGTCAACTGGGATACCGTCCAAACCACGCAGCCCGAATCTTAACCGGCCAACTGTCAAAGGCGATCGGCCTCATCGTTCCAGACCTGGCAGACACCTTTTTCTCTGTCGTCAGCCACGCCGTCCAGGAAGCCGCCCGCGAGGCCGGATATCTGGCATGGCTGGCGGCCTCGAATGGCGATCCATCCATTGAAGAGGCCCAAATCGAGCAGATGACGCACCATCCCGTCGATGGCATCCTGCTTGTCCCGGCCAACAGCCAAAGCAAGTACTTAAAGACCGTTGCCACCGGATCGACGCCGCTTGTCACGATTGACCGCCCCATTGAGGGAGCCGTGACGGACTCAGTCGAGGTCGAAAACCGGGCAGGTGCCCGAATCGCAGTCGAACACCTCATAAGTCACGGCTGCAAAAAGATTACCTGCATGGTGATGAACTCTCACCTGCAGCCCGTCAGGCAGCGAATTGCCGGGTACGAGGAGTGCTTAAGACATGCAAATCTGCCTCGCAGAAAAGTAACGTTATCGGATGAAGCTACCGCACAAAAGGTCTTGTCGGCACTGTTCGATTCTCCCGATCGCCCGGACGCACTGTTCACCGCAAATAACGCCTGCACTATCTGCGTTATTAAGACCCTCAGAACGTTAGGAATTGAGGTCCCCAAGGACGTGCTGCTGGTTGGCTTCGACGATGTCGACTTTTATACGCTGCTCAATCCTCCCGTAACCACGATTCGCCAGCCGGCCGCTGAGCTAGGACGCACCTCCGCACGTCTCCTTCTGCAAAAGATCAGGAGCACGTCTTCTACCTCCAGCGCCAGAACCGTTCTTCCGGTCACCCTGATGGTTCGCGAGTCCTGTGGATGTCACCGAAGCTAATACCAAACTCAAGAATTTCCTACCCCGCTTCACCAACTGGTCGTCTACGAACTGATATGCGAGACTAAAGAGGCACTGCACCACTGGACATCACAGGAGTAGTGCCAAAACCACCCTGCTATCCAACGCAGAAACCGAAGCCTGCCTGGGCTTAGACTTGTTTCCGCGCGTCTGGAACTGGGGCCTGTAGCTCAACGGTTAGAGCAGGGGACTCATAATCCCTTGGTTGGGGGTTCAAATCCCTCCGGGCCCACCATAACGCCTGACAGATCATAGACATCCGCTACCATCATTTCTAAGCAACGAATGATTCCTTTAGTTGGTTACGTTAAGCAGAATTCGTAAATCGCGGAGATTATTACCGGTTGGGCCTATCACAATCGTCGCTCCCATACTCTCCAAAAAGGTATACGAGTCGAATTTCTGTAATGACTTCATCGCCGCATCCCTCACTTCTTCAGACACATCGCAATTCCGCGTCTGCGTCTGGCATCTCAGCATCTGCTCGTCCACGACGCCTCCCGTCGCCGGACTATTGCCATCGATGCCATCCGATCCTGCCGAGAGAACGACCATTGAAGCGTCTGCCTCCTCCAGCAGAGTTGCCGCATAGAGGCTGAAGTGCTGGTTACGCCCGCCAATCCCGGATGAATCTAGCTTGGCCGAGACATTCGCGCTGGGCAGCTTTACCGTTACCTCTCCGGAAGAGATCAGACAGACACGCGGATAAATACTCCTTAGGCTGCGAACGCGATCGATCAGATACTCTGCCGCCTTGCGATAGTCCCAATCGTCGCAAGTGTTATCGATAGCTACGTGAAATCCCAGCTCTTCCGCTCGTTTCCGCGCAGCTTCGGCTAGATGGTCTGAGGTCAGCAGGGTGATTGTCCTTGCAGTAAAGCTTCCAGGCTTTGGAGTCTCTGGAAGATCCGGGCGCTCAAAAAATCGCCGCACGGATGGAGAAAACCGGTTTTGCAGCTCATACCGAGCCAAAATCTCGCGGCACTGCTCGACGGTCGAGGTATCAGGAAGAGTTGGGCCTGAGGCGAGAGCGTCCAGATGTTCGGGCGGAACATCTGAGATCAGCATCGAAAGACTTGCAATTCCTCGCGCTGCCAAAGCGAGCCGTCCTCCCTTTACTGCCGAAAAATGCTTACGAATGCAATTGATCTCAGCGATGGACGCGCCGCTGTGAACAAGCTCGCGGTAGAAGTTCCTTAGATCCTCCAGTGAGATAGATGGATCGAGAGGAAGCTCCATCATGGCAGAAGCGCCGCCGCTGATGAGGAAGACAACCAGGGTCTCAGTGGCGGCAGTTTGATCCTCCTGCAAATCCCCCAGCATATCGAATGCCGCCTGTGCTCCGGCCAAGGAAGCTTCATTCGGCAGCGGATGACCGCCCTGAAAGAACTGGAAGCCCGGCGGTATAGCTGATGGCTGTTCGGCAGCGATCAGCACGCCGGACACATCATGCTGGCCACACGGCTCCAGGCATCTCAGCAACGCAGACAGCATGGCCCCTGCAGCCTTACCGGCAGCGACAACTCGAATATGTTTTAGAGAAATGAGCTCAATTGGTTCGATCCCATGAATCACCAGCCGGGGAGAGCCCTTTTCATTGCTGACATGAATAGCCCTCGTAAAAGCACTCTCAATGCTGCAGTCCGCAAGCGATTGCCGGAAGATCTCCTGGGCGTTATCTCGCAACCTTGAGTTCGTCACGTTAGAAAAGCTCCCTCGAAGCTGATAAGAACAGCTGCCGGACACCAGATAAGCTCTCAGAGATATCCCGACAAACCCTGAACTATCCTAAAGACCAAACGCTCTGCGGGCTGCCGCCAATGTCATGGCAATCTCCGCCTCGTCATGAGCAGTGGAGAGAAATGCCGCTTCAAATTGCGAGGGCGGCAGCCAGATTCCCTGCTCCATCATGGCTCGGTGAAAACGGCCAAAGGCTTCGGTGTCGGAGGTTGCCGCGCTGGCGAAGTCGGTGACGGGGTTCGGCGTGAAGAACCAGGTGAACATCGAGCCTACCCGATTTACGGTGAGCGAGATCCCGGCTTCGTGTGAGATGGCGGCGACGCCTTCGGCGATGGCGGCTGTGGTTTTTTCGAGCAATGGGTAGATCGAATCTTTCTTTGCGATCAGCTGCTGCAAAGTGGCAATTCCGGCTGCCATTGCCAGCGGATTTCCGCTGAGGGTTCCGGCCTGATAGACCGGGCCGAGGGGTGCGAGATAGTTCATGATGTCGGCGCGGCCGCCGAAGGCTCCGCAGGGGAGGCCGCCGCCGATGATCTTGCCCAGGGTGGTGAGGTCGGGCGTAATGTTGTAAAGCTGCTGCGCTCCGCCGAGTGAGAGGCGGAAGCCTGTCATCACCTCGTCGAGAATGAGCAGCGCGCCGTATTTGCTGGTCAGCGCTCGCAGGCCTTCGAGGTAGCCCGGTGCCGGGGCGATGGTTCCGGCGTTGCCGACGACCGGCTCCACGATGACGCAGGCGATGGCATCGGGATATGCAGCAAACGCGGTTTCGACCGCAGCCAGATTATTGAAAGGCAGCGCCAACGTATGCTGTACCGTCTCTGCCGGGACGCCTGCGGAGCCGGGAATGCCGAGCGTCGCTACCCCGGAGCCGGCCTTGACCAACATGGCGTCGGAGTGGCCGTGGTAGCAGCCTTCGAACTTGATGATGAAGTTACGCCTGGTAAATCCTCTTGCCAGCCGTATGGCGGACATGCAGGCCTCGGTGCCGGAACTGACAAAGCGCAGCTTTTCGACTGAGGGGAAGCACTGCGTGACCAGCTCGGCCAGATCGGCCTCCGCCGCTGTGGACGCGCCGAAGCTGGCCCCGCGGGCTGCTGCCTGCTGGATGGCTTCGACCGCCGGCGGAAAGGCGTGGCCGAGGATCATCGGGCCCCAGGAGCCGAAGAAGTCCAGGTAGCGGTTGCCGTCGGCGTCGAAGAGATAAGCGCCTTCGGCACGAGTGACGAAGGGAGGTTCGCCGCCTACGGCGCGAAAGGCGCGGACGGGCGAATCGACGCCGCCGGGGAGAAGTTTTTCTGCTCGTTGCTGCAACTGGCGGGATTTGGCGTGAGAAAGGGGCATCTGCTTCAGTATAAAAGCCAAATCGGAGGAGGAAATAAAGGCCGTTTACGGGGACTTATCCTCATCCTGCTAGACTGAAACTCTTCTTATTCAAGCGATAATATTCATGGAGCATGACTTTGCAGGATGAGACTTTCCCTATGCACGCCACAAAACTAACGGATGCAACCGCGCCGAACCAGCGCTCAGCGGACCAGGCAAACGAAATTTCTGCCTCAGCCGCAACAGACAACAAGCGAGGCACGACCTCAAAGAAATCCGCCAAAGGGACAGACGTCGCAGGCAAGCGCATCTCGACGGCGAAGAAGAGCGTCAGCTATGCCGATGCGGGTGTCGACATCACCAGCGCCGAGCGCAGCAAGCAGCGCATCAAGATGCTGGCGCGCAAGACCTTCAACCGGCAGGTGCTCAGCGAGATTGGTGGCTTCGGCGGCCTGTTCGCACTCGATCTGGCAAAGTACCCCAATCCGGTGTTGGTATCGAGTGCCGATGGCGTGGGCACCAAGCTCAAGGTTGCCTTTGAACTGGGCATTCACCACACGGTAGGGCAGGACCTTGTCAATCACTGCGTGAATGACATTGCTGTGCAGGGCGCGACGCCGCTTTTCTTCCTCGACTACCTCGCCACCGGAAAGCTCGACAACGCCATTATCGAGACCGTGGTACAAGGCATCAGCGAGGCGTGCCGCGCCAATGGCTGCGCCCTGATCGGCGGCGAGACGGCACAGATGCCAGGCTTCTATGCCGACGGCGAGTACGATCTGGCAGGAACGATTATCGGCGCGGTGAACCGCGACAAGATCATTACCGGCGACACGATTCAAGTGGGAGACGTGCTGGTGGGACTGCCGTCCAATGGACTGCATACTAATGGCTATTCGCTGGCGCGCAAGCTGCTGTTTGAAGTGGCAAAGTACGCGCCCGACCACTATGTCAACGAATTGAAGGACAAGGCAGGAGCGGCGCTGATGCGCACTCATCGCAGCTATCTTGCGATCATCAAGAAGCTGACGGGAGCCGAGGTTGTTAGCGGCATGGCCCACATCACCGGCGGCGGCATTACAGAGAATCTGCCACGCATTCTGCCGAAGGGGATGGGCGCTGTCGTCGATCTGGCTTCGTGGCAGGTGCCACCGCTGTTCGAGCATTTGCAGGCGCTGGGCAATGTCGATCAGGACGAGATGCTGCGCACGTTCAACATGGGCATTGGCCTGATTGCCGTGATTCCGGCGGAGAAGATCAAGAAGGCGAAGGCGATTCTGAACCGCGCCAACGAGCGTCATGTCATCATCGGGCGCGTCGTTCGCGGCGAACGTAAGGTCAGCTACAACTAGGGTTGAGTACAGCGCAGGCACAGGGAGCGGCATCCAACGTTATAGGTGTAGTTGCCTTGCATTGTCCGTTACGCAGCGCAACCAGATAAAAGGGGCTTGGAGTGAAGCGGCTTGGAATCTTGCTATCCGGACGTGGGTCGAACTTTCTCGCGATTGCAAAGGCCATCAACGACCATCGCCTGTTGGGTGCGAAGATCGCCGTGGTGCTCTCGAACCGCGAAGATGCAGGTGGGCTGGATGCGGCGCGTGAACTGAAGATTCCGGCGTTTTGCGTTCCTTCAGCCGGGCGCAAAAGGGCCGAGCATGATGCAGAGATGGTGGCGCGGCTGCATCAGCACAAGGTCGATCTAGTCTGTTTGGCAGGCTACATGCGCGTGCTGACAGTGGACTTCGTGCGCGCCTTTCCTGACCGTATCTTGAATATTCACCCGTCGCTTCTGCCTGCGTTTCCGGGGCTCGATGCGCAGGGACAGGCGCTGGAGTACGGCGCGAAGGTCGCGGGCTGCACCGTGCACTTCGTCGACGAGGCGGTGGATCACGGTGTCATCATTCTGCAAAAGACCGTGCCCGTCAAAGACGAGGACACTGTCGAGACGTTGTCGGCGCGGGTGCTCCAGCAGGAACATGCTGCGTATCCTGAGGCAATTGCGCGCGTGCTCAGCGGCGAATACGCCATCAGCGAGCGGCGTTACCTTCATCGCAACAAATAGGGCTGCCGGTTACGCTTGTTGGCCCTGCTGAGTCTGCTGGTCTTTTGCGTCGCTTAGGGTGACCTTGACATCCATGCGCTTCTGACCACGGAAGATTGTCAGCGTGACGACATCTCCGGCGTGATGGCTATTCATTGCGGCGGAGAGATCCTGCGCGTTGGCGATGTCCTGCCCATCCATACCTACAATCAGATCGCCGCCGATCATTACCGGGATGTTGCCCATATAGGCGCGCTGATTGCCTCCGCGAAGTCCTGCACGTGCTGCCGCACCACCGGGCAAGACGTGGTCGATGAGGATGCCGTAGTCCGCAGGCAGGCCAAGTTGCTGAGCGATATCGGGACCGATGGGCAAGGTCACGATGTCAAGCGAAGGACGGCGTACATAGCCGTATTTCTCAAAATCGCTGAGCACCGCCTTTGCCGTATCGATGGGAATGGCAAAGCCGACACCGGAGCTTTGATCCGCGCCGTTGCTTGCGATCATGGTGGTGATTCCAATGACCTCGCCGCGTGAGTTCAGCAGCGGACCGCCTGAGTTGCCGGGATTGACGGAAGCGTCGGTCTGAATGGCGTCCTCAATCGGATTCTGCTCCGGCCCGCGAATGGAGCGGATAGCGGAGATGATTCCCCGCGTCATCGTTCCTTGAAGGCCAAACGGGTTGCCGATGGCATAGACGCGCTGCCCGACGACCAATCCCTGCGAAGAGGCGAGCGTTGCCGGGACCAAATTGGGTGCATTGTCGATCTTCAGCAAAGCCAGATCGTGCCCTTTGTCGACTGCGAGGACTTTGGCCTTGTAGGTGTGCTTGTTTGAGAGCTTCACCTCGACTCGCTGAGGATTCAGGCTGATGACGTGGTAGTTGGTGATGATCAGGCCGTCTTTGTTGAGGACGAAGCCTGAACCCTGGCCCTGTTGTGGGACTGCACCGTAGAAGAAGTCGAAGGCGACCGCGGTGGAAGTAATGTTGACGACGGACGGCAGGGCTTTTTTGTAGACGGCGATGTTCTGCTGCTCTTCACTATCGAAGGCCGGAGCTGCGGCAGCCTCCGTCAACTCGAGCGTCCCCATGGGTCCTCGCACCGTGGACGGGCTCACGTCGGGCGCAGTCGCTCTGGTGAAGACGTGGTGCACCCACGGCGCGAAGGTCCCGGAGGGCGCAAGGTGCGTCGTCAGGTAGTAGAAGCCGGAGAGCAACAAAATGACCAGAAGAACGGGACGCAGTTTCATCATGGAGACCCTTGAATCCTTAATGCCGAGCATATCGGCCGTCTGCTGTCATTGTAGCTAGGCGCGGCTGGTTCAGCGCAACTTGTGATCGGTGCGATATATCTTCAGCGAGCGGCGATGCGGAGAATAGGCCACAGTTGGTCGACCTGCCACTCCAACTCGGTGACAGCGCCATCGTTAGTGAGAACGTAATCGCATAGGGCCATCTTTTGCTCGTCCGGCATCTGGCGAGCCAGTCTTCGCCGGGCTTCTTCCTCGAACTCCGCGATCTGTTCGTCGGTCGCCTTTGTATCGCCGACGCACCGGCGTACGAATCGCGCAATCTTCACTTCTTCGGGGGCAGTCACAAGGATCAGACGGTCAAATCGCCGTTGCCAGTCCGCACCGTCGCCGTGCACGGCCTCGATGATTAATGCCGATTCGACCATAACAACCGCAGCAGGATTGCGCCGCGCAATATCTTCAATGAGCTCTCGCTGATGCCCGATCACCGCCGGGTGGATGATTGCATTTAACTCGTCGACTCTACCCTCGGCAAAGGCAAGACGCGCCAGTCCCGGGCGATCGAGCCGCCCATCGGGTAGCACCACACTGTTACCGAAGTGAGCAATAATCTCTGCGTAGACAGCCTGCCCCGGCGCCATCAGTTCGCGCCCGATTGCATCGGAGTGCAGCACCTGCGCGCCGTGCGCGGCAAATAACTTTGCAGCAGTTGATTTGCCGCTTCCCAGGCTACCGGTGAGACCAACGCGCAGCATATCGCTAGTCCTTCTCTGCCGAGAGGCCACGGCGCAGCTTCGCTGCTGTGACCGTATTCTTCATCAGCATCGCGATGGTCAACGCTCCTACGCCTCCCGGAACCGGCGTGTACGCTCCAGAGATGGCGAACGCTGCCGGATGGATGTCGCCGACGACAACCGAGCCGCGTTTGGCCAAGGTGGCCGCTCGCGCTGCATCGCCGGGGAAAAACTCTTCGACTTCGGCGACATCGGTTACACGATTGATGCCTACGTCGATCAACGTCGCTCCCGGCTTCACCATCTCTGCGGTGACATAGCCTGGGCGGCCAATCGCCGCGACCAGAAGATCAGCCTCGCGCGTGAACTCGGCAAGGTTCTTCGTCTTGCTATGGCAGACCGTCACCGTAGCCGAAGCGTTGAGCAGCATCATCGCTGCGGGTTTGCCTACGATGTCGGAACGGCCCACAACCACAGCATTTTGTCCGGCTACAGGCAGGTTGCTGCGCTTCAGTATCTCGATGATTCCGGCGGGAGTGCAGGGTGCCAGGCCGGGTTGGCCACTTTGCAGACGGCCTACATTTACGGGGTGAAAGCCATCGACATCTTTGTCGGGAGATACGGCTTCGAGCAGGCGTTTGGTGTCGACGTGCTTGGGCAGAGGCAACTGGATGAGAATGCCGTCGATGTCTTCACGCGCGTTCAGCTCGGCAACCAGGGCAAGCATCTCGTCTGTCGTGATGCTCTCCGGCGGAGTCAGCATTTCGCTGTAGATTCCCAGCTCGCCACAGGTTTTTACCTTGCTGCGAACGTAAATCTGAGAGGCAGGCACCTCGCCAACAAGAATTACTGCCAGCCCCGGCGTGATTCCACGGGCTGTAAGTTGCTTGACTTCAACAGCGACCTCGGCCTTGATCTGACCGGCAATCGCGACGCCATCCAAAATTTGCGGAGTATTTGTCATCTCCTCCATGGTATCGCGACAGACCATGCACCAAATCCGCGGCAACCGCTGAGGGTGTAACCACTAGAATGAAAGAATGGATGGGAAGATGAACACCAGCCCCCTGCTCCCCGAGGATCTACGATGGGTCGTCTGCCCCGTCTGTCACCAGCCACTGGAGTCTCAGCCAGAGAGCATCCGCTGCACTGGCTGTCTGCGCCGCTATCCTCTGGTAGACGGTATCCCCGTCCTATTGGCGGACCGCACCCTCTAACTGGCACGATTGATGGAACTTCGCGTTTCACCCCTGCGTATTGCAGAAAAGCTGTTTGTTTTTAACCGTGCGTCTCTCTGGATTTGCAGAGAATTCCGCAACATTTGTTCGATTTCCGCATCTTATAAATAGAAGGTGAATTTGATGGCGGCCCGTCATCGAGAGAGGAGGAAAGAGACCATGACAGACTTCCAGAAGAGTCCCGTAGAACAGTTCCCTGCCGCTGACCTTAACGGTCTTCGCGAAGAGCTGCGAAAATCGAGCTTCGATTCCTGGCAGTCCGCGGACCTCATCAGTAGCTTCCTCTCAGGACGCGGCTATGGGGTTTCTATGGATGCGGCACGCATTGCAGCGTCGCGTATTGAATCGGTTAGCTCGCTTAAGTCGATGCAGGAAGAGCTTGAGAAGCTTGCACTGGTTATGTAATCGCACTGAATTGCCGATTCCTCTTAAAAGCGCCCCTTTGTGGGCGCTTTTCCTATGCTTTGATTGGCTGAGCAGCTAGAAGGATAACGGCTCCATGCCATCCGGCAAGCGATCTGGACCGAAGTTCAATGGCTGCAACGTGCCCTCTTACCCTTCTTGCCCACGATTGATTTATCGTTGAATCATGCCGTCCTTGTGGACTCCTCCTAATTGGCCCCAACGCCTTGCTGAACTCCAGGCACCTACTGGAGATCTGAAAGAAGCTCCTCTTCGCCGCGACGTTCGCTCGCTTGGCACCCTGCTTGGCGGTGTTCTACGCGAGCAGTCTGGCGCTCCTCTTTACGATGCTGTCGAAGCGCTTCGCCGTATTGCCATTGCCCGCCGCGAAGCGGACGCAAAGGGCGATACTGCCGCTGCCGCCTCGCATCTGCAAGAGGCACTGTGCCGGGTCGGCGCGCTGGAACTGTCAGCCGCCTATCAACTTGCCCGTGCCTTCGGATTTTATTTCGAGCTGATCAACCTTGCCGAGACGAACCACCGCAAACGGCGGCGGTTGGCAATTCAGCTCGATCAAAACGCCGCTCCGCAGCGAGGCGATCTGCGCGGAACATTGCGCCGTCTTCGTGAGGCGGGTCTTGACGCCGCCCAGGCACACGATTTTCTGCAGCGCATCTGCATTACGCCTGTCTTTACCGCGCATCCCACCGAGGTAGCACGGCGTTCAGTGATGTTCAAGCGGAGGCGTATCTCGGACCTGCTGGAGCAGCTTGACCGCATTCCTGTTCCTGCTCCGCAACTCGAGGCTTTGGAGCGCAACCTCACCGCCGAGATCACTGCCCTGTGGCAGACCGACGATGTTCGCAGTGCGCGTCCGACGGTTCGCGACGAGATTCGCATGGCGCTCGATTACTACGAGACCAGCCTCTTCGATACGCTCCCGGTGCTCTATTCCGAGGTAGCCGCTGCGCTGGCCGCCGAATATCCCGAATCGAATCCCGACTCCCATCCCGTCGCTATCTCCAAGCTGCCCCAACTGGTTAGCTTCGGCTCGTGGATCGGAGGCGATCGCGACGGCAATCCCTTCGTCATTCCCGAGGTCACGCGCGAATCTCTGGCCATGGCGCATAACCTGCTGCTGAATCACTATCGGCGGCGGTTGCAGAATGTCTTCGAGCAGCTTGGTAGCTCGATCCAGCAGGTTCCGGTCTCAGCCGAAGTTGCTGGACTGCTTGACCACTACCTTGGCAAACTTCGGGCGGCGGGACAGTTGGCAGTAGAGCAACGTTTCCACTATGAACATCTGCGATTGCTGATCGCCTGCATCATGATGAAGTTGGGCGCTACACCGCAATCAGGATTGCCTCTGCCAGCCAATCCGGCGCTCACGCCTTATACCCGTGCTGCTGATCTTCTGTCCGACCTTACGATTCTTCGCAACAGCCTTGCCGAAAATCGCGGCCATCGTCTCGCTGAGATGCTGATCGATCCGTTGCTGATCGAGGTTCGGACGTACGGACTGCATCTGCATACGCTCGACATCCGGCAGCATGCGCGTGTCCACACGGCTGCCGTGGCAGAAATCTCTGCCTGGCAGGCACCCACCGGCACGAATCCCCTGACGGCGCAGATTCATCTTCCTCCAGCGCTTTCGCCGCAGACGAGCGAGGTGTTGGATACCTTCCGCGCCATCGCCGAGCTGAAGCAGGCCTATGCGCCAGAGTCGATTCAGCAATACGTCATCAGCGGAGCTACCAGCGCGGAAGATGTGCTGCATGTGCTTTGGTTGGCACGACTCGGCGGTGTAAAAGTTGAGGCAGACGACGAGACGAACGATCCCGGTTTGCAGCCAGTTCCTTTGTTTGAGTCGATCGAAGATTTGCAGAATGCACCTGCGGTTTGCCGCCAGCTTTGGACGAGCGAGGCGTATCAGCCACTGCTGAAGAGCTGGAAGCATCGGCAGGAGGTCATGCTGGGCTACTCGGACTCGAATAAAGACGGCGGCATGATTACCAGCACATGGGAGATCTACAAAGCTCACCGTGCGCTGCATGAGGTTGCCCGCGAGTGCGGAGTTACGCTGCGCCTCTTCCATGGCCGCGGCGGCACCGTTGGGCGTGGCGGTGGACCGACGCATCGTGCCATCTTTGCCCAACCCATCGATAGCTTTACCGGCGAACTGCGGCTGACGGAGCAGGGTGAGGTGCTGAACTGGAAGTACTCCGATGTTGTGCTGGCCGAGCGTAATCTTGAGTTGATGATCGCGGCCAGCCTTGATGCTCTGGCACGACCTGATGCCATTCTGCAAAGAGGCAAGGTGCCGCCACATCTCACCGGTGAGATTCTTCCAGAGTGGGAGGCGGCGCTTGACTGGCTCTCCTCGACGTCCTACGAGTTTTACCGTAAGCACATCGTGGACAACCCAGAGACGTTTACCTACTTTGAGCAGGCGACGCCGGTGGCAGAACTCGAACATGCGCGGCTTGGCTCGCGCCCGGCAAAGCGCGGCGGCAAGAAGTCAATGGCCGATCTTCGCGCCATTCCGTGGGTCTTCGGCTGGATGCAGTCGCGGCAGCTTGTGCCTGCCTTCTTCGGCGTGGGCCATGCCCTCGACCTCTTTGTGAAGGAAAATGCCAATGGACTCGCCCTGCTTCAAACCATGGCGCGAGACTTTCCGCTCTTCCTCGACATCGTTCGCAACGTCGAGATGGCGCTGGCGAAGGCTGACTTCGGCATCGCGCGGCTCTATGCCTCGCTCGTCGAAGATGAGGCGCTGCGCGACCGGGTCTTTGCCACCCTGGAGGTAGAGTTCAACCTTACCCATCGCATGATTCTTGCGATTACGCAGCAGAAGACGCTGCTCGAAAATAATCCCGTGCTGGAGCGATCGATCCGTCTGCGAAATCCGTATGTCGATCCTATGTCATTGATTCAGGTTGAGTTGATTCGTCGCAAGCGAGCAGCGATTGCCGCTGGTGAGCCGGATTCTCCCGAACTGAATCGTGCTATTTCGGCCACGATCAATGGAATCAGCGCCGGACTGCGAAATACAGGCTGATCGGACTTTTTGCCGCCAGTTCTTTATGGCGGCAAAGGGCCTGTAAGTGATAGAATTTTTGTAACGCACTCTGACACGGTAGAGAGTCAGCGGACTTGGTTCCGCTCGTGCCTACCGCTTCCGCAAGCCCCTCATTTTATTAGGCTTGAATTCCGGAAGTCGCTGCGAATCAAGATTGGAGCTTCAGTCATGGCACAAAAATGTGATCTTTGCGGCAAAGGCCCGCAGTTTGGCAATAACATCTCTCACGCCCACAACACCACCCGGCGTCGCTGGAACGTGAACCTGCAGCCCGTCAAGGCCAAGGTCAACGGCACGAGCAAGCGCATGCGCGTCTGCACCAGCTGCATCAAGACCGGCAAAATCGTCAAGGGCTAAGCCCACTAGACTCTTCGAGAGCTAGACCAAACAGAATTATGGAAACAGAACGCCCCAGCCATGCAATATGCGGCTGGGGCTTTTCCTGTTTTTCTATTTTTCTAAGATAAAAGACCCGGCTTCTTACCCTTTTGGGAAACCTAACGAAGCACTATTGATGCAATAACGCATTCCGGTCGGCCTTGGGCCATCGGGAAAGAGATGCCCCAGATGGGCTCCGCAGCGAGCACAAGTGACCTCGATCCGTTGCATTCCCAGAGAATTGTCCTCATGAGCTTCAATGGCTTCGGCCGATACCGGCAACCAGAAGCTTGGCCACCCGCTGCCTGACTCAAACTTCTTGTCCGAAGTAAACAAGGGAGCATCGCAGGCGGCACAATGATAGGTTCCATCTTCGTGATTGTTCAGTAGCGCGCCGGTAAAAGGGCGTTCGGTTCCCTTCTCGCGGATGATATGAAACTGCTCCGGCGTCAGCAGGGCGCGCCACTCCGCCTCTGTCTTGTGAATCTTGCCAGCTTTTTCGACTTTTTCGGTCTCAGCCATAAATTTGTCCTCTTTTTATGAGACGCTGGTCAGCCGATTAAGCTCCACCCACTCCCTTTACGATCACTTCGACCTCTACCAGGGCATCTTTAGGCAACCCCGCAACAGCAACCGTCGAGCGCGCCGGCGGCACGGTGCCCGAAGGAGCGAGATACGTTGCATAGATCTCGTTCATCGCGGCAAAGTCGCTCATGTTCTTGAGAAAGACGGTCGTTTTAGCCACCTGTGTCAGATCGGTCCCTGCCGCGGCTAAAACGGCTTTGATATTCTCAAAAACTCGTTTGGTCTGTTCAATGATTCCACCCTCTACAATCTGCCCCGTGGCTGGATCGAGGCCGACCTGTCCTGAAGCGAACAGCGTGTCGCCGACGCGAACTGCCTGTGAGTATGGGCCAATGGCTGCGGGTGCATCCGTAGTTGAAATTGCGATCTTTGTCTGGTCACTCATTGTGCCTCAAGTCTATCTCCATATTGGCACCGCGCAAATTCACTGCCATCGGGGCGACAAACAGGACAGATAACTGATAAAACCATTCGCACGCGGAAGGCTCGGCACACGAGGCCGCCTAATTCCGCATCGAGGTGCATTATGGGCATTTTGGATTCTCTCCAGTCTCTGGCAGGACAGGTTGGACAGGACTCTCAGACCGACCAGGCAAAGGTAGCCGGCGGCTTCATTCAGGCACTGACACAGCATCCCGAAGGCATTCAGGGAATATTGAACAGTTTTAACCAAAATGGCCTGGCAGAACATATCGGAGCGTGGAGCACCGGCCAGAATGCGACCGCAACCCCAGATCAGGTACAGCAAGGACTTGCCGGAACCGGTCTGATCGAGAAGACAGCAGAGCATGCAGGAGTCTCGCCCCAGGTAGTGCAAGCTGCACTCACGACTGTTCTTCCCATGGTCGTCCAGCACTTTGCCCCCGGTGGCCAAGCTGCGCCGCAGAGTTCGCTGGGCGGACTTGCAACCCAGTTTCTAAGCCGCTTCGCCTGAGCATCTCGAAACGACGTTCGCGAAAAGCAGCCGCGCACTGTAACGCAATATGGCAAACACGCTGGCGTAAGCCGGCTGTGAGAAATCTCTGCGCGGCCGATCCGCATCGGCTACGCAGAAGATGAGCAGCGCCTTTTATTAAGTTCCTTCGACGCGCTATACTCAGCCCCTCAAGAAAATCGTGCACAACAATGCGGCAAAAGCTGACAGCTAACACGGATAGAGTTCTGCATTCGCATCAAGCTGCAATCCACCGCCGCGAACCATATATCAACGAGACGATAAATCACCTATGACGATGAACCGACGCAGCTTCACTCTCTCAGCCGCCACCGCTGCGGCAGCCTCTCTCTTGCCGCGCGCGCAGGCCCAACCGCAAGCTGCATCCACAGCACCATTCAAGTTTTCTGTCATGCTCTGGACGCTCAAAAAGTACGGCCCTCTCGAGAAGATTCTGGAGATCGTTGCGCAGGCTGGTTATACCGGCGTCGAGATGGTCGGCGAATGGAAGTCGTGGACCGATGCCGACTACACCAAGTTCATGACCCGCATTAAATCTCTTGGGCTTACCGTCGATTCCACCGCTGGAGCGCATGGCTACGCAGATGCAGCCAACTTCGACACCGTTGAGTCCGGGCTGCGCAAGACCATCGAAGCCTGCAAGAAGCTCAACTGCAAACAGATCATCCTTACCTCTAACCAGCGCACCGACTCTCCAACCCTTCAGGGCGGCTCCATCGAATCGGTCAAGCGCCTCGACGAAATCGCGGCAAAGGCAGATGTCCAGATCGTCCTCGAACCGATCGACCTGCTTGAGAATCCTCATGCTTACCTGACGTCTGTCACCCAGGCATTCGAGATCGTGCGAGCCGTCGATAGCCCACATACTCGCGTTCTCTACGACATTTATCACGAGCAGCGTCAGGCCGGAAATCTCCTTGAAAAGATTGAGAAGAACATCGATCTGATTGCTCTCTTCCATATCGCAGATGTTCCCGGCCGTCACGAACCCGGAACCGGCGAGATTCGGTATGACGCCATCTATCGCAAAATTGCAGAGCTGAAATATTCCGGTTACATCGCCATGGAGTTCTACCCCACTGGCGAACCAGTTGCCACTCTGCGCGCTGCACGCGAACAGGCGATTCGCGATGCATCTATGTCTTAAGACAAGACGCATCCTCATCACAACTTGTCACTTCAACTCTCACTCACTCTCACTCTTTAAGGAGAGGGCGCGGTAGCGGTGCCTGTCAGTTCGATAGTTGCAGGCGAACCATCGCTCAAAATCTGAACGGTGCCGGTGAGGTTGCCAACGTCTGACGGCGCGAATGAGATTGAGATAGTGCAGCCCGCGCCGACAGCAATCGAACCACTGCAGGTATTGGTTTGGACAAAGTCGGCTGCATTAGTTCCAATGATTGAAATCGCCGAGATATTGAGTGGTGCATTGCCGGAGTTGGTCAGGGTAACCACTTGGGCAATTGATGTGGTGCCAGTGCTGCGAGAGGTAAAGTCAAGCACCGAAGGCGATAACGATACGACAGGAACGCCACCGGTGCCTGTCATGTATATGGAATTGGAATATCCCGAGACAATGTCCTGCACGGTAACGGTGCCGGTCGCAGATCCGGTTGCAGTTGGTGCAAAAGTTACTCCAACCTGGCAGGGAGTTGCATCACAGGATGTCGTTGAGATTCTGAACGGGGCGCCCTGCACGGAAATAGTCACAGGATGCCCACCGGGCGCGGTAATAGTTGCAGTGCTCGGTGCACTGATCGAACCGAGCTGGATATCGCCAAATGAGTACGGAACAATGGAGATCGTCGGCAGTGGATATTGTCCAAAGCCCATGAAATTCAACGTCTGGCTTATGCCGGAGACGCTATCTGTCACCTTGAGCTGGGCAGGAAGGCTGCCATACTGGTTTGGTGCAAAGGTGATCTGGAGTTCACAGGTTGACCCTACCTGGAGAGAAGCAGGGCACTGACTCTGAAGGACGTATTGGGAAGCATTCGCACCTGTCATCGCAGCCGAAAGATTCAGCGGCGTGGATCCATTGTTGGTCACAGTGACAGGCATCAAGATCGGTGCCACCCCCGACCCATAGAACTGATAAATGGGATTTGGGATGTTGCCTCTCAGAACGAACGATGGTCCAGCGGGACTGCCGGTTCCGGTCAGCGTTGCGTTGCCATAATTGGTCACAAGAGTGGCAGTGTGGGGTCCCAGATGGCTTGGTGTGAAGTAAATGACAGAGGAGCAACCGTCGGGACATCCGCTATAAGAGATAGATGAAATGTTGGAGCTTGGATCGAATGAAAAAGCGCTGGCGTCAGGCCCAGTGATTTCCATGTTGACGTCCCCAGCTCCCCTATTCACAAAATTAAGCGTCTGTGGTGCTGAGGTAGTGCCGACCACCCAGGAACCAAACGCGATTGGGCCGGATACACCGATTTGCACGCCGCCGTTACTTGGGGTGGAAAGCGGGAGCGTGTGTATGCCCGTGGCGTCACCAGTGACTACAGTAAGGGTGCCTGCATATGAGGAGTCCATATCGATCAGGTTTGCAGAAACCTCAATCGTACAGACGGATTGTGGATCAAGACTGCTGCCGCAGTTATTGGTCTGAGCATAGTCAGAGGAGTCGTCACTAAGTGTGATGGGACCGATAGCGACTGCAGTAGTACCGGTGTTGGTGACAGTAACCGGTGCCGGAACCCCGAACTGCGTAAAGGTGAGCGATGAAGGAGAAAGAGTGACCGCTCCACCTGTGCCTGCGACGCCTGTGCCTGTAACCGGAATCGTCACCAGAGCTGAACCGTTCAGCGTATATTCCAGCGAGCCATTATCTGCACCGGCAGTAACAGGAGTAAAAGCAACTTGCTCAGTGCAGCTTTGGCCGCCTTCAAGCGGGTAGGAGCATGAGTCAGTCAACGTGTAGTTATTGGCAGCCGCGCCCGTAAAAGAAATAAGGTACAGGATCGCATCCGGCGTGTTGTTGGTGATGGTGAAAGTCTGGACCGGAGAAGAAAAGTGAAGCAAGGTCGAGGGGAAGGTCAAGGACGAGACAGAGACTGAGAGCGGAGGCAATGTGCCGCTAGCCACAGCACTGAGAGCGACGGTGTGCGTGCCCACCGCATCGTTGGCCACTATCGTCAAAGAGCTGTTGAGGGCCGTAGCGCCGAGAGAGTTGACCGTGATTGAAACCGTGCAGGTTGCCGCCGGAGCAAGCGTGTTGCCGCAGGTATTGGTCTGCGCGAAAGCCGGATTTCCTACCGTGATGCTTTGAAGCGTTAACACGGTGCTGCCGGAGTTAGTGAGCGTAACCGATTGTGGAACCCCTGCAACAGTAAAGGACAAGGCATTCGGCGTGACGACAAGCGGACCGGGAACCGGGGCAATGCTGGTGCTGAGCGGAACGGTATGAACGCCAATCGTGTCGCCGGCAATAATGGTGAGCGTTCCCGTCAGCGGAGTTGCGCTATCTGTATTCGCGACTGTTGCCGTGACGGATATGGTGCAACTTGCATTGGCTGAGATGCTGTTGCCACAGGTATTGGTCTCTGTGAAGTTCTGGTTGGAGAGGCTGATGCTTTGGATAGCCATCGCAGAGACGCTGGAGTTGGTAAGCGTGATTGTCTGTGGAACGGAGAGCTGCGAAAAGCTGAGAGACGTGGGAGATACGGAGAGCGCCCCGCTGCCGTCAACTGCCGTTCCGGTTAGAGCGATGGCAACCGGCTCGCTGGTGGCACTATTTGCAATCGTGAGATAGGCGTACTTCGAGCCTGTCACAGTAGGACTGAAGCTTACTTGAATGGTGCAGCTCTGATTCGCCGGAAGTGTCGAGGTGCAGGAGTTGTTGTAGGTGAAATCGCCGGCATTGGCGCCAGTCAGAGCAATGCCGCTGATATCGATGGCCGTCGAACCGGAGTTACTGAGCGTGATGGTCTGAGATGCCGCGGTAAAGTTGACGATCGTCGATGGAAAACTGATGGAAGAGGGTGTTACCGAAAGCGCTGAGGGCACGGCAGGGTGCAAACCCCAATCGACTGGAGGGATGCTGAGCATCGGTGTAAACGGCGCATCCGTTGGAAGAAGCGCAAAGAGCTGAGAAATATTTTGCGTGGGGTTCTGCCGGATGAAGAGGCCGGCGGCCGCGATAGTTGTCGGCGACGAGCCGCCTGCTGGGGTGGTTAAGGTAAAGAGTTGACCGCAAGCGCTGCCGTCTCCAGCAACGCCTCCTCCAGAATTAACACAGGTTGAGAGGATGTCAGCGAGGGTATTGATCTCGTCAGCAGGAATAGTGGTGCCGGTGGAAACGCTTTGGCCAGGGGCAAGACCAGTCGTGACATCCGCGAACTCAGCAGCGAGGGTAAACGCTGCGGAGAGATTGCTGGCATCGGCTGCGCTGGAGCCGATCGCACTTGGCGATGACATGAAGGACGCCAGTGGCCAGATCGCTGCGACCGTCGTCACCTCATTGACGATGAACGAGGTCGGCAGACTGCCGCAGGAGCCAAGAGCGGCGATCAAAACGCTCGCAGTATTATTTGTGCCCGACACCAGGCCCGGATTGCCTCCCGAAGCAGTCACATACACAAGTGAGGAAGATGATGGGCAGGTATAAGCGCCGGTAAGCGAAAAGCTGCCAGCGGCATCGCTGGTTATAGGCTGAGCAAGAAGCGGTGTAGCAGGTGAACCGTCTCCGGTGGTGCCTACAGCGTAGAGCTGAAGAGAAGCCGCCGCAACCGGTACCTGGCCTCCGCGAACCGTACCCTTTACTGTTGCAGGTGTAGGAGGCGGTGTAGAAGACGAACCACTTTCAGCCTGATGAGATCCGTTGCATCCGCCAAAAACGAGAAGCCCCGACAACAGAGCTACGCCAATAATCCGACAGAGAAATAGATGTGCATGAGATTTCATAAGGCCCCGCAATTGCGCCGGAATTCGCCTCCACCGAACGAGAGGTCTCAGACGCAATTACCTAATTTTCCAGGTGCCTGCTGATTATCGCCTCAATCGACCCAAAATGGAACTATCGGAATATCAATATTGATACAGACCTCTTAACACTCATCTACGAGCGATTTAAATAGAACGTTCCTTACTGATTGCCCGAGGCAGCATGAGAGTGGCCGATGAACTGATCTGCCCATTGAATGAAGTACTTGATGTTCGGCGCGTCGGTATGTCCGCCATCATCCTGCCGCCATGCTAGTCTGCCCGTCAACAATCCTTGATTGACCTCCGGCATCTTCGCAGTGCGGTAATTTTCATCAACACCCAATCCCTGAGTGCCCAGCAACGTCCATACCGGACTCGCAGCGACTGTCGCCATGTAGCTTCCCTGATGATCGAGCCATTTGGCGTCGCCCTTCTCCGGGATGCCATAGCTGATGAAGGTTAGGCGGGGTGCGCACAGTGCAATCAGTTCATTCGAGTCCACAGGGAGATCGCCGGGATTCTTACTGCCGAAGCTCGCCTCTGACGCTCCGTACTTCATGAAGTTGCCTGCCATCCAGTAATATTCACCTCCGGTCAGGCTCTCCACGGCTTCGCCAAAATTGCGACGCAACAGCGTTGCTCCTCCTTTGCCGGAAGAACCGACGAGGACCATGGCGAAACGCTGATCGAAGGCCATTGTGACCAGTGCCGCCTTGCCATAGCGCGAGACGCCTTCGATGCCGATGTGTTTGCCGTCGACCGCGGGATCGGTTTGCAGATACTCCAGCCCCTGCCCTGCTCCCCAGGCCCATGCGCGCAACGCTCCCCAGTCTTCGGGCTTGCGCGGTTGCCCTTTGTTGACCAAGCCGATGATGCCTCGCGTCAGTCCCGCGCCGTCATCGGCCTGAATGCTCGCCGGATCGATCGTCGCAAAACCCCATCCGGCGGCGATCAGTTCCCATGTGCTCGGCGGATCGCCATCGGCATTGAACTCCGGGAAGTGAAAGGGTGCGGGAAGCTGCGGCTCCCATGCCGGATGATGGGCGAAGACCTCTTTGAGAGAGGGGTCCTGTTGAATGAGAAGTGCCTTCTGCGCTGCATTGATGCGTGCGAGTTCATCTGCTGAAGGTTGATTGGGAGCAGGAAAATCGCTGCGGCCAAACATCATCAGAACCGGCACGGGCCCGCTCGCATTGGCAGGCGTCACTACAGTCATACGAATATTTACGTTGATCAGCGGATAAGAAGAGTTGTCGACGTGTCCGATCAGCTCTTTGGCAATGATTGGATTGCCGCCCAGCATCTCTTTATCAGTTGCGACGACGGACCACGTCACCTTTGGTATATTTTTCGGCACGCGACCATAGACATATCGCTCAAACCCTTCCACGATTTCGGGACGGCGCTTCTCCCACCAGACCTTTGCAGTCGTCACCTTCTCCCCGTTGTTCAAGGTCAGAGCGTCGGGCACATTCGGAAACGGATTCGCTTTAGCCTCATCATAGTTAGCATGGTTTGGAGCCTTTTCATTGCCGCTGGGCCCTGGACGCAACGACTTGATTCCAAGCTGATCCATCATGTTTTGATGGTCCTGTTCGGCGGTAAAGTTGACCGGCTGTGGTGAAGTTGAGCCGGGAACACTCTGAGCTATCGCGCATGATGTCGCAACGCAGGCAAACGCTACAGGGATGGAAAGCAGAGCCAGATATAGACGCGAGAGCACGCAGTTCTCCAGAGATGATATTCTTACTCGACCTTAGCTAAAGCGATTTAGTTCGAGACCAATAGTAAACCTTGCCTATGAAATTCGTATACAGAAACTTATTGCTGCTTACGTTCCTGGTAATGGTCTTCTTGCCAGGAACCTGTGGAATCGCGCAGTCATCAATCGCCCCTCAGGTGTGGGTGGGAACATGGGCAGCATCACAACAGATTCCCGAATCACAGAATGCTCTTCCATCCGTCGATCTCAACGATGTAACCATTCGGCAGATCTTCCATCTATCAATGGGTGGCTCGACATTGCGCGTTCATCTTTCCAACAGCTTCGGAACAGAGCCGCTGCATTTCACCTCGGTGCATATCGCACGTCCGCTCTCGGCGTCCTCATCAGCCATTGATCTTGCATCTGACAAGGTGCTGCGGTTCGCAGGCAGCGAAGACGTTATCGTTCCAGCGGGAGCAGAGTATATCTCCGATCCCATCAACTTCCCTGCCGCTGCTCTTTCAAATTTAGCTATCACCTTTCATCTTGCCACTGCGCCGACACAGCAGACCGGACATCCCGGCTCTCGAGCAACCTCTTATTATGTTCATGGAGATCTGGTCGATGCAGCAAGCCTTCCTGACGCACACAAGGTAGACCACTGGTATCAAGTTTCGGGCATCGATGTGCTGGCGCCGCCGAACGGCGCCTCGATTGTTGCGCTGGGAGATTCCATTACGGATGGACATGCATCCATCACGAACGGAAATGATCGCTGGACCGATGTTCTCGCAGGAAGACTTCAAGCTTCCTCTAGCGGTCAAAACATCGGCGTTCTGAATCAAGGCATCGGAGGAAATCACCTTCTTACCGATGGCCTCGGCCCGAATACGCTGGCGCGCTTTGACCGTGATGTACTGGCCCAGTCCGGCGTGCGCTGGCTGATTGTCTTTGAAGGAGTCAACGATCTTGGCGGACTGACCCGCAATGGAGAGGTATCTCTAGCGGAACATTCCCTGCTTGTACATCGGATTTTGGGAGCGTATCAGCAACTCATCCTCCGCGCTCACGCACATGGTATCCGCGTCATTGGCGCAACCATCACGCCTTATACCGGATCGGACTACTATCATCCGGGACCGCGCAACGAGGCCGACCGGCAGGAAATCAATCAATGGATTCGCACTCCCGGTAACTTCGATGCAGTCATCGATTTCGATAAAGCCGTGCGCGATCCTCAGCATCCTGATCACCTGCTGCCAGCTTATGACTGCGGTGACCATCTGCATCCCTCCCCCGCGGGATATCGCATCATGGGTGAAGCCGTTCCGCTCTCGCTATTTACTCATTGAGATCAGATTTGGAGATGACGATTGAAGAGTAAGGTTTACATCTCACTTTTACTTGCTGGCTGGTTCTTTTCCCCTTTGGCTTCGCATGCGCGTGAACTCCCAAGAATCCAAGGAGCCCAGAATCAAAGACAACTTCTTGTAAATGGGAAGCCGTACCTGATTCTAGGTGGCGAACTGGGAAACTCTTCATCCGGAACAACGGAGCAAGCGGACGTCATTCTTCCAAAGCTCGCAAAGCTGCACGTCAACACTGCGCTGATACCAGTCGCGTGGGGGCAGATCGAACCAACCGAAAACAAGTTTGACTTTAGCGTTCTCGACCACTGGATCGATGTCGCGCGCGAGCAACATCTCCACTTGGTTCTTTTGTGGTTCGGGAGCTGGAAAAATGCTTTCTCCAACGACGCTCCGATCTGGGTCAGGCAAGATACAAAGCGCTTTCCGCGAGCCATCTCTGCTGACGGCGCAGAGCTTGAGATCCTGTCTACTCTCGGACCAGAGACGCTCAAACTCGACCGCACGGCCTTTTCTACTCTGATGAAGCATGTGCGCGAAAAAGATGAGACACAACAAACTGTGCTAATGGTTCAAGTCGAAAATGAAGTCGGCTATTTGGGGCTCGGAGGTCGTGATCGCTCTGCTGTAGCAAATCAACTTTTTCGGAGTGCCGTGCCGGACGAGCTCATTAAGAAACTTGAAAGCGATGAAAAGCTCCTCTCTCCAAAACTCAGCGAGAGCTTTCATCCTGCAGGAAAGTCTTGGCAGGAGGTGTTTGGCGACGCAGCTAATGAAGCCTTCATGGCATGGAACTATGCCAGGTTCATTCAATCGGTCGCCGCAGCGGGAAAGCAAGCTTATCCGCTGCCCATGTATGTAAACGCTCAGTTGCCAGCCCCTGCGGAACGAGCCGGCGAATATCCAAGCGGTGGACCGCATCCCGACAATCTTCAAATATACCGTGCTGCTGCTCCCGCGCTGGATTTTTACTCACCTGACATCTACTGGCCGAACTTCGAATACTGGATGCAGCGTTACAAGCTGCCGGGCAATGCCATGTTTGTGCCAGAGGCTCGCATCGACAGTGCTCCCTTCAACGCGTTTTATGCGTATGGAGAAGCAAAGGCATTCGGCTTTTCGGCATTCGGCATCGACAGCGTTGAGCCCTCACTCGACAGCTCCGAATCTGCGCCTGCTATCGAGCAGACATACAAGACGCTTGATGATCTCTCTGACATCCTGGTGCCTGCTCAGGCTTCCGGGCACGCGCGTGGACTAGTGCTGCACGCGGACAGCCCAAGACCCACCCAGACAGTCAGCCTCGGCGGCTTCCTCTTTGAGGCCACCCTGTCTCGTTCGTGGCCGGCAAAGACCCTGCTCACCAATGATGGCGCAATGATCATCGTGCAAACCGGCCCCAGTGAGTTCTTCATCGCAGGTCGCGGTCTTACGGTGTCGTTTGCTCGAGACCCGGACTCCGATAACCAAGTGGCTGGCATCGGAAGCATCGACGAAGTATCTCGAATCGATGGCAAGTGGGTTACGCAACGTCGACTGATCGGCGATCAGAGCAATCAAGGACGCCAACTCAGCATGTCAGCAAACCAGGTCAGGATATATCGAGTCGTTCTCTATACAGCCGAGAGAGCAGCCGCTCAATAGTTCACTTATCGCGGATTTCGCTGGGCAAAGAATTCGACATTGCCGATCAGGCCCGATTCAGGCAACTCCTGAGGTTGACGAAAGATACCACTCGAGCGGCCTGGAGGTCCGCCCGGAGGCGTGAGGATTCTTTGACTAACTGGCAATAGGCGGTCACCTATCTGCCGATTGGTCCACTCGTTCGTCACCGCAATCTCAAGCTTGTTCGCTCCCGGATGAAGAAGCGGTGTGACATCGACATAGTATGGAGGGGCCCAGACTAACCCCGCAGACTTTCCGTTTACACGCACCTCTGCGATATCGCGAACAGTGCCAAGATCAATCCAGATGTGTTGACCTGTATGGAACCACGAAGCCGGAGCCTCGACAGTTTTTAAATACGTGGCCGTACCGGAAAAATACTTCACACCCGGGTTGCTATTCGAAGTCCAAGAAGTGAGACTCGCAAGCTGGATGCTGGACGGCGCTCCCCAGTGCGACGGAAAGGTCAGAGTCCATGGACCTTTGAGTGTAGCGAGCCGAAGATCGATAGGCTCGGATGTCGCGCGTGAGTCTCCATGCGCCGGATGGCGAAAGATGACAAAGACAGACTCGCGCTCGGCGAGATCGAGCGGAACAGTGGTGAAGCCTGATACCTCGGTGTAGGCCGCAGGCTGAAGTCCCAGTTGCCGATTGCCGATGCGATTCGGCACGTAGGCAACGGTTGAGTAACCCACAGTATCGCCTGCTTTGTTATCCGTCATCTCTCCATTCATAGGCCGCCAGACCTGAACGTCTCTTCCAGCCACACGAAAACGCGCATCGATATGCTCAGGCGCATCGGCCTGATTGGCAACGAAGTAGATATCTGCATCTGACGTGCGCCGATGAATCCAGACAGGAGGAGCATTGAGCGGTTTGGAGGAGGCGAAGTCAGGCGGTGCGTCGATGCGGCTGAGGACTTCATTCAGCGAAAGCCCCCAGTAGGTCATGCCCTTGCCGAAGGCGTGTTGCGTGAAGGTAACTCCATCCATATCGCCCCATAGATCGGTGGCAAGAGAGCGCACCTCATTATCGGCTTCAGGATAATGGAGCAAGCTCGGAGAGTGCGTAGGTCGCGGCCCGACGATGGTTGCTCCCGCTTCCACCAGATCATGCAGCTTATGCAGAACCTCCGGCGTCATCTTCGTCGTTGGCGGAAGAATAAGGAGGCGATAAGTCATGCCATCGGGCATCTCAGTACTGCCATCAACATGGATGCGTCCATCAGCGATCACGCTGGTATGGTGCAGTAGGATGTCAGTATTTACATAGTCGTAATCGTAGCCTGCAGGTGGCGCAGGCTGAAGGCCGCTGCCCCAGAAGGGCATCGTGGAAGGTGCGCCCTCGGGTAACAGGTACGCAAGATCGGCAACCGGGTCGCCCTGCTGAAGCATGTAAGAGACACGGGCGATGTAGGTCATGAAAGGCTTACCGAGCTCGGCCCATGTAATGTTGCGATTGATATGAGAGCCAACCATTGTGTTGCCGGGCTTGGTGTCGAGGGGCTGCTCGGCTGAGGTATGAAAGACAAGACGGTTAACGCCCTGCGCGAACCAGTAATCCGCAATCTTCTTAAAGGTATAAGGAGATTCGTAGCCTCCGCCGGTAAACGACTCCGTCGCCACCAACGGTTTGCCGTAGACGTGAGCGGTTGAGGCAGCGCCGCGAACATCGACGTAGTACATCGACTCTGGATGCAGCGCATGGACCCAGAACTCAGCCATCGGAATATCGATGTGGCTCTTATTGAGCAGTGTGTCCTCTGGAATCTCGAGCGCTACTCCCGATGCCTCCGAGTATGCCTTCATTCCCAGTTTGTGCAGCTCGGAATCCATAGTGCCGTAAAACTCACCCGCATAAAGATCAGCGAGTGTCCGACGAAAATCCCATAGAAAACGATCGCTGATATCGGCATTTCCAACGACACGTCCTGCGAGGACTGGAAGATATGGTCTGGGATCGTAGCCGCGACGACGCTGAAACTCCGCGAGCATATCGTCGGTCCAGTTCTGCATCCCTGCTTCCCAGCTATCCATCGTCATGTACTGCACCGTCGATCCGATCAAGTCGCCCAGATGCTGCTGCATAGGATCCATGTATCCCTTGAAGTATTGCTGCACATACTTCGAGCTGAGTTTGTCGACCTCGAGACCGCTGCCGGCTGGAACAGAGGGGCGGTTCCTTGCGCCAGTCAGTGCATAGCCCATGCGCAGAATCGTCCAGTGCCCGGCAGGGACATTCCAGTGCAGCGTGCCGTTTTTGTCCATTTTGCGGGTGAGGTCGACGATGCTGTCGCTACCAATTTCGGCGGCTGCAGGCGCAGAAGGCGTAGGCACCACATCGTACCTGTCCATCAGACTGCCGAAAGCTCCTTTATCCTCCCACCGATTAACTCGAGCATCTGAGTAAAAGATTGCTTCTGTCAGCGTGTATTCACGCGCGGGAACAGTAGGAGCACCATGAATCACAGCAGCGGGAAGTAGGCCTGCGCCATCCAGTTCGACACGGAAGTACTTTGCAGTGACAGCCGGAAAAGCGAAGGTGCGAATGCTGGCGCTGTGATATCCCTGTGGGCCGGGCGTGTCGAGAATCGTGCGGAAGTGTACGCCATCGTCGCTTGCAAGAATGCGGCCCACCGGAATGCGCCCGTGAGCGCCATACGATAGGGCGCGCGCGGTGTAGGGTTGTGCGAATTCGTACTGCAACCATGCCGACCTGCCGTCCGCTGGAGCAGCGATGTTCACGGATGTCATCAGGCTGCCATCGAGCAGCGGTGTGCCGTCGATCGGTCCATTGTTCGTCGTGACTTTGGGATGCAACGAAGCCATTGACACTTCATCGGCTGGAGTGCGGTATGCAACCACAGCAGAGTCGGCATAGAAGTGCGGTGCGTCCGGCGTGGAGCCTGCGTTTGAATCGCGAACCGGCCCTTCGTTCGAAGGCGGCTCTGCCAGCTTATTTGAAAAATCTACCGGCCCGGCAACATCGGTTTCGCTCCACACCAGCCGCTTCATCGCCATCTCAGGCTTTACCCACGGACCTCCGGCTTCGCTCCAACCTGCACAACTGAAGATCGACATCTCTAGTCCAAGTTGCTTTGCGAGCGTGGCCGAATGCGCCACAGCGTGATACCACTCGGGCGTGGCGAAGTGGATCTTCGGCTCAACAACCTGTCCATTCCCCAAAGCAACGTCCACTAGTTGGAAGCCGCCAATGCCTACGCGCTTCATCCACTCCAGATCCTTGGTAATACCGTCTTCGGTGACATTGCCATTGGTCCAGTGCCACCAGATGCGAGGTTTAGCCGAATCTGGAGGGTTGATAAACCCCTTTGCCAATGCGTCTTGTTCCAGTGGCTGAGAGGCATTTTGTGCGAAGACAAGAGTTGCAGCAGCAAGAGTAGCGGCAGCAATCGTCAAACCGATAGCCGTACGTTTCGGCACCATAATATCTCCAGCAGGTAATCGCGCTGATAGCTCGAAGCGAACTTATTGCTCCGGGTGAAGTTGTGCTTTGAGGAACTGCACATAGATGTCCCAGTCGCTGGGCACCATGCCATGACCGCCCTCGTGCATGTAGTAGTTGAGGCCATTGCTGAAGATCGGTGTCTTCGCTGCAGGCCATACATCGGTCCCGAGATCCTGTTTGCCGAGCAGCTTGTAGACGGGGCCAGCGGCGACGGCGGCCAGAAACTCTCCCTTCGGGTCGGACCAGTCATCCGTACTTCCCGTCTGCAGCAGTAGCGGCCGCGGAGCGATCAGAGCAATCAGCATATTCGCATCCATCGGAGCCGTATCCGGAAAGCCTGCATACTTTGCGAAGTTCTCCGCAAACTGATACGGATACCGGGTAGGGGCCGTAAGGTGCGCGATGGTCTCGCCATAGTCGCGATGGCTTAGCGCAGCACCACCCTCTCCCGAACAACTTGCGATCACCGCGGCGAAGCGCTGGTCATGCGCGCCAGCCCACATAACCGTCTTGCCAAGACGCGAGACACCGTGAATCGCAACCCTCTTCGCGTCGACCGATTTGTCCGTCTCGAAATAATCTTCGACGCGACTCATCCCCCATGCCCATGCTGCGATCGAGCCCCAATCGTCAGCGGCGCGCTTAGTCTCGCCTGGCTTCAGATATCGTGCGCGAATGCCGTTGGAGAATCCTTCGAGATCATCGGGATCGATATCTCCGTAATAAAAAGCAGCTACACCTATTCCCGCGTCAAGTATCGGTTGCACGTCTAGACGCCCGAAACCTCGGCCCGCAGGCGGCACAATCAGAGTATTTGTCTTCGGGCTCCAGACCTTCTGTGGAGTAATCCCCGGATCATTCACTGCATTCTGTATCGCCCCAAAGTTGATACTGAAGAACATCGGGACCGGCTTCTTCGCATTTACCGGAATGTATTCGAGCAGATGAATCACCGGCCATGATGGATCTTTGGAGAGATGGATATCGATCTCTTTACGAATCGCCGTACCGTTCAACGCGGGCGTTCCCTTGTCCACTACTTCGAAGCTTTCGTCCGCCGGACGCCCAGGCGCAATACCATACTGTTGCGTCTCGAAGAGGCGAACGATCTCGGGACGCCGCTTCTTGTACCAGGTCTTCGCATCACGCACTTCCTTCCCATCGTCGAGCTTCAGCGCATCGGGAAGCGTGTAAGTGCCTACCTTTGACTGGTCATAGTTCACCGGAATGCCGGCAACCACACTCGGGGCTGGCTTTGAGACTGGAGGAGCAGGCGGAGTTGAAGGCGGAGCCTGGCCCTTCATGGTGAGTACAGTGAAGGAAATAACGCAGAGAGAGGATACAAACTTCAGTGTCATAATAATGAGCTCCAGAAGAGCACCATATTTGAATTTATTTCTACAGGGAAATTTATACCAGCGAACATTAAATTTCCGCAGGCACAGTTGTCAAGCAACCCACCGCTCATGCGTGAGTTGCAAAGCATTCGACAACCTATCGAAAGCAGAAAGTCAGGCAAATGCTGCGGATCAGCTCACAACGATTCGCTCCAGCTTAAGGCGCAGGAAGCGAAGCGCCAGTGACGTCTTTGCGGGGAGACGAAGCTTCGCTTTACCTTGGTAGATTTCCCGGCAACACAGGGATCGTCATCTCCCATGGCTCGCGACGGTTCACAGGGCCATTCTAGTGCCTGGCATCGGCCTCCATAACAATGCGTTATTACGGAGACCGATGCTTTATAAGTTATCGCAACTCCATCCCTGGCTTTGCCGGTTCTGTATGAAGATTTATCTCAGCCGAAGCCATGCTCGGCGCAGTAACCTTCAGCCGAATGAATCCAGCCGTTCTGGACGTACGCACAACAACAAGCGCGCGTCCATGAAAGAGCGCACGCTGGTCTCCCTGGTAAGACTCCGTGCTTGTTCCGTCTCCATTCCCTACCGCGATGATCGTACCGGGGCCGCTGATCGTGAAATTCACTTCAGCTGCCGCATTCGGCTGCATTAGCCCGTGAGCATCCACCGCCTCCACTGTGATGAAGGAGAGGTCCTCGCCATCTGCCTGCAGGACTTTGCGATCAGGCGTAAGACGAATCTTTACCGGATCTCCTGTTGTGTGCAGAACGTCCGTTGTGACCTCGCGATCTCCATTGACTCCAACAGCCTTCAGCGTGCCCGGCGCGTAGGCAACAGTGAATAGGGCTTTTCGCTGCTGCTCTGTACCTGTTGGCATCTCGCCTACAAGCTTGTCGTTGAGATACAACCGCACCTTTTCGGTATTGGCATAGACCTCAACCTGCATCTCCTTGCCTTCGCGTCCTGGCCATGTCCAGCTTGGCAGCGTTGGATAGACCGACCAACCAATCGCAACGATCTTCTTCCCTTCCGGCTCCGGCAACCGCACCGTCGCAAAGACCTTGTCTCCACCGTTCCACAGGATGTCGCGATAGTAGGACTGCGGCTTGCGAAAGCCTGTCAGGTCGATATCACCGGAATCTGCCGCGTGCCACGGAAAACCAGGAAACATCAGCTTCATCATCGGGTTTGGCGCTGCATTCTGTTGCTTCGCCATTGCCTCGAAGGGATCTTTTCCATCGGCTCCCATGTTGGCCATCATTTGATTCATCATCGAAGAAACCTGAGCTACTTGCCCAGCCTGTTCCGGCGTCGCGTAAGACCAGCTTCCAATTCCCGACTCTCCCAGATAGTCCATCGCGGTCCAGACAAACTCACCAAGGATATAGGAGTGTTCGTGAGCCAGCTTCCAGTTATCAAATGCAGCCGAAGGTAGCGATTCGGTCGTCATCATAATCCGGCTCGGAACCCGCTCATGGTCCTTAGCCTGGTTCTGCTTCAGGTTGTAGTTGTAGCCGGCTATATCGAGATGTGACATCACTGCATCCGTGCTGGGCGTGTAGGTCGCCCCCGGAAACGCCTCAGTCAAAGGCCTGGTGGTGTCGAGTGCGCGTACACGGTCGGCAAGCTGTTTTGCAAGCGGACCGCCCTTCGGAGTCCATGCTTCGGGAATCTCGTTGCCAATGCCCCACACGATGATCGATGGATGGTTCCGATCACGCAGCACCATCGAGTCGATATCCTGTTGCCACCAATCGTTGAAAAAACGCGCATAGTCGTACTTCACCTTGCTCTTGGTCCAGACATCGAATGGCTCGTCCAGCACCAACAGTCCCAACCTGTCACAGGCATCCAGAAAAGCAGGCGACGGAGGATTGTGCGCTGTGCGCACAGCATTGAACCCCGCGGCCTTCAGCAGTTCGACCTTGCGTTCTTCCGCCCGATCAAACGCCGCAGCGCCAAGCGGCCCATCGTCGTGGTGCACACTTCCGCCTACAAGCTTGATAGATCTTCCGTTCAACAGCAGCCCTTTATCAACCGACCACGAGAGAGTACGAATGCCAAAGCTGGTCTCGACCCGATCCACGACTTTGCCGCCTCGTATCACCTCCGTAACGGCACGATAGAGCGTCGGAGTTGCGGGAGACCAGAGAGCAGGACTTGCCACTGCAATCGTCTGACTCGCTTCTTCGTGCGATCCGGCTCCTACCTGCACCTGCGACTGCTCCTTCGCAACCGGCTGCCCAGAGGCTGAAAGCAACGTTGTCCTCAAGGTCGCGTTGTCCGCACTGGCAGAGTCGTTTTGCAGCCGGGTGCGCACCACAACACTCGCACTCGTATCTGTAGCCTCGGATGTGCTTACAAAGACTCCCCATGGAACGACATGGAGCGGCTCTGTCACAACAACCCTGACATGCCGGTAGATGCCCGATCCGCTGTACCAGCGGCTGCTTGGCTGTTGTGAGTCATCGACACGCACGGCAAGAATGTTTGCCTTGGAGAAATCGAGGTCATGCGTTAGATCGAATCGGAAGCTGGTGTATTCATAAGGATGAATGCCGAGTTTCTTCCCGTTGAGATAAACGGTCGCATTCGACGCGACACCATCGAACTCAACACTCACCTCCTTCCCCTTCCAACTGCCGAGAGCAGAAAAGGTCTTTCGATACCAGCCGATACCGGCAGGAAAGTATCCGCCGCCCGAACCGGTTGCATTCTTCTCGTTTGGAGCCTGCTCGATACTCCAATCGTGCGGCAGATCCACGGTTCGCCAACTGCCATCCTGAAAAGAGGGCGCTTCGGCATTGGCAGGATCGCCCAACAGAAACTTCCAATTCGCATCTGCGTTGAGTTGTTGGCGCGGCGACCGTGACTGCTCTGCCCTCATAGAAGCAGCCGACAAAAATAACGCAGCAAGAACGGTCGGGACTATCAAACGGTGTGCTCTTTGCATCGTAAGTCTCCCTTTTTGCGATCAATAAGTAAGGCGTCATTCGTTGCAGTTACAAACTAGGTCGCACGCAAGCCAAGCAGCAGGATGCGCACTGTTTCTCGGAAGAGGAGCTCGATGGGCTGGCCGTACTCCTTTTCCACCCGGCTTCCCAGGGATGCCAACCGTCGTTGAGCTCCAATAACGGCGTTCACGATAGCGTGCAAGGTAAGCTCCGGATCGAGGTCAGAGCGCAGTGACCCATCCGCAATGCCATCCCGAATCAGAGCGGAAAGCTCCTCAAAGCGACCGGGAAATATCTGTTCTTCAAGCGCCACAAGACGCTCAACCGACCAGTCGAACGCATACCTCGCATCGAACTGCGCCATAAAACGCACCCGCGCAGAATGTTGCACCAACTCGTCTCCCAGAGCCTGCAACAGAGCCGTGATCTTCACCAAGGCTGATCCCGTCGCGTCGTCGATCGAAGTGCGAATACTCGCGGACGACTGCACCATCAACTCTTCGACCAGAGCCCAGACAATCTCATCCTTGCTCGAAAAATACTCATAGAGCGTCGAGGCCCGAATGCCTGTCGCAGAGATGATGTTCGCCATCGTGACGCGGTCAATGCCGTCCACGTCGAAGAGCTTCTGCGCCGCAGTCATGATGCGGCGTCGCTGCCTTTCGCGATGAACACGATAGGGTGCACTCGACACATTTGAAGTCTTTGAGAGCATGCGAAGAAACCATCTCCCTCAAATTCGAATACTATGTCCAAATTTGGATGATTGATACGAAATCAACAGCAATGGAGTTGTCAACAAAATTCCGCATGGCTCCTCAAAATTTTTAGAAAGGGGAGATTGCAAACATGAGCATTAGCCGCAACTTTTAGATTGGCAAATCCAGAACGCTGTGGCTGCAGAGAAGACTATAAATCGCCAAATCATCTGACAAGCCGATGGCGATTAGTACCAGAAAAACAACTTTTCGGTACTAATCGCCGGATGACCAGACCAGCAGTTGGCCCAAGTATTCGGCATTCGGCTCATTCAGTTCTTAGTGAGTGGCCATGTTGTGCGCGCGCAGATATACGGCCAGTTCGGCAGGAAGGTTAGTTTGGATACCGGCTGCACCTTCGTCAATAGCTTTCTGCCATGCCTCCGGGTTGTCGGCGTCACCAAGGCGGTCCACGAAGATCTTCGCATTTGCGTCTTTGGCACAGGCGATGACAGGATCTTTGAAATCGCTGGCGTCGAAGGCGATGACCTGTAGTTGCATGGCCCGAACGAAGAGCTTGCAGATGTCCGGGCTGAGAGCCTCTGGCATGACCTTCAGAGTTGGACGAATCTTGTGCACTTCATAGAGAAAGAAGGGATTGCCATAGATCACAACGTGGTCTTGCATATCGTGGCGGACAATGGTGTCGATTAGTTGCTGCGGATCGGCATACTTCGTGTCTACATAAACGTTGATCTTGCCATGGGCGAGATCGAGAGCTTCATCGAGCGTGGGAACCTTGGTTCCAGCGAACGTTGGGGAAAATTTGATTCCCGCGTCGAGCGCACGAATTTCAGCGAAGGTATGCTTGTAGACCTCGCCGGTACCATTGGTGGTGCGGTCGAGCGTACTGTCGTGCATGAGGACGAATTTACCGTCCGAGGTAGTGCGAACATCGAGTTCAAAGTAGTCGGCACCTGCATCAATGGCAGCCTGAAAGGCAGGTAACGTGTTTTCAGGGTGATGCAGATGTTCACCACGGTGAGCAATAACCTTAATTGTCTTTCCGTCCTCCTTCGGAGTCCACGCTGTTTGAGCGAAAGCCATGTTACATACGAAAGTGGAACCGATCAGGAGCTTCAGAATAAAGCTACGCATTTTTTATTTGTCCTTTTATTAGTTGAAGTGGTTGTGGTTGCATTCCCTCAGAACCTGAGGCGACCAACGATGAGCAGCATGCGCGGATCCTGAGCGCCGGTAACCGTGCCAAAAGTTTTCGTGTTAGTGAGTGATGTTCCCAAGCCAGAAAACTGTGGATGGTTGAAGGCGTTGTGCGCATCGACGCGGAAGGTGAAGGCGGCGTGCTCCCACAGCGGGATATCGCGCATAAGACTGAGATCCCATACATTCTGGCCAGGACCATACAGCGACGCGCGGGGTGCGTTGCCGAGAGTATCCGCTGGAGTCGTTGTGAAGGCTGCGGTATTAAACCACTTCTGTACTGTGCGCGAACCGTGGGCGATGTTGGGATTGCCTATCTTCGTTGCGTATTGGCCTCCCGAGAAGATATTGAGACCATCTCCCTGCGAGACGTTGTAGGGATACCCCATCTGGAACTGGGCCACCGTGCTGATCTTCCAGTGCCCAATGGCCTGAGAAACCACCGGCGTATGCGGAAGGAATCTGCCTCCCGATCCAACGGGCAGAGCATAGACACCCGTGAGAGAGAAACGCTGAGGAATATTGGTCATCGCAGTACCCCACTGCGCATGCAGGTTGTAATAGTTCTGAACGAATACGGCATCGGCACGCGATGGCGCATCGACATCATCCAGTCCATGGGCCCACGTGTAGGCGGCACGAGCCGAGATACCGTTGCTCCAGCGATGACTCAACGTTGCGAGGAGAGCCGCATATGCCGATGCTCCGCCATTGGTGAGACTAGAGATCGTAAGGAATTGGGGATAAGGACGAAGACTCTGAGCAGTCTTCAGCCCCAGGCAACAGTTCGCTGTTGGAGCGATCTGATTTATCGGTAGATTAATGGGCTGATGTACACCATGATTGCCCTCGTAGTCGATCTCTGCGATCCAGTTACGACCGAGATCCTGCTGAATGCCCAACTGCCACTCCTGTAGGTACGGAAGAACAGCATGTAGCGGCAACTGGGTGACGCTCGATGAAGGTTTGGTCAGACTGGTCGGTATCAGCGGCTGACCATTGGGGCCGACATTGGGAGAGTAGGCAGGAACCCCTTGCGAGAGTTCGTAAGCCGGAGTAACACCATCAGGGCTTTGGAAGGTTGCATTGACTGTAGAGGGTGAAGTAAGTCCTGTGGTACCAAAACCAATGCTGGGAAGCTGATAAATTCCGTAGCCACCGCGTAAAGTGGTGTTGGAAAAGAGACAGTAATTGAAGCCTACTCGCGGCAAGATTCCGGTATAGATATTCGGAATGAGACTATGGGGAGCACCGTTGTAGCCCGCGAATTGAATTCCACCCTGCTTCCCTGTAGCGGGATCGATGATATTGGGATTGAAGGTATACATGTTGCCATGTTCTTCGGAGAACGGACCGTCAAACTCATAGCGCAGCCCCAGGTTGATCGTGAGGTTTGTTGAAAGCCTATAGTCATCCTGGATGTAGCCTGCAAAGTAGTTAAGATTTTCGTGGAAGATCGTATTCGTCGTGTTGATCGTTGTGGTGGCAGGCAAGCCAAGCAACATATCGGCGAGACCGATCCCAGTCTGTCCGGGCACAGCAGTAAACATTCCTGAGAAGGTATATTTTCCAGCGAGAACGCCTGGCGTGTAATAGCTATAGGCGTATCTCATAAACTCGCCTCCAACTGAGAGACTGTGGCGCCCTATCTGGAGGACCATCGCGTCGTTCAGAATGTAATGGCCATCTCTCGTTCTCTCAAAAGAGCCTGCGCCAAAGCTGGCATACTCCGTTGTCGAGACAGAAGGAAATTGGGTGAGAGGAACACCCTGCAGACCGATCGCGCTTGCATTAGCGGGTAATGGTGAGCTGAAGTTCTCCTCCGAAACGTAGCCGAAGCGGGCTTCGTTGGAGATGCGGGGAGAAAAGATATGACTCCACGAAACTTCGTAGTGATCGTCAGTCCAACCATTGAATGCCGAGGTATTCGCCGCGTTGGGAATGTCGATAGTAGGTTGGTTCCTCGGCCCGTCTCGCGAGAACTTTGCCCAGATGTGATCGTAGTCGGAGTAGTTATAGTCAATGCGGCTGGCGTTATAGAGGTAGCTGCTGACTGAAGTGGGATTGGAACAGTAGTTGTTATTGTTGAGATTGCAATTTGGCTTTGGAAAGAAAGATGCGATATTCAGACCGATTTGGTCGAGCCTAGACTTAGGAATGATGTTCCCCGGAAAGGGTGTTCGAACAGTCGTCTTGCCAACAACTTTGGTCGTCAGAGGATCGTAGATTGTGGCAGTCGGGCCTCCCTGTGGCGAGGGCCCCGAGAAGTCTCCGTTCAGTTCTGCCGCGGTGGGCACAACTGTATTGAACGGAGAACTTGCATGGGTGAGGGTGTCTTCCCAATCGGTGAAGAAATAGAGGCGATGTTTGCGACCGTCGAAAATCTTTGGAATCAGAACAGGGCCGCCGATTGATCCACCAAAGTAGTGGAAGGACGATGGATTGATGACCGCACCGGGAGCAGTAAAGTAGCCAAGCGCATTAAGAGCCTGAGAGCTGTAAGACTCAAAGGCGCTGCCGTGAAATTTCTCGGTACCAGACTTTGTCGTAGTAAGGATGGCGCCACCACCACTCTGTCCGTACTGAGCCGAGAAAGGAGCCGTTAAAACCTGGAGCTCTTCGGTGGAGTCGGGCGTCGGGATAAGACCATAGGTGCCATCGACACCCATGTTGCTGGGAAGGCCGTCGATGATGATGGGATTGTCGACAGGCCTTCCGCCACCCAACGAAAGGTTGTTGACGTTGGAATAATCCTGGCTGGTACTGGAAGCCCCAGCAAAGCTCTTAGTAATAAGAAACTCATTCGCACCCTTGGTGCCAGTGCTTTCAGGAAGATCGACGAGCTCCTGTGTGTTGAGCTCCCCGCCCATCTGCGGGTTAGTGTCGTTGAGCGCACTTGCAGCACCGGTGACAGTGATGACCTCGGAGTTTGTTCCGAGCTTCAATGTCCCATTGACGACCAACTCCTGGTTCAGAACGATATTTAGTCCGGCTGTAACGTACTGGGCAAAGCCATCTTTTTCAAAACGAACGGTATAGGTGCTCGGTTTGAGAAAAGAGATGTGGTAGACCCCGACATTATTAGTTACGGACTTGTATTCGGTAGTGGTGTTGTTTTCATGAACGGTAACAACCACTCCCGGCAGCACCGCTCCGCTTGGGTCTTTAACGACGCCGCTGATCGAGCCATAAAAGGTTTGGGCATAGAGGGGGTAGCTAGAAACGATAAGAGCAATCAGCAACACCAGACCAGTGCCTGCCTGAAGAGCCCGGCGGCACATGCGGCCCTCGCTAGAGAGGGATCGGCGATAGATGGAGACAAGGAAGGTATAGATAACGCAATGCATATGATCCCCAGAATTTGAAAACGTTCGTAGAGAGTGACGGATAAGGCAATAAAACGGCGACTGCTCCGTATCAGCGAGGAAGGCTCAACACAGATTCAGCTTCGATAGCCAGACAATAACAGGGATATGTTAATAAGGGACAAAATATGTAGATATTTTGATAAATAATTACACGACAACAGGACGAGAATCTGAATAGCTCATAGAGGCACGCATAGTTTCTTTTTTTGACTTATCCACGTAAAATGCGACGATTGGACTCTAACTCTGTACCTTGAGAATGGAATGAAAATGAGTGAAACTGCAGAACACTCTCGACTCGATTCGATCATCCAAATGTTAAAAATAAACACATCCGCTTCAATCGGTGAGATTGCAGAGGCATGTCGCGTGTCACAGATGACGATCAGGCGCGACCTCCAAAAATTAGTCGAGGCCGGCCAGGTAATTCGGATTCCGGGAGGAGCACGGATTGAACACTGGCGAGGAGCAGAGCGGAGTTTTTTTGAGCGTCTGCAGAAGATGTCACACGCCAAGCAAAGCATTGGCAGCGCGGCATCGGCGCTGATACACGATGGGGAATCCGTAGTTCTCGATTCAGGAACAACCACTCTCTATGTAGCTAGAGAGCTACGCGTGCGGCGAAATGTGGTGGTGTTCACATTTTCGCTCTCTGTTTTGGAGGAACTTACCTCTGCAGAAGGAATTCGCGTCGAACTTACCGGTGGCGTCTATCGTTCGAGTAGCCACGACCTCATCGGACATGCCGTTGCAAAGAGCCTTACCTCAATCTATGCAGACATCGTAATCTTTGGCGCCGCCGCCATATCGTTCACACGTGGAGTTATGGTTCACGATCCCGATGCACAACGTGAATTATTGCAGGCAGGTAAAAAGAAGGTTCTCGTAGTCGACAGCAGCAAGATAGGAACCGAAGCCACCTATCGTCTCTGTGGCATTGAGGATTGTGATCTGATCTTGACCGATAAAGGCATTTCCAGTGAAGACCTCGCACGATTGAGCCGAATCGCGCAGGTGCAGGTCGCCGAATGAACTCCTATTAACGTTCTGTGTATAGCAATTCGGTAGCCTGATAACGAAGAAAGTATGTCCTGTTGAGAGCCAACTGGAAATGAGCCTCTTTGAAGATCAGGTTGCCGCTGCGATCGCACCTCACGGTTTTTTTGCTATAAACAAACCGCTGTGGGTGGCCCGTGCACCTGGTCGACTCGATGTAATGGGAGGCAATGTCGACTACACCGGGGGCATGGTTTTGCAGGGCCTTCTTCGCGAGGCCGTTTGGGTCGCAGTTCAGCCGCGAACCGATGATGCAATTCGCATCCTCAACCCTGGGGCAGAACAGTTTGGCTGGGAGCCTTACTTAGAACTTCGGATCGATGACCTTCGCACCCCAGAAGGTCTTCGTTTATTTTGTGGGCAAATAGAAGGTTCAGACTGGGGTTGTTACATATTGGGCGCGCTCTACTTCTTGAAGGAGTTCTATGGCTGTGCTGGCGGGATGGATCTATTCATCTCGTCGGATCTTCCTCCCAATAAAGGTGTAAGCTCCTCTGCTGCGCTTGAAGTTGCAACTCTCAAAGCGGCGTCAGCCGCGTGGGGAGTTTCTCTTGACGGCATTGTGCTAGCAACGGCCGGTCAGTGGGTAGAGAACATCATAGTTGGTGCGGCGTGCGGCATCATGGATCAGGCTGCGATTGTCCTGGGAGTAGAAAATCACCTTATTCCCATGCTTTGTCAGCCATGTCAGCCGTCTCCCCCTGTAATGTTGCCTGCTGATCTTCAGTTTTGGGGCATCGATTCCATGGTTCCTCGCTCGACCACCGGAGCTCCCTACGAAACTGCTCGTGCCGCAGCCTTTATCGGATACAAGCTGATCTGCCAGCGCGAAGGAATTGATGTGATTCCAACGAAGATGTCGGGAATACCGCGCTGGACCGACTCGCGGTGGCATGGCTATCTATCGAACCTCACGCCGTCGGAGTTTCGCTCAAAGTACGAAAGTGTGTTACCGGAATTGCTCAGCGGGCGTGAGTTTTTGGAATGTGCTGGAGAACATGTCGATCCGTTCACAAAAGTTGATCCTGACAGATCGTATCCCGTTCGTGCAGCAGTTCGATACGCAACCGAAGAGAATCTTCGAGTGCAAATGATACGAACACTGTTCGAATCTGCCGATAGAACTCGATCAAACAATTCGTCTCAGCTCATTGGAGAGATACTCTATCAGTCACATGTTGCTTACAGAGAATGCGGCCTCGGTTCCGAGGCTTGCGATGAACTGGTGTCATGCGCACTCGACGCCGGCTTTATCGGTGCAAAGATGACTGGTGGTGGCGCGGGCGGCGTGGTTGCGATCCTTGGTAGCTCCGGGGACCAGGACGCCATCCACTCCGTCGCCCGGAAGTACGCCGCCGGACTCGATGCGATGCCTCACATTTTTGAGGGAAGCTCAGGTGGAGTCGATGCTTTTGGAATCCGTACCTTTGAGCTTCGCATAGCACGGGGAATCCTATAGTGCCTTCGCGACGGAGCAACCGCCTGCTCTCCGCAGTTCTGCTGCTGATGGCTGCAAATCTGTTGTGGGCAGGACAGGGTGTAGCGGTCAAGCTCCTCAGCGGAGGTCTAGAACCGCTGGCCATTGCGCTTCTTCCGATCTATTTCATCACCATCCTTGGCCTCGGAATTTTGGCCACGCAGAGAAACGTCGCGCAAAAGTTCAGGGCCGCGTGGAGATTGCGCCGCGAATTTTTTCTGGCTGGAATATGCGGTCAGTTGACAGCGCAAGTCGGTATGACGCTTGGTGTCAATTGGTCTTCAGCATCGAATGGAGCGATCCTCAGTCTGCTGATTCCCATCTTTGGGGCACTTATTGCCGTGTTGTTATTGCACGAGCGTCTTTCAACTCTTCGCATTGGTGCGCTGCTGCTTGGTCTCGCCGGGGTGTTTTTACTCTCGCCACTGCATAGTACAGCCGGGTCCGGAACTCGGACACACGAACTCGCAGGAAATATTCTGATCGCTACCGGCTGCCTCGGTTCCGCCTTTTACAATGTCTACTCCAAACGGCTGCTGAATTATTTCTCCGGGATCGAAACGCTGTTCTTCAGTTATCTTTCTACAACCGCCTTTAGTCTGCCCATGCTCTTGATTCTTGAGCCACATTGCTTCAACGGCCTCACGCAACTTACGCTCACTCAATGGGCTACATTTGGATATCTCGCCGTCTTCCTTTACGGAGTTTCGATGGTGTTCTACCTCAGAGCACTTGGAACTGTAGATGTCATCATTGCATCGGCATCGCTTTATCTAATGCCTCTCTTCGGAGTGGCGCTGGCCTTTAGCATTCTCAGAGAACGGCTTGCACCCCGATCGATTCTTGGAGCAGCCATCGTTCTCTTCGCGACCTTGATTCTCTTTCGATTCGATTACGCCCTCTAATTCTCACCCGGCATAACCCGCTCTCCTAAACGGGAGACTTTCTCAAACTGCCACTATTGTTAATATTTAACACAACTGCTTTGTGGCACAGTCCGAAATAATTACCATAATAATGTACGCTCGTGAATGGGATTCCAAAAGCTGAACGATAAGAGGGTACTGTGGGTTATGTGAATTATTTTCTCCGAGAGCAGGACAATTTTGTTATTTCCACGGACCCGAATCTCCTGGATAAGGACACAGTATTTGGGTTTCTTAAGCAGGCAAAATGGTGGTCGGGGTTGACTCAGGAATCTCTCGCCCTCGCACTGCATAACTCACTTTGCTTTTCTCTTCTTGAAAGCGGCAGGCAAATTGGTCTTGCCAGGGTGATCACCGATTGTGTCACCTACGCCTATCTATGCGATGTATACATTGTGGAAGAGCGAAGAGGGCAGGGCTTGGGATCTTGGTTGATCCGCTGCGTTTTAGAGCACCCAAACTTAAAAAATCTGAAACGAGTAGCGCTAATCACTCACGACGCTCAGACGTTTTACCTTGGTCTCGACTTTCAATTCACCACACATCCCAATTGTTATATGGAGCGTCTTCAATAGATCGCGAGAGACCACTCAAATAATAGCGTCGACTAGCGTTTGCAGGAGACTGTCCGGAAGTAAGGAAATCAAAGAACCCGCTTCAGTCTCGACAAAGAAATGCGAGGAGACTGAAGCGGGTTATTGTTTTGATCTGTAACTCCGCCGCATACATAAAACGGCTGCGGCGAAATCTCAGGTTGCTCTTTCTATAAGCTGCGGGTTAGAAGTTGAACTTGATCGACCCTTGAAAGAGCCTGGCGTTGGTATTAGCTGCGAGGCCCGAGATCTGGCCAAAGGTGGATGAGGAGAGACCTGCGGTTGGAGTACCGAAGATGGGGTGGTTCAGTACGTTGAAAGCTTCCAGCCGGAAGGTTGCGTTCAGCCTCTCGTAGATGGGGAAGATACGGGAGACCTGCGCGTCGAACTGGAAGGCCGTAGGTCCGCGGAAGGCATTTCTGCTGATGTTTCCGTAGGTGCCGTATCCGGAGCAGGTCAAGGGTGTAGCACCGGATGGGCAGACCTGAGAGAAGGCGGCAACATTCAGATAACCGCGATTCGCCGAGCCGGTTCCAGAACGGAGAGCCTGGTGCGTGTAGACGGAGGTTCCGGAGACGAGGTTGGGGCGGTCGTTGCCGACGTCGGTGTAGGAGTTATCGACGCCGGAGGTGACGTTGAAGGGCGCGCCGCTGGTGATGTGGACCAATGGCGCGAACTCCCAACCGTTTGCCGCAAGCCGGGTGAGGCGATTGGCAAAGTGGAAGTCGCTCTTGGTGACGAGAACGATATTTTCTACGTTGCGATAGTCAGAGCCGCAGGGGCCGTAGTCCATACCGGGATTGGCTGGGTTTTCAACGCTACCGCCAGCGTAATCGCCAGAGGCATCGTTGATGTTCATGCACTTGGACCATGTGTAGTTGGCCATGAGACTGAAGGTAGAAGAGAGGCGATGCTGAATAGAGGCGATAAGGCCGTTGTAGTTGGCCATGCTGGTGTCTGCAACGAGGTTAGAACCGCCGCCGCCGCCCGCATACTGATTTCCCTGAGCGGGATTTTGGATAGTGAGAGAGAAGCGCTGAGCCTGGTTCGCCGTTGTGGAGCAGGGTGTTCCGGCTTTGCCCGCGGGCTTGCCTGCAGGGCCGGTCAGGACAACGCCGGTGCAGCCGGTGCCATTTGCACCCCAGACTCCGGGAATAAAGACGGCCGCACTAAGCGGTGTACCCATGGGAGCGTGTACGGTATGGCTGCCAATGTACTGGAGCTGAGCCTGCCAGTCGTGAGCAAACTGATGCTGCACGCTGGCTGTCCACTGCTCGGTATAGGAGGGGTGGAATTGTTTGGGCAGCACGATGTACTGGGACTGGGCAAAGAACTGAGCGGTAGCAGGATTGGGGATGACGGGCTGCGGGAATGGGTTGGTTGTGGTCTGACCAACAGACCAGGGGCTGCTGAAGCTCATAGGGCCTGAGGTGCTGGTTTGGGTCTGGCTGATCGCTGTGGCAAAGGGTGGGTTCTGCTGATTTCTCTGCGCGGTGAAGAAGTTGACCTGATCGTAGGCCATCTCAAAACCGGCACGCAAAACGGTATTGCCGTTGCCAGTGGGATCATACGATACGCCGATGTTGGGAGAGAACTGCCAGGGAGAGTTCTTGGTGAACTGCCGTGAGACGCCCTTGTCTCCATAGAAGAAGGCTCCAGCCGGAGCGTTGGGATAGACAGAGCTGACCTGGCCGGCGAGGAAGGCTGCCATGTTGAAGACGATGCCGCGATTGAAGTAATCAACAGGCATAAAGGACGGAGCCCAGCGGAGCCCGCCAACGAGTGTCAGGCGGCTGGTGGCGTGATACGTGTCCTGAGCATAGAGACTGGGGATCGGTCCACGCAGGGCATTCTGCTGTTCTTTGCTCTGCTGGAAGGAGTACATGGCTCCCTGGAGGAAGTCGAGGTTTGCGTCACCAATCGACGATCCGCCGTTGGGTCCGTTCGAGCTATAGACACCCTGGAAGGTGAAGACTCCGTTGCCCTCGTAGACGTTGGCGATATTGAGTTGGTTCTGAACCCACTGACCTCCGAAGACAAGCTGGTGTTTGCCGCGCACCATCGTGACATCGTCGTCGATGGCAAGTGTGTTGTCGTTGAAGTGAGAGACGGAATTAGTGCCGCCGCCGATCGTAAATTTGTTGGTTGTCGTTAGCTGAAGACCGTTGGGTTGATATTGATAGAGATTGACACCCAGCGTGGTGGCGTTGATGTCGCTTGCGTTATATCCACGATTGTTGCGACGACGCAGGATAGTAGCGTGAGCCGTGTTTACGATGTTGCTGCTGATGGTGTAAGCCTCGCCCATGGTGAAGCTCTGGACGCGCTGCAGGTTTCCAGACTGGGTGGTGATGAGAATGTTGGTTGGAGAGAAGAATGCCGGGGCCTGATAGCCGTCGATGAAGTAGCGAGCGTAGAAATTGTTCTTTTGATTGATGGTGTAGTCGACGCGGGTAACAAACTGGTTGTCGGAGGTTTGAGACGGGATGGCGTAGGAGACATCACCGCAATTGCCAGTGTCATAGGAAGGATCGATTGCGGGCAAATATTTCTCAAGTGCGAGAGCCTGCGCATTGTAGGCGGGCGCGCTGGGATATTTGTTGCCTGGGAGTGCCGCTCCTGTAAGAGGATCGACGAGCTGGGTGTAGACGGTGTTGCAGGAGCCTGCGGGAGTTTTGCTGCCTACTGGGTGAGCTGCGGTAGCGACCGGATCGGTAACGGAAAAATCTCCGGCGAGGTTGGCAGCCGTGGGGATGATGGCTTTGGTTGCGGCCTGAGACTGAGAGGCTGAGGTTCGCTGATAGGCGGCGAAAGCAAAGAGCTTGTTCTTGAGGATAGGACCGCCGAAGGTACCGCCGTACTGATTCTGATGCAGGGTATCTTTCGTGGTGGAGAAGAAGTTGGTGGCGTCGAGGTAGTTATTGCGGATGAACTCAAAGGCAGAGCCGTGGAAGGTATTCGTTCCCGAGTGGGTAACGACGTTGACCATTCCGCCGGTGTGCATACCGTCCTGCGCGCCAAGCCCCGCAGCTTCTACGCTGAACTGACTGACAGCATCAGGGAAAGGAAACGGCAGGTTGCCATTGGCCATATAGTCGTTGTTATCACCGCCATCGAGTCGCCACATCGTGGTATTGCCCATACCGCCCGCGATGGAGATGGAGATGGTCTGATAAGAGTATTTGCTACCGGTGAAGTCACCCGCTGGGGCCGCGGTCGAGCCTCCGGAGAGAGTGATGAGGCCAGTCATCTGGCGTCCATTGAGAGGCATCTCGGTCATCGTCTGACTGTCGATGGTCTGCTTGAAGGTAGTGTCTTCCGTCTGGAGAGCGAGACCGTTGGACCGGACCTCGACCTTCTCGTCGGTGGCGCCTACCGTCATCTTTACATTGACAGAGATGCTGCTGCCGACTTCGAGGACGATGTGGGTCTGGGTATAGCTCTGGAAACCGGCGTTAGTGACGCCAAGGGTATATGTGCCGACCGGAATATTGGGAAAGGTGTACAGACCACTATTGGCCGTATTGGCCGTGCGCTGAATGTGAGTCGCGTTATCGGTGAGCGTAACGGCCGCGTTGGCAATGACGGCGCCGGTTGCGTCTGTGACTGTGCCCTGCAAGCTCGCGGTTCCAGCGTTCTGAGCACTCACAAAGGGCAAATTACATAGGAAAAGTGCGGCAAAAATGGTCAGTGAAGCGATCCCGTGAAACGCCAGGTTTCGGTACTTTCGGCTTAGCATCGATCTGTCCTCGCAAAACAAATTAGGAGAAATATAGTTTCTAAATACTTATTGACAACCTAAAAGTGGTACTACCAGATGCGGGAAGGAATATAAGTCGCTTGAGAGCGAGTGTCAATAGAAATCGTTTCGCCGAAATTATTAATTCAATTCATTGGGAAGGAATGCGGGCGGAATTGGATTGCCAAATAGGGGCAGTACCACCTCTATAGCTTGGATGGGAAACAGGTTCGCCGAGGAAGAATCTAGTTGCTTTTCTGGCGCAAAACTGCATTGCCGGTGCTTTTGATATGGAGATAGGAATCGGACTTCCATGCGGGGCCTCAAAGGTAGATACCGTTTGAGTAAGGCCGACCGCCGGAATTAATAAACAGACTGATAAACAAGCCTGTAAGTGATTGAATCAATGGTCGGGGCGGAGGGATTCGAAGGCTCCTACACCCGTGATCGCTATGCCGTTTTCTTTGTGAGATTTGACTGCAAAACCACTCAATTTGAAGGGTTTGCCGGATTTCTCAAGCGTACCCTTCTGTCCCGGATTTTCTCACCAATAGACAGTTTTTTGCAAGATTTTCGTATCACTTCGTATCACCAAAGGGGGCAAAGTCGGGGCGGAGGGAGTTTGCCTTCAGCCCCGAAAAGTGACTCAAAAGCACAGAAGGATAAATGGGTTGATCCGGTAGCCTTGGTGGATAATCCGGTATAAACCGGCATATTAGCCGGTAAATGTGGGTGACGAGAAGCGCGTCTCGTTTTGCTGATAGGGCTACATTTGACCTCTACCGTGACAGTTACGCTAACTGGTTGTATCTAAATGATTTCATGGGCGCTGATGGCTAACGACAGCACCCTTGAGCACTCAAAAACACTGGGAAAAACGCAAATTCCAATTTTCAGCACCCTCGCGAGCACCCTCAAGAGATCAGGGTGATGAGAGCTTGACCTCTGCCGTGCATAGGCTGAGAGGTCTATCTGGACAGAGGTCTAAGAGTTCTGCTGTTTATTCGAATTTCGAGGGTATGGAAGGGCCATAAGCACCCTCCTGCTATAGCAAATGTAGTGACTTCAGTGGCTTAGGAAGTCGATTGTTTCCGCACTCATGTTGGGATCTGTTCGGCTTTTAGCGCTGCGCAAAAGATTCCCAGCTCATGCTGCGAGGCATTGTTAGGAATCACCTTTGACGCTGTAACGAAGCGACGCATACAAGGTAGCGCACACGTCGGGCCGATAGCTTGCGCTCCCCATCAACCAGCCTTGTTGACTTGATGGGTCAGTTGCGTGTGCATAGGGCTGGAAACGAGACATGAGTCGGTTCCGCGTCGTATAAAGATCCACAGCGGTCGTGAACCATCTAGTTTCGAGTGAAGCCAATTCACTCTCGATACGCACCAGCTCTGCCCTAGAAATACCTGTTTCGTCACATTCCTTCAGGTAGCCCACAACAGCATAGTCCAACTCGGATAGAGTCGGCTCCATAAGACTTTCCCCAACTCCATCGAAAGTCCAATTCTTCCACCGATCAAATGCTCTCATCCAGAGTCTTTGCCTGCGCTCCGCGCTAGAGCCCTTTCGAAAGATGTCCAGACACATTGCGACCAGTTGGCGATCTGGCATGTTGCATGGAGCGGACAACTTTACGCAGTCCACGTACGCGTCCAAAGCAGCTTCCGGAGCTGTAGTGAGGGCTGCCCCTATTGTTGGTTGAAGAGCTGGGTACGCCGAAGGCTGTTCACTGTAGAGCTGAACAAATGTTCGCCAAGCTGGTTGGTCGAGTGCAATCCGCTCCAAGAGAACCTTCAAAGAACGAGCTTCCTCTGTAGAAAAAGGTTGATTCCGCGGCCTCTGGTCGAACGTGGTATCGATGGCCATCAACCGAAGCAATTGATTGTCGCTCTGGCCGGCAAGATTGAACGCCTGCTCGACCGTGAGGGCGTTGAGTATTTGCGGGATAAAAGCAAGAGTTCGAATCCCTGCTGTAGCAGTCACTAATACAGCTTGGTCGTGCCTGTAGAGGTAACGCACAGCCTCGGTGATGATTGAGTTCTGCTGGGCAAGGTAAACCGTCCGTCGCCGGATCTGTAGCAGCGCCTTCCAGTCAGCTGCTGACTCCGCGTTGTTGATTTGAGCCAGCGTTGCATCTCGTGCTTCAGCATCGCCCCTCGAATCCTCAACATTGGTTTCGATTCTGATCGACGCTATTAACTTCTGGAGTCTCTGAATCAACTCCGCGTTGAAGAGGACATCGTGATCAAGCAGAAACCATGCATTACTATCCCATGGGCACGATTGGATGATCGCGATAAGAGCTGCAAGTCGATTGAGCTTTGGATCGCCCGCCGATGACCATCCCCGAAACTGCTCGATGAGCCAGCGCAGCACCCCTATTCCGCGGAGCGTTTCCTCTTGCGACGGCGGTGGTTGATTTGGAAGGAGTGCTTTGAAAAATGGAAACTCCTCGTGCAGCGATTCGAATACGACTCTCCTTTGATCCAAATCCATCAAAGAACGATTGGCATCAACCTGACCGTCAAGAGTCCGCAGCAAGGCTTCCGGCGGTAGAACATCACCGGTGTCTAAGGCATTTGAAATCGCATCTTGGAACTCCGCTAACCTCATGGGACTCTCCAAATCAAGTGCTCAGGCCCAGTCAGTTGGTTCCAAAGCTCTAAGAAGGCGTCCATGATGGCCTGTCCGTTGTCGACCTGCTGCAGGATGTGATGTTCTTTGCCGAGACCGTTGACTGAAGTCCCAAGTGACCAAACAAGTGTTTGCCGACGTTGGGTCCGGGGAAAAATAAGAAACCGATCGTGGAATATCGTGCCGTGCGAAGCATATCGTCTCCGAAATTCCAGCCGAAGGCCTTCAAGGTTGCTTCGTGCCTCTGTAAACACGCGCCGTTGGCGCGTGACGAAGTCTTCCGGCGAAGCAGACGACTCGTCCTCAGGTGGTTCTTTACCTGACGTCAACCCGCGTAGATCAACTCCATGTCGATGGCAAAAGAATAGTGTCTCCAGGATATCGTTGGCGCTCAGGAACGGATCCCATAGCCATGCGCCAGCTTCTCCATGGTCATTTATCAACTTTCTGATGTCTTGCAGAGCCCGGACTCTATCCGCTTGAGCTGCACTTGGATCCTTTGCATACTGAACAAATCGACGCTGTTCGAGGAGTCGCGATATCTCTTCGTCGTACACTCGTCCCTGGGTGAAACCGCCGTTTGGGTCCATGTATGGCGCTCCAACCATCATGGCTTGATGGGTGATGATCGCGACCTTCTTTTCTGTTTCCTGTCCAGAGTCGTCCTTTAGAACAAAGGTTCGAGTTTGATTCAATACAAGGTTGATGTTCATTGGAACGGCGGACAAGTAGTCAAAATCACCTGTTGCCGCAAGCAATGTTCCGATTCCCGGTTCCGATATCGTTGCCCTATAATGTCCTTCACTCGAAGTAAGATAAATATCGATTTCTGGCCCCGTCACTCTCACGGAGTTAAATGAAGAAACGAATCCATCGGAATTGCGTTCGCAGGTGACCATGAGGTCCCGCGGAGAAGCCTTGGGATGCCAGCCGATCTTTAGCTTGAGTCCGTTGCTCGGCCTCATCTGGTTGAACCTGGAGGTTATGACGGTCACTGGCAACTGAAGGATAATATTGCCGAGGCGATCTGACAGTGCGCCGATCCGGATGGGCACAACTTCATTCACTCGATCCGAGAGCTCCTGGAGTCTCGTAGGATCGTCGAACAAAGGGCGCACGAGATCCTTCTTGGGATCGGCCCACTCCAGCACATGCGATCCATCCCAGAAGTTGTTCTTGAGCACCCGATTGAGAGGTGCAAAGTTGATTCGGTCTGAAGGGACTAGCTTCGATGGCAGGGGTGTCATCGAGCCAATACTCAGATCGTTGCCAGATGCCCGCCAGACTTGGCGCGATGCGATATCAGCAATGATCGCATCAAGCTCTGCGATTGGCCGGGAATAACGTACGATCCCAAACTTCCAATCCTTGAGGCTCCTGAGCTCGATACGGCCTGACAGGAAGCGACATCCTTCGGTGATCTCCTGCGTCGTCTCCTCGGCCACGGCGATTGTAAATACGTTGATCGGGGTCTTCGCACCATTTGCGAACGCTACTATCTCCGTCACGTCAAAGAAGTTGTAGAAGCCAATCGTTCCTGGAACCAGCAACCGTGATAATTCATCCAGATTTCCGCCGTTCAGCGTCTTCGCGTCTTGATTCTCAACTTGCATGCGATCGTTTCATCTCTTTGCGGCGGCAATCCTTGATGTTAGTCCGGAAAGCCTTTTTAGAATACCCTCTCAAATTACGATTCAGCTAGGATTCCAAGAACGAGGACGGAAGCGATGTACAGAGAAGATTATGAAGGCGTACATGATTCTGAAAGCGATCAGATTCGAGATGTGTACGCGTACTATGGGTTGGCTATGTACATGGCCCAGAATCTTGAACGTGGACTGGCGATGTTGTTGGCGCTTGAAAGACAGAAGGAAGGCATGACAGCATGGGACTTCGATGCGCGACTTGCCGAGAACTACCAGTCAACATTCGGCGATCTCGTATCAAGATTCTTGAAGTCTCCTTTGGCAGCTTCTTCGGGGTTATCCGCTCACTTGCAGAGAGCGAACGAACAGAGGAACGACCTTGCACACCAGTATTTCTGGGATCGAGGTATTCAGTTCGTCTCGCCTGAAGGGCGATTGGCAATGATCGCCGAACTCCGCCAAATGAAGACCGAGTTCGAACGTCTGGACGACGATCTGCAGGCTTTTCAGGAAGCTGATCTCAAGGCCCGAGGCGAAGACATCCACGGTTTTCGATCACGCGTTAACGCAAGTCTCCACGGCTACTTGAGCGGAAGTGCGATCCCACATTCCCCAGAGCTTCTCCCGAACAAAGTGACCGTGGTAGCTGCTGAGGAGTGGTGTTCCACGCCGGACAGACCCGGAAATCTTGTACTCATTTCGAGGGAAGGACGGTTCCTCGTTCCGGGTGGGTGGGGCCTCTGCTACGGCCCGCCAACGATTCCAAATGGTTCGGTTGCCCGACCTCTTGCTTTTGATAGAGCGTTTCCCGCAGAACTGAACCCAAGGCCAAAAACCAGCTCTTCCTGGAACTACGGCATCCCTCTTGCAAATGGTTACGTGCTGCGTGCTCAAACTCTACCGGGATTGGAAATAGGACAGTTTCGCGTTTGGATTCAGCCGCCGCAACCAAACACGTAGCGGCAAATCAATCGCCGATCACGGCGCTGTTTTTCGTTTGCTGTGCCTAAGAGAATCTTGCGACTCAATATAATTGCCGGCGAACGGCATTGACGGGCTATTCCATTTCGGAGAACGATGAGGCTTTGGGGTCTCCGGGCGAGTTCGTAGACTCCGGAGGACCGATGGGGCAGTCTGTTTTTCTTTCCTAGTCACGCAAACTGCGTCATCCAGCGGCAACAGTGCAGACGACAATTCGATGGCGCAAAGCGCCAGTGAAAAATGCATCGCTGGGTAAGCGAATTCTGTGTAGGTTTCATCGAATATACGATGGACTTTATCGTGGTTGATCCATCGAAAGTTCTGCACCCCTGCGAACACACCCTCCACTGCTGCTACCACTTCCTTTAGAACTTTGTTGTACTTCGGTTCCTTTGCATGAGTCACGCCGGCGATGAAAATCAGCCCAACGATCGATGTGCCAGGCCAACATCTTTCTGCATTGACCATTTGTGTCCTCAGGCCTTTAAGAATGGACTCAGGCTTCTCATCTGCACGAATGAGCTTGTTTTCGACAATCGTTCCCACGGCTAGTTCCCGGTCGGCAGGCAGAATTGCAGCCATATCCGGGATCTTGGAGGGCCTTCCTTTGCCCAGCTTTGCGTTGAGCGCTTTCGCAATCGTCCCGTGAGACAGTTCGCCCCAATACGTGAGCGGTCCCTCTTTCGAAATCTTTCTCTCCGCCAAAGCGGCGAAGCATTCGGCACTGAACCATGTCTCGCGCTTTGGCCCGCTAAGGATACCTGCTGTATGGGCGCGCCTCTTGTAGAAGTACGACTCAATTGTTTTGACGATTTTCTTCGTCTTCGGCATTTCAGAGCTCCGTGGCTTACCTCGACAGATTATTGCTGAGGGCTGGTAGATGCCGGTCACTGGAGCGAATCAACACCTGAGTCGCGCTCTGCGAGCTGCCACGCTTCTGAACAGGACGAAGAAATCCAGTGTTGAATTGCGGTCAATGCGTTTTGATCCTCGTATGTGGAGCTATGTTTCAGTTGTTGTGAGTCTTTGGCCACAATCTGATGCACCATCCACTCCCCCGCTGGAACAGACTCAACGGTCACCTCATAGAATGCAGCCATCAATGCTGCATCACGCCCCAGGGGTATTGCAGCAAACAAAATGATCAGGACCAGTAAGGGTGTCAAGCACGCAAAACCAATCAGTGGAACCGCATCCATCAAATTTAAAATCGGGAAGAGGACAAAAAACGCCATCGGAAGAACTAGAGCTATAGCAAGTACCGCCGAGGCGATATGGCCGAGCGGCTGGAATATGATGAGCAACATGGCGCACAGAGCTGAGAGCAGTGCACAGAAAATCTTGGCGTAGGGCCGCCTAATGCCGACGAAATAGCGTTGGCATGATTCCGCAAGACCGTGTATCACGGACACTATCTTCGTGTATAGGCGCATAAGAGTCGTCAGAAGCCACCCTCCGAATTGAAATGCGGATATCGCCATCGCGGCCTCATCCCCTGTCGACCGAACAATGAATAGATTCGCATCAATAGGGACATTCACCGTGAATGCGTCGGCTACCGCGTCTGCTCGTTTGATCCAGCGTCCGAGGATGTATGCAACGAAGAGGAAAAACGGAATTCCTGAATAAAGCGGGAAGGGCCCGTAGTGATTGATGTCGTGGAACGCGAGGTAGAACAAGTATACCCAGAATGCGGCGACCCCAAGCCCAACACCCAGTTGCAGCGTAGCAACTTCACGGTTGTCTCCGAAGTTCCTCGGTCCTACGTGAAAGAATGGTGTCGACAAACAAATAACACCGACTCTATCAAACAGATCAGCGGCCCTACCGCTTTCAATGCAACGTTTCCACCGTGACTGTGGCCGATAACATAATGGCGCGCACCAGGGTTAGCATCGATAAGCTTCCGCAATTGTTCAGCAAGATTTGCGGCAGCGGAATTCCGAGCAGACGCGGAGTTCTTACCTGACCATCGAAAGACGTTCGTCACAAGTGGTTGGGGAAGCCGCGCCAGGAGTTCAGATGACAGTTTTGAACTCGGCTCTACCCATGCGGCGTTGGTAGCCCAAGTTCCATGAACGAGAGTGACAACAGTTTTGGCTGATTGCATCGGGTCGACTATCGCTTAGACGAAAGGAAATATCGAGATTATAGGGCCTTCCGTCTCTAGGTTTCCGTCGAACGGAATCTATCAACATCTCCCCGACTACATACCAGCCTGAGCCGAACAACAGTCAGACCGAGAGTATAAGTACCGCTGTGTCGGCTTGTGGTAACGAATAGACTCTGCTCACGTCTGCCCGCCGCTCTTTTCTCTGAGTGGTCTCCGCACCCTTCCGCACCCTTGCAATCAATTCGACCGGTGCCAGAGCTATATGAATAAACAGTTTGTTAGGATGTGTGACACAGACCTCTGCCGAGCCCCGCGAGGTCTCAGGATCGGTCCTGAGGGATCGGCTTATTCTCCCTGATCTGGATCTCAACTGGCGATAACAAAGCAATGCGCTCGTCGAAAAGAGGTACCCAAATCACCGCGCCACAAGGGGGACCGATTTCATGTGGGCCGTTATCAGGCGACGGGTCTTCTGATCCAGCGGAAGTTCTTTCTGGAATCTTGGCCAGAGTTCCATGATTTTCTCTATGGTCTCGCGGGCGGTTTCGAGCACGAGCTTGCTCGGAACCTGTGCTTTTCGTGCAAAGCGTTCCATCAATGCCCAATCCAATCGGCTGATGGCCTTCTCTTTGGCGATAGACAAGGCTAGACGATCATCTGCGATATAGCACACGGTAGACACGAAATCGTAGGCTGGAGCGAGTTGCGGCGTGCGGCCGTCAGGGTAGATAAGAGACCAGTTCTTCAAGTGCATGTCATTGTTTCCGATGACTACATTGAAGATGAGCCTTCTGACGAACTCGGTGAACTGTGTCTCATCCGTCAGACGCCATAGATCGGCAGCCATATTGGTGTAGCTGTAGTCCTTATATTTGGCTTCGGGAAACTGCCCGTATATCTGGTTGAAATCCTCGATATGGATACGTTTTCCCTTCGCACCGCGATCAAATCGCCTGATGTAATAGGCACTCCCCTTCAACTGCCTCCATTGTTCTGGAACGCCATCAATCCGGTCCATAGGGAGCAGGCCCACCTCGGGCACCTGTATACCTACTTCGCGAGCGAACTGCATCATGGAGTATTCGTTTTCAGGCAGGTTTGGATATGCCGCGGACGGCAGTTTTACTATCCAATGTTCGCCTTGCCTAGAAGCAGGGACAGAGAGTTGCCGGTTCGGATTGCCGACAGCCGAGAGCTTCAACTGGACGCCGGCGAGTGAAAATCGCAGGACATCCTTGCCGACCTTTGTGCGAGCTTCGGTGGGAGTGCCCTGGGCTGGCGGAAGTGCGCGGCCTTCGATGTCTTGAACAGTGACTGCCCCGGGCAGGTCATTGCCGAGAAGCCATAGCAGAAAGAACTCTCTTTGCGCGTTCACATCGCCATGCTCGGCAATATATTGCCGCAACTGTCCTTCCGGAAGAAGATTGGAAAAGAATGGTGGCAGCCGGCGCGTCACTGGCCGAACGTCGGTTCGGAGCTCTCGGAATGCGTCATAGAAACTCAAGCTCAGAACAGGCCGATTCTCGTCGGCGATATAAGCCGCATCGAAGACAAAAAGATTCTGGTCGTTGGGCAGATTCGTAATCGTGCCAACAACGGTCCCCGAGAGACGCACCTCCAAGACGGAAGGCCGACTGGCGCTAATAGCTTTCTTCGTCGGCATCTTCCGGCACTCCTCCTACCAGAGATGGGCTGCTTTCGGAAGGCACTTTTGAATGGCCTCCATCGGCCGCATGTTCGATCAGTGCTCGCACGGCTGGCACAAGACGTTTGGGAATGAGCATGGGCTCGAGACCTAAAACACGCGCCATCTCCAGTAAAGTAGACACACGCAGATCGCCGCCGCGTTCGATTCTGGAGATGGAGCTTTGCGGTTGGCCGATACGCTTACCCAGGTCGCCCTGGGTAAGGCTCCTGGCCTCACGAGCCTGCCGGATCTGATCTTGAATATATTCCATGCGATATACCCATTAGAAATATATCATATAACATATATATCCCGGCAAATCCCGAAGGACAGTCAAGCACACAAGCCGGTCTAATCCGAATTAGACGAGCTCTAAATCCGGATTGGACGCTCCTCTGTGCCATCGTCGACATCGACCGTCACCAGGGGAGGTTCCTGTTGGCCCAATTGCCGAGCTGAGCATAGGCGTCTAGGAGGTGCTTTTTGATTCTCGTTAACAAGGAGTCCCTGAGCGCGCCCTACGTATTCTGTAGAACGCTGCTTCATGCAGCGAAAGGAATGCGCATTCTTGGCTATCAGAAAGAAAACGAATAAATTGCAAGAGAAATTGCTCCAAACGTCATCAAATGAACCCGTCGGTCGACGGCTTTTCAATGCAGAAGAAACGGCCCAGTATCTGGAAATCAAAGCTTCAACGATCTACAAAAAGAGCCTGCGGGAGATCTCCTTCGTCAAGATTGGCCATGCGTTGCAGTTCGATGTGAAGGCACTGAAGTGTTACATCGAGCAAAACACGATTGGGGCCATTAATTGGAAGGAAACCACACGTGTGTATTAGTAAATTGTCCGATGGCCTATACAAAATTCGCTGGCGAGAAGGTGGTCGCCAGCGGAGTCTACGAGTCCACGGCTGCCGTGAATTGGCGAAGAAGATTCTTCGCAAGAAGCTGTCACTTAGGGACGAAAATCGACACCTCGATATCAAGAAGGAAGTGAATTATCAGATGTCGGAGTTGATAGATCAATATTGGCTGCACTTTGGGCGTAAAAAGATTTCAGCAGACCGCGAAAAGAGCATTGTCGAAGGTATCAGATCTGAGCTGGGTCGTATGTTCGTGCGAGAGGTTGATGGCTATGCGGTGCAACGCTGGTATGAAAACCTGACAGGAAAGCGCGGTTTGGCAGATAATACCGCTGCACGCCACTTCAATGTTATGCGCCACATGATGCAGAAGGCTTCGACAATATGGTCTAAACAGACCGGGATCGATAAGAATCCGGCTAGTTTGATCGAGGTAAACCGTCCAGATGATTCACGGGAGCGATTTCTCTCAGAAGATGAACTTTGTCGGTTGAAAATAGCTTTGGATGAAAAAGTGTTCCGAAAGGGCAGCAAAGACTTCAATCAGACCTACCTCCGTATGAGACTTATCGTGTTGATTGCCCTATCGACAGGCATGCGATCAGGTGAAATTCATCAGCTCTATTGGTCGGACGTGATGTATAGCGCAGGATTAATAAAGGTTCGGTTGAAGCTGAAAAAGGGCAGAGAGCGGTATGTCCCTATGACATCTCAGCTTGCAGAAGAGATTCGGCAATATCCCAAATCAATCGGTGAAAACCGAGTTTTTCCACCCAAAGGCGGTGTGGCGAGCCGGCGTCAGCGTCTGGATGGGAGCTTCTCTGAGATGCTCGATAGGGCGAAGATCTCCGATTTCCGGTTTCATGATCTGCGCCACACCTTCGCGTCCTGGTACATGATGAATGGTGGAGATCTTTACGAACTTGCTAAGATCCTCGGTCATGCCAATATCAAGATGACTGAGCGTTACGCCAAGCTCGGACAGAGCCATATTGCAAAGACAGTTAAAGTCGCGAGTCAAATCTGGAATCTTATGAAAGGGGCGCAAGAAGAGAATAATAAAGAAGGTGGAGAATATGCTGCCTGATTATTATTGGTAGTGCATCTCGATTTTATTGTCGCCTTAAGGGTGACAATAAGTCCGGCAGATCCTCGATTAGAAAATCGAGTTCCGTGCGTTCGACGAGGTCCGCTTCAAAGCTCGCTTCGAGTGGCTCCATGTGATGTGGTCATGTGCCGCAGGCCAGCGCATGGAGCTTCTTCCCTGTTCCAGCCGTGAGATCAGATCGGATTCAACGAGCGATGCCAGCTCGCCGTATGTGCGAACATCCCATGACTTGACGGTTTCGATATGAGGTGGTTCAAGGGGCAATACGCTCAGTGGCAGAGGAGCTAGCGTGCAGGCCTCTTCTCCTTGACGCACGACCGTCGTCCCCGACCATCCCCACGAAAGACAACCGGCAGCATGAAAATTCTCAGCGACGGCCACTTTAACGATGAACCCTGCAGTCATCACCCTCTGGCGCAGCTTCATTGCAAGTTGTTCCGCGCATCCATAGATCGCATTCATGCCACGGATATCGAGGGCAAATGCGCGTTTCATCAAGGTATTTTCGACCTGTAATCGGATTGCGACGGCAGCTTTCATGTTCGCTTTATATTCGCCCAAAACAGGGAGCGTCATCCCTCCGATTGCACCCCGATGGCACATGCTTTTTTAAATCAGTAACTTATAGAAATAAAAAGTCTCAAAATTAGTCAACCTGCGTAGCGCCCATCGGAAAACTGCAGAAATAGGTCTAGCTTGTCCGTATCGTGGACACTCGCAACATGATGGAGGAACGCAACATTAGTGTCGTGGGAAGAGGAAATGAGGTCTCGTAGAAGGCTCACGTTTTCTAAGCAAGTTCCAGACAATCCATCGCGTGCTTGGGCTACCTCTTCTCGCGAAGCTTCTGTTAGATAGCTGTGGAGCTTCCCCAATACACCGACCAGGACATCGGCGAGTTGTATGCCCGCTTCGTCTTTCGAGTCTGCAAACCGGTAATTTGTCGCTGGCTTATCTCCACACATGAGAGGCGATCTTTTGAAGGCTTCTTGAACTGAGTTCTCCGTGTCGAGTATGTGATCAGAACGTCGGAACAGCGCGATGCGGTTTAGATAGAAGGCGCTGAAATTCTCAATGAGCAGGTTCCGGGGATTCCCCTCAATGAAAGCCAGTTCATCGAGTGATCGTCCCATCTGCAGAACACCTTTAAGCATGAAGTAATTGAATTCCGGCAGACAAGACTCGCTACACTCCAGGAATTCAAGAAGGTCGCGTAGGAATGGGATTCGGTTTTCGGCGGACAGGCCTGGGTAGCCATATTGATGAAATAGGGCGGCGGTCGCCCTCAGGTTGTTTCGGAAGACTGCTGTTAGATCGCTCTTCAGGAGTGCATGGTAGTGAAGCAGCATCGCATGGTCGCTTTTCGCAAGTATCGAGTCGACGATGTCGACGACCGACCAGTAAAGGGGATCCAATTCGTGATAGTGGATGATGAAGCCATCGTCTCGAATCCAGCGCAAGAAGATCGCCAGCTTTTCAGACTTCAACAATTCAACAAACTCGCCTTTCGCGACATGAGCAAGCTTCAACTCGCAAACATTCTTCTGAATGTTCATCGCCTGTCGCAAGGTCGAAATATCAATAGCGCGGACCTTACCCTCGTGCGCGATGCCTCCTAATATGAAGATCTTTGGCGAAGCGACATTGAAGCCATCCTCGTCCACATACAGCTTGCGGACATTGTTTGTCTCATCGTAGTAGAAGGTGTAAACGGAATCAGTCTGCCCAAGATGGTGAAACCGTATCTGACCATCACGTAATTCATCGAGATCTATCAAATGCGCCTCGTGCGCCGATTCGGCCTTGCAGAGAAAGTCGTGTTGTCGGACATCGGCTATTGGGGAGTGATGATAGCTCGAACGTCGTCACGACCTCCGCGAGTCTCAACAAGCACCTTGGCGGCCGGCAGCCGACTTCCATCACTCGATTCCCACCATGCAAGATCTTCTATTGCTTGTCCATCCACGGCGCTGCCGGTGAAAACTTTATGGATGATCGATCGATCGGGAACGCGCATATTAGGGAAAATAACAAGACTGGAAGCGCGCGCCGCATTGTTTGGGCTTACCTGTGTAGCCCTTAGAACTTCTATTGGCCTGTCGTGGAAACCTAGATCACCTTGGGCGATGTCTCTCCGCTCTCCACGCTTCAAGCCCAACTGAGCCTGCAACAAAATGCACGGCGTAGGCCATGCTCTGGAAATGCCAATGATCGATGCCTGCTGGCTCGCTTCCGGGCAGAGCTGCATGCGGATTGCTTCGATTCCTTCGAAAGAGGGTCGGCCCTTGGCAACAGGTTGGATGAGATCAGGAAGAAATCCGAATGCGCCAGCGATGACGTCAACCAATGATTCCTCTGGATCTTTATCGTCAAGGCCGAAGTGTGTTCGCCGAAATGCCAGACGCATTTGATCGGTCAAAATTAACAGGTGCCCAAGCTCGTGCCACTTGGTGTAGTAAGAGCGATATTTCTTATCCAAGCGACAATCGATAACCGACACATAGGGTAGCTCCCATGGTTTTCGGCTAAGCCGCTTGAATGTGATACCGAAGACATCGGGCGCCAGCTCTTCATGCAGGCTGGCGAAGGATCTTTCTCCACACTGCAGGTATCGAGTGCGCACGTCGTTCAGCTGATCGTCAGAATGTATCTCCTCGAACTTAGTACCCAGCTTGGAGGCGCTGATATCCAGGAGTTGAGAGAGAGTCTTGCAGTCTGGAAAATCTTTAAGGAATCGCGCTACGCGCTTTTCACAAAAACGAACGATGTCACGCACAGGATCTGTAGAGGTCCTGATCCCAAGATCGGAGGCCAGGGAATGAATCTTGTGACTTCGTTTGAGGCTGGTGGGCGACATCAGCCGAATACCTTCTTGATGGCATCGTGAAGCTTTTTCCAATCGTCGACGGAAAACGTCCGCAGCCCTTTGTTGCTCCGCCGCGCGATCACTGAACGATGCGCCTCAAGGAGTTCAACCGTGGCTGCATAGGACAGTTCGAGCTCCTCAGCAGCTTGGGATAGTTCAGGGGGAATTATGGTCGGTTGGGCTGTGACCATTTCCGAGGTTTCGCCCCGAAGCAGATAGTCGACCGAAGCACCCAATACATTTGCGATTTTGAGGAGGTTCTCGGAGCCGATGTTCCGTTTGTTGTTCTCAACGTCGCTGAGAAAGCCCTTGCTTAGCCCCGCCTGTTCCGCCAGCTGATCCTGGTTCAGGTCGAGGTCGAGGCGGATGTCGCGGATACGCTCTCCTACCGTAGGCATAGGCACCAGACCACAGTAACCGGTAAATTCATTAGCTTCACCCTAACGTTCACTACGATTACGTGTCAATGATACGTTCGCAGCTTGCTGCGAACTTTTTGGCAAATGAACCATATGATATACTGCATAGCGAACCACCCAGATTTGGATTATGCGCGACTAGGAGTAGCCGATGCCCTCCCCGCAGCAGACACAAATCGATCTCTCAAACATTCCGCTCTTCGCGGGAATAGAGGATCTTGCGGTTACAGCAGATCTGCAGGAGTGGCTGCATTTCTACCGCGATGGGGAGGCCATCTGTATCAAGGGCGCTCCGGCCGACTGCATGATTGTCATCCTTCACGGAGAAGTGGCGATCCTCTCCGAGGATTCCTTTTTGGTGAGCCGGCGGGCACCAGATGTATTAGGCGAACAGGGCTACCTGAACTCTGGCTCCTGCAGAACAGCCGACGCGGTCGCACGAGGTACTGTGAAGGTTCTTCGCATTCCGCACGCCGAGGTCATCCGGCTGTTGGATGTCAGCCCTCGCTTCACACAGAACCTGCTAAAAATCGTTTCTGCCAAGCTGGCCGAGGCTACCTCAGAGCGCGGATTTCGCTATCGGAACGAGAACCGCCTGATGGCCGCATTTAGCTCTCATCTGGCGCCAGACATCACTTCCAGGCTGCTGGCGCAGGGGGATGACTATGGCAGGCCCCGCCTGATCAACGGCGTTGTGCTGTTCGCTGACGTTCGTGGATTTACCGAGACAAGTCTCGGGCTGCCGCCCATGGAACTCGCGCAGCAGCTCGGTGACTACCTCGACGAGATGGTCTCCATTCTGCACGCGCATCACGCCTTTGTGGACAAGTTCATCGGTGATGCTGTCATGGGTGTGTGGGGGTTCCCATTCGAATCCCCACGCCAGATGTCTGAAGCATTCGCCTGCGCCAAGCGGATGGTCGCTCGTGCTGGAACCAAGACCATAGGCGGTAAGCCTGTCCGCATCGGAGTCGGTTTGAGCGCGGGTTCAATCTTCTGCGGGAACGTCGGCAACGATCTGAAGAGGCAGTTCACCGTTCTCGGTCCGACTGTCAACTTGGCTGCACGTTGCGAAAGTGCATGCAAAGAGCTGAGTGCCTCCATCGTGATTGCAGAGGATGCTCATGCTCAGCTGAGTCCCACGGAGGCCGCCGAGCTGACCGCCCACTCTGGCGTTTCGCTTAAGGGGATTGGAGACGTTTGTTTGTACACGATTAGGAACGAGGACCCGCAATAGAGCGATAGCAGCAAGGAGATTGATATGAGCTGGGATTACAACACGAGTTTGGAACGCGTCGAGACGCATCTGCAGAATATGGGTGAGATCGAGGTCGAAAAGTTAGTCCGCGATGCAGACCTCCATAACTTGCTATCAGAAACCTGCTGCCGTGACATCTACGGCGCGCACGTTTATCTGGACATTCCTAACTTTGCCGATCTCGCCACCATGACTGCAGAAGGTGAAGACTATCGCCGCGTCATTCAGGCGCTGCACATCTACGAGCGGGAAGTAGCCCGCATCGTAGAGGAAGAGATCTTCGACGGAGTGCGGATTCATTTCCAGGGCGCAAAGCTCCATGCTCTGTTCTTCCGCCCCATTGACGACAGCGAAGAGATTGCGGCCCGCGCCGTTCTGCTGCAGGCGGTCGTTCGGTACTTTGTTTGCTGCATCTTCAACCCAGAGTTTCCCAAACTGCCGAATCTCTCCGTCTCTGGTGGCGCCGCGCTAGGAAACGCGATCGGCACGAAGAATGGCCACCGGGGTGACCGTGAACTGCTGTTCCTCGGCGCGCCGGCGAATTACGCGGCAAAGATTATGACAGGCACCGACACCTTGCGGATCACGACAGATGTTTACGATGCCTTGCCGGAAAGCCTGCAGGACTACTTCGTCGCGCTTGAAGATGACCGCCTGGGCATCACCGTCTACGACATGGGGTCTATCTCGCTGGAAGACCTCGACGCCCTGCTCCAGGCCTATGGGGTCAGCTGGGATCGCGCAGCTTCACTTCAGCGGATCAAGGACGACAAGGCCAACTTTCCTCTGAACAAGATCGAATATAGCGACGCGGAAGTATTGATCGATATGGACAGCCTCGGCATCCGGAACAACAAGCGTGTCTTGGCGGCATCGGTTTTCGGCGATGTGTCTGGCTTCACGGCATATATCGACAAGGCCGCAGAGGAGAACAACGCCAAGGCGGCACTGCGAGTGCTGCATGCGATTCGCAAGGAGATGGCGTCCATCGTCAAGCACGATTTCGGCGGCATCCGGGTTCAGTTTCAAGGCGACCGCGTGCAGGCGCTCTTTCATCTGCCGCAGGGCGATGAGAAGCGCATCGCCGCTCGCGCTGTGGATACAGCCGTGGCCTTGCAGTCTGCGATGGAGCTCGTCGTCAAGAAGGTGTTACCAGAGGCGTCGGAACTAGGCATGGCGGTGGGATCGTCGGTGGGAGTGACCCTCGTCTCAAAACTGGGCACGCACGGCAACCGCGACCGCATCTGCATCGGCGATTCTGTGGAAGATGCTGCGACCTACCAGGAGGGCTCCGCCGGCGGACAGATCGCCATCCCGGCAGAGATTCACGCTCACTTAGATGAAGACCTCCAGAAGTTGTTCGTCTGGAATAAAGACCGCGCGCTTTATATCGCGACCAATCTGACGCAGGATAAGGTCGAGCGCGCACGCAAGGCGTCCATGTTCAAGCAGGCCGTTTATGTCACGTCTGGTGCTCAGGGTGCTTATGTTGGCAGTCAAGCGACTGCGGGGAGCCGTTCGTTTGTACCATCGAAGTCGTTCGCGGAGTAAGCCGAAGGCATGGTTCGAGCGCGCGGACGGCTGTGTCCTGCGTGCCGAAGAAGCTCTTGTGAAGGAGCTCTACCCTCTGCTGCGCTTTCGGCTGGATGCTGATGCCGACAAGATGAACCTTGAGGGCGACTTCGTTCTACAGACCGACTGCGGCGTCACCACCTCAATCGCCATTCGTGTTGAGTTTCCTCACGACTATCCGGACTCAGAGCCTGTTGCCTTCGACTCAGCTAGCCGATTCCCGGCGTTGGTAGACCGACACATTATTAGGAATGGCCAATTCTGCCTTTGGCTCCCGCCCTGCTCGCCTTGGGACAAGAACGACCCGAACCGCCTGGTTCGCTTTCTGGACGAGGTGATGGTCTTTCTGGAGCGGCAGATGGTTTTTGATGTAACAGGGGTTTGGCCTGGTGGTCAGTATAAGCACGGGGCCGATGGTTATGAAGAGTTTATGCTTACTCGACTCGACGGTAACCAATCACACTTTGACTCGCTGTTTTCTGTCATCCTCGGACGAGTTCATCCTGGGCGGAATGAACTGTGTCCTTGCGGAAGCCACAAGAAATACAAGCGTTGTCACGCCGATACGGTCGCTGAAATTGCAGCTCAGATCGGCCATGGAACACTGAAGAGGCTCTACGACAAGCCAAAGCCCCGGCCTGCTTCTGGGGAGGATATTCGGAGTTTCGCTGCGGCTTGACAGGTTCAGACAGTACCCAAAACTGCAACAGAAAGAGGAAGTAAATGCCAAACGTCATCGTTGAACCAGAAGAGGGTGGAACATTCGCGGCGATTCAGAACAAGCGCGTTATCGCGAGAGGAGACACGCAACTCGCGGCGGGTGAGAAAGCACACGATCTCAGACCCAATGACCACGTCGTCGCAGCACGCGTCAGATCTAGGGACGATGGCGGTCCAGATAAGTTCCGCCACATGTTCGGACCGAAACGAAAGTCACGCTAGAGGAGCAGTAGAACGGTGGTATATCTTATCGGCTGTGATCACGGTAAGGCTCAGACGTACCGAAACGGGAGCTCTTTAACCGACCCCGAAAATCAGGCGCACGCTGAATTCAAGAAACTCGTTTTGGCAGCCGCTGTGCGCTATAAACCGGAGCTGATTGCTGAGGAAGCGAATACAACGATCCTACGCAACACGCAGCGACAGTCGGTAGTACAGGAAGCAGCTTGTGAGAGCGGAATCACCCATAAATTCTGCGAACCTACTTGGGACGAGAAGGACCAGCTTCAGATAGAAGAATCGCTTCCGTTCTTGGGGCCATGTCCTCCATCCGAATGGGAGGCGCGGGTCCCGACAGTAGATCTCGCGTATCGTCACGAGATTGCTCATCGGTGGCCGGTCCGCGAGAAGTTTTGGATTGATTGTTTGGGAGACGGACTTAAGCACGATGTGCTTTTTGTCTGCGGTGATGCCCACAGATGGACCTTTCGCCGGCGCCTGGAGGCAGAGGGCATACAAGTAAAGCTTCTTGCGAAGAGAGTTGGTGCGCAAACTCTTCCGCGAAACTACTTTGAGGCTTATCGAGAGGTTCGACAGAACGGTTTTCCTCCACCCACCGGATGCTTTTGCGTGAGCCCCGTCTCATAGGAGTTTCTTCACGACATGTATGACACGGCGCCTTCTCTGGTTTGGCCACGCTTGTTGGATCTCCCTCCGGCAGAGCAGCTTGTCGTTTACCTCGACCTGAACCACTGGATCGGATTGCCGCAGGCCCTGACAGGTCATCGGCAAGGAGCAAAGCATAACGTTGTGCTCGAAGCATGCCGTGCTGCACGTTCCGCTGGAAACGCCATATTTGTCCTTTCAGGAACTATCTATGCGGAAGTGCAAAAGATAAAAGATCCCGAACAACGACGACGGCTCGCGGAGGTAATTGAAGAACTCACCGATTTCAATACGCTTGTGAGCCGAGTCGTAGTGATGGAACTGGAGCTTTCAGCAGTCCTAGATCCAATTGCGAAGCTTCCGAATCCGCTTCCAAAGGTGCCTTTAGTCGGCCGCGGTATCCGTCATGCATTTGGTGTGCAGAGTGGGTTCTCGATCATGGGGCCCTCTGGGGATGAAACAGAGAGCTTTCGACAACGCTACGGCTCCGCAGCCTTTGACATGTTCATGAAAGATTCCATCTTGAGAATGGAACGATCCATCTTGCGAGGGCCGGTCAACTCAGAGGATGGGGCTGAACTGCGTACCCTTGGATATAAACCTGAAGGGCCAACTGCTGTGACCGACGGCCGAGTCCAACAAGAGCTCGACTTCAAGCAGAGACTCGATTCTGATCCAAAGTCCAGGCGCGGGCGATTGGACGATTTTGTATCCGCACGTGAACTTATCATTGAGTTTCAGAACATCCTTCCCAGGGCGCTCGAAGAGAGAGGCCTCGTCCTTCCGGACCTAGTTAAGAATCCGGAATCAGGCAGGAGACTGGTTCGATCTATGCCAAGCACCGACGTCGCTATCGTGCTGAAGGCAGCATGGCATCGAAACGGACAGCGGACGTGGGCCGTCAACGATATCTACGATATTGACGCCTTGGCGCTTGCGACACCTTACTGCGATGTAGTGGTTACTGAAAAGGCCTGCCATCACATTCTCAGTATCGCGAAGATGGGAGAACGCATGAATACAGCCCTCTTGCAACATTTAACAGACCTTCCAGCAGTTCTTCAGAAGCGGGCTTCGAAACGCCTTTCCATATCGGATTCCGCCTCGACCTGTGGGAATGCAAATAAGAGCGTCGGTAACATGGTAGAAGCGAAAACATCCACAAAAATAGAAGGTGGACACAACCGTTGAAGACACAGCCGCTGGTCGATGTGGGAATCCTGACAATCCGAGATGATGAGTTCCGCGCTGTTCTAAATGCGTTTCCTCGCGGTCATACGATTTACAGGGGACGACACCGGGAATACACGCTGCGAACCGCTGACGCTGGTGAGGGTCATCAATACACCATCGCGGTGCTCAGGCAGATTGAACAAGGGAACGGAGAAGCTCAGGAAGCCGCGCGAGACCTTATAGACGATCTGCAACCCTCTCTACTACTGATTGTTGGTATCGCAGGCGGTCTCCCTTCAGAAGATATAAGTCTTGGTGACGTTGTCCTCTCGACACGCATATTGGACTTTAGTCTTGAAGCTCGCAAGTTCCAAGACGAGACTACCTACAACGTAGGTGGTGGTCCGATCAGTAAGCAGATCGCTACAGGAGTGGCCAATTTGAGTGCACGGGAGGATGAGCTTGGCGAATGGTGGGCCGACCTACCCCCGAGACCCCCAGTAAGTTTCGCTCCGGGAAAGCTCTATGGATCGAGACCTTGGCAGAAGAGTGTTCGCGAAAGCCTAAGAGCTCACTTTGAAAAGGGCATACCATCACGGCCACCACATTTCTTAGCAGGCGCGATTGCGGCTAGTGATCGTCTTGTGAAAGATCCAGAGTTACTCCTCCCATGGATCACTAGCGCGCGCGGCATCATTGCTGTGGAAATGGAGTCCGCTGGCGTCCATCGAGCGACCCGCGATAAGACGCCGATGCTCTCTATACGCGCTTTGAGCGACATTGTTGGTCTGAAGCGACAGGATGCATGGACCAAGTACGCTTGTGCCTCAGCGGCTGCTTTTGCGGCCGCGTACCTCAAAACGCAACCGGTACCGGCAAAAACATCCACTACTGACCCGAGTGCTGAACCATCAATCAACATCTCAGACAATCAGAATGCCGATGTTCGCGAAGACAGTCTTGAAGAGAGCTTCGCAAATCTGATTCATTTACGACATTTCCCTGAGACACTCTATGTCGCGCCTGCCCACGGTAATAATCGCAGCAGTCTATGGACTCAGCTCAATCAGGATGCAACTACGAAACCTAGAGAATACATTTCCAATGCTTGGACCGTTCAAGAAAAGATGTTTTATAGCCTCGTTGATCCAGAGCGTTCGCGTCTGCGAAATGTTATCGATACAGGTGGCTTGGAACAACTCGAAACGAGGGACTGGGCTTTCTCTAGTGATCCCAACTGGCGTCGTCTGTTCGTACAACTCCTAAATGGCGCACTGAGCGATGATTTGGGAGCGCAAGGCGTGCGTTACTTCAAGGATCAGGATGTTTATGCCTTCCTGGGCTGGCCTGATGAGCCGGAGCGAAGCCTCAAGTATCAAAATCTTCGCGTACGAAGCACTGTTACCGTAGTCGCGCATTATGATCGAACCGCGAAGAATGGAAAGGCATACCATTATCAGCGCCACAGCGCATTTCAAGGCCGATTCCGGCTCTTAGGTGGTAATTGGTATTTAGAAATCACTCCAACCTACCGCTTCACCTACGACGGCAAAAGCCTGAGCCGATATCACGAGTCTCTTCTCTCAGGAATCAAGCGCTTCGAGCGGAACCGTTCGGTACTAAGTCAATTACTTCTCTGGCAAGCGGTACTCCGTGCGCCATGGAAACGCGCAGACTCTGCGCGCCTCCTAGAATTCGCTCCGCTCGTATCCATTCCATTTCTTTCGGAAGTGTATGAGGGAGCGCTCACAGCTTTGGACGCTCCTGCGCAGACACCACCTCAGGAAAAAGGGATCGAAGAATGAAGCTGCAGATCGTCGAAGAACCGCAACTAGCCTTCTTTCAGAATGATCTTCATGTCGACATCCGGGCAGGACTGTCGACGTTTGGTGCATTCGACAAGGGTAGTGCCTCCGTACCAACGCCTATCCGTATCGGAATGATTGGAACAACAGCCACAGTAGACGGCGTGCGGGACTGGCTGGAGCGCTGCAAAGACGGTGTTCCGTCCGACGAGCAGAAGCTGAAAGCTCTTCGGCCAGCATTTCCTGGCATGACTCAACAGGTTTTCGGGACTTCCTTGGAACTGTCCGACACCCTCACTCGGACTATAACCCGTCACGAACTGACAGCCGCTCTGCGCAACGGAAATCCGCTTCCGCATCTGGTGGAAGTATTTATGGATCACGCGAGAGACCTTGCAAGTAAGAGCGGACTTCACGTTCTCGTGGTAGCTCCGCCGCCAGAAGTCTTTGCTCTCGGGGATGTCTCCCAGGGAATTGGAATAGACCCACCAATTGACGAACTGCAACAACCCGCTCCTGAGCAGGAAGTAGCACCGCCGTCTGTCCTGAATTTCCATGATCTCTTCAAAGCGCAGGCTATTGATCTTCAACTCCCGTGCCAATTGCTGAGGCCGGACACGTACGGTAGTCCGACTGCCGGTCGAGTCAAAGGCAGGCGCATACAAGACAAAGCGACTACAGCTTGGAACTTCCATACTGCCCTGTATTACAAAGCGGGCGGTGTTCCGTGGCGATTAGCGAGACAGCCAGCGCTCCTGACTACTTGTTACGTTGGAGTGAGCTTCTTCAAGAGCGTGGACGGAGACAAGCTCATGACCAGCGTTGCTCAAGTTTTTGATGAACGCGGGGAGGGCTTAATCGTTCAAGGAGGAAGTGCTAGCTACGACAAGGACGACCGAAGTCCGCATCTTTCAGAGGATGATGCTTTTGCGCTTCTAGCCAATGGATTGGCCACATATCGGCGTGAACATAAAAATATGCCTGCGCGCCTCGTAATGCACAAAACCTCTTCTTTCAACGCAGAGGAAAAGGCAGGTTTTCGCCGAGCTGCCGACAATGAGAAGCTCGAAGTTCTCGACCTGGTGACCGTTCGAAGATCGGGGGTTCGGCTATTGAGGGCAGGCCAGTCTCCAATGATTCGCGGCACCTCACTTCTCTTTGATGATGCTTCAGGTATCGTCTACCTGAAAGGCACGGTGCCATATTTCCAAGTCTACCCAGGGGCCTACATTCCTCGCGCTATCGAGTTCATCAGGGAAGACGGAGAAACCAGCTCGGCCGAGCTTGCACGCGAACTTGTGGGCCTTTCCAAGCTCAACTTCAACAACACACAATTCGATTCTGGTGATCCGATCACGGTTCGTGCCGCGCGCCGCGTCGGTGACATCTTGAAGCACGTACCAGCTAACAAGAAAGTCAACGCACGATTCCGCTATTTCACCTAAGGCTAGACATTGAGAGTTGGGGAGCGGCTCAGATAGATGGCGGACCACTCCGTGTGATGTCTATACCACTTGCAGAGTCAGATATCGTCGGTAGCTTGCTCGCATCGTCAGCAAAGGCAATTTCGCATCCTGATTGGCCTTCTAGAAGGCAGTTTCCAATTGGAAGACCCAAAAGATTGACATCTGACTTCAATTCGTACAAAAATCTAATATTGCACAAAAACGTACAATAGTGAGGTCGAGATGCCGAAACAGGAGCGATTCTCTGTGATTACAGCCGACATCGTCGGTTCGCGCAAGGTTGAATCGTTTCGCCTCAAGAGAGATAAAACGCTAAAACAGATATCTGATTTACACCTTCGCGAGAAACTGATTGTGTCCAGATACGCGGTCACCGCTTGGGACGAATTCCAAACTATTTTGACCGAACCGGAGCACACACCCCGCGTCATGCTGGATCTCCGCCGCTTTTTCTATCCCAGTCATTTATGGATTGCCGTGGGAGTAGGTCTTGTCAGCGAGGCTCGTAAGACTCCAATAAACAGATTTGCTGGCGGGCAGGCGTTTGAAAGAGCCCGGCTGGCTGTCGAACGCCTAAGCAAGAACTCTCCGAAGTTCCGCATCCTGAGCGGCTTTGAATCCGGTGTAGAAGAGTTTGATTCCGTCGCAAATACGGTCTACCACCTGCACGACACCCTTATCGAAGGCACAACTGCAAAGCAGTGGGAGACGATAAATACCCTGATCGCTAGTTCTGGGCAGGAGGAGGCAGCCCAGAAGCTTGGTGTCGGCGTTTCCACTGTTTCAAGAACGCTCAAACGGGCACATTACTGGCACATGATCGAAACAGCAGACACGATGGGCGCTTTGTTCAAGAAAACTTTCCAATTGCACGAATAAGTACAAATCCACGAATATGAACATTATCGTGCATCCCGCGCTCACCACACTCCTGACCCTTCTGCTCGCACATCTGCTGGCGGACTTTCCGCTGCAATCGAATTGGATCGCACTCAACAAAGGAAAGGGAACTTGGGCTCGGCTCGTCCACATAGCAATTCACTATGCTGCTGCATGGTGTTCTCTGCTGCTATTCGCGAATGTTTCGTTCTTCTCTTGGTTCAACCAGCTAGTAATCGTCAGCTATCTGTCGATTCACTTTGTGATCGACACCGGCAAGGGGATTATCACCGCTCGTCGGAAGAGCTATGACAATACGGCTCTTTTCGTTATTGACCAGCTCCTGCATCTGCTTACAGTTGCTGTGACTACCGTGATCCTCGCCCGGCTCCACGCAGCATGGCTTTTCAGTTGGTGGCCGACTATGGCCCCCAAGACCCGATTTCATCTGCTGGTGGCAATCACGATCTACTCCGCAGTGATGTTTGCCGGTGGGCACCTGATTCGCTACTTCACCAAGGGCTTGTCCTCGAATCTCGACGGTGCCACGGGAACCGAAACTCCAGAGCAACTCAAAAATGCCGGAATGTATATAGGCTGGATCGAACGCTTTTTGATCATCACCGCGATCGCAGCCCAGTCTCCCGCGATGGTGGGGCTGATTCTGACGGGCAAGTCCATCGCCCGGTTCCCAGAACTGAAAGACGCACGATTTGCCGAATATTTTTTGATCGGAACGCTTCTGAGCGTTCTCATCGCTGTTGCAGGGGGTATTGTCTTGGCGCGAATGCTATACGGGACATTTTCTTTGAAGTAGCTCGCCGGCGCGCATGAAATCTCGGGTTCATGCGGCTGGCCGAAGAACAAGACCGGAAATCGGAATCTTTAGAGGTGTGTAACGGTGGTGGGATCGAACCGCCGACGCCGGCCTTTTCAGGGCCACGCTCTAAGACTGGCAATGTGGCCTGTTCCGTTCTAGAAAGCTGGTTGGTTGATCTAGCGATGTGCCCAGAATTATTTCGGCTCCTTCCTCATTTCTTTGGGATCTCCGTAGAGAATCCTATACGGAGTATCTTTCCGTTCATGCAATTCTCGGAATTCGTGCAAACTGAGGTTTTCTAAGCCACATCTCAGCTCGAGGAAAATCTCAATCTTTGGCCAATACGTCCACGAGTGTTCTGTTTCAAATCTCCGTCCTGATACGTGACGTCGAAACCAGGACAACAACTTAAATTTTTGAAAATCCGATGTCGCTGGTGCGACCTGGATAGCAACCTCTACTTCATCGATGAGATCTTTGTCTTTTGTGAGCATGCTGCCAAACACAGCCACGCAAGTTACTTTGAAAGCATATTCGTCGTCGGCGTTGACCTCGTGAACTCCATTCATGAATTCATCGAGAATGCGATCGGCTTCCTCGCGCGTGATCGGTTTAGCGGTACATGCATCGGCTAATGCTTGTCCATGCGTATTTACCTCAAACTCAGACTTCCCATTTGGCTTAGATGAAAAAAGCGTTAGGTAGCCGAGGTTTGCCATTTCATCGAGAAACGCGGTCGCTTTGCGAGGGCTGAGATTGAAGTATTTCCTGACCTCTGACCGGTCTATGTACTTGAAACGGTATCTGCGGATGAATTTCTGTATCTGCAGGGCGGGATAACCAGCGATGTATTGACGCGAAGTAATTTTCATGGCGCCGATCTTGCCGCAGATCCAAAACTCGGTCAAATTTTCATTGTTTGCCCTATTTTCAATACACATCGGCAAGCTGAATAAGGCGCAAGAGCGATTCTATTTGTGACAATTGCTGTTCATTTTGAACCGTTTGCAGGGCAAAATTCGATCAGATGCGTTTGCACATGATGGAGCTATCGATCGTTGCCTCTTTTTAGATAGGTGCGGCCCGGCAGTGAATTGCCGATCTGCCCCAAACTGGATTGGCTTCTCAGCCATGCGGCAATATCGTGAGGGTCAAACCGGATCGAACTGGATATCTTGAGGTGGGGGATTTGCCCTTTTGCCGCCATCCTATAGATTTTCTTGATCGAGACATCCAGGATTCGAGCGACCTCCGCGACGCGGAGAGCTTCTTTCTTGCCTTCGACGATTTCAGCCAGAATCATTCTTCCTCCATTGTCCTCACGGGAAGTGAGAGTTTGGAGAACCTGGCACGGAATGGAAATTCGGTCAAATTGGGGTATAGCGAGCGGCAGATGAGACGAGAAAGACGCCAAAGGAATGTGCTTCGACGCCCGCAGGGATTCTCTATTGAGGGAGGAAACTCGTTTTTGCCGATGAGAGCGCAACGGGTAGTCTTGGTCTATGTCTACGCATAAAGCCGACATCGAATCCGACCACGGATCGATAGAGGAACGCCTGCAACGATTGCAGACTATCCAAGAGATCTTCAAAGAGGAGGAATGGCTCACGGCTGAGATGCTTAATCGTCTACAGGCGGAGCCTCCCCCAGACCAGAGGCTTCCCGCAAGCGACTGGAAACGGCAGGGCAGAATCTTCAGTGTCACGTATGAGGGGGAAGAGTATTTTCCCTGTTATGAATTTGATGCTGCCTATCATCCATTGCCCTTGATTGGGGAGGTTCTTGCTGTCTTTGGTCCAGTTGCTGACACATGGAAGATCGCTGCATGGTTTCACTACCCCAATGGGTGGATTGTTGAATCCGGGGACAAGGGCATCAAGACCATCTCTCCTAAAGACGCGCTGGATCGCTACAACGATCTCATGAAAGCGATCGAGAAGCGCAAAGGAACCTACGTGTCGTGATGTGATCTGATTGCACGCTCACCGATATCTGAAACGCATGCTATTTGCGCATTACGGCTTGGCTCTTCAGCCAAGCCGTAATGGCATGAGAGTCAAAATCGAACCGGATGTATCTGCGATCTCTTGATCTACAATCTTCTTTCAAGGGAGTGAGCGTGTATGGATCCATTAGAGGAAGCTCGCGAAATGGTGATTGAGGATCCTGGGATTCTGAGCGGAACTCCGGTGATTAAAGGTACCCGGGTTCCGGTTCATGATGTCGCGGGCATGTTTGATGCGGGAGTTCCGATGGACGAGATCCTGGAGAGTTATCCGAGCCTAAAGAAGCGGCAGGTAGAACTCGCTTCAGTCTATGCACGTGCGTTTCCTGCTCCGAAGAGGCCTAGAAGGCATTTAGTAGATCTCGAGCATGTCACGATCATAAAGAGGGAGAGACTGTCTCTCAGTGCCTTGACAAGCAAGTCACGTAAGACTACCTCATAGCAATAGAACTTGCGCCGGAATTTCCAATGACGGCGCTGCAATCATGCTTTTGGTATTGTCTTGCCTTTTCTCCTTCTGAACAGAACCAATTCGTCCTGGCTCAACGGACAGCTGGCGCGGCCGCATAGCCTTATGATTAGCAAAACTTACATTAACCTTCTCAATCATGGCCTGGTTTCTGGCAGGTTTTAGATAACGAATGATGCTCTCCAGATTAGTCTGTCCCATCCACGTCATCACCGTTCTGAGGTCGATGCCTGCTTGAAGGTGAGTAGTGGCAAAGGTCGCCCGGAACTTGTGGAGCCAGAACTCAGCGGGATTCAACTTAGCCTTTCCGGCGTTGCGCTTGAGAGCACGCAGCATGTGTTTGTCGCGTGAGTTGTTTGCAGTGCTGAAGACCAACGAATGAGCCGATGCGCGTGATGCCGGCAAGGACTTGCGATGAGTTTCAAGTAGCGCGAGCAGTTCGTCCGGCACAGGAACTTCACGTTCCTTGTAGGCCTTCGGTGTCCAGTTGAATTGTGGCTTCCAGCGCATCTCGACGATGTTGGCGTTGAAGCGGACGTGTTCCAGGTGACGTGCATTGCTTCCTGCTCGCGAAAGCCGCTCATCAGGAGGAAGTCATAGAGCGTGCTGTGGTACGGTGAGCAAACCGCATGGAGCTTCGACAGATCTTCCTCTTCGTAGATCGAGACTTCCTGCTCGATAAAGCGAGGATGGTCATTCTTGCCAATCAGCTTCGGCACGCCTTGGGCCTGTAGGAAGGTGAGCACGTCCGCGAACTTGTTATGCACTGTGCGCGGCGAAAGCTTCTTCGTGTCGCGGAGGAAGGCTGCCAGGCGGAGGAGATCTTTCCGTTCAACCTCGTCCAGAAACCTCTTCCCACAGGATTCCTGAAAGTACCGCAGAGAGACGATATATCCCATCCAGGTTTTTCTCTGCCGGCTAAGCTGCATCTCTTCAAGGAAATCGTCTGCTGCAGAACTGATTCGTAGACGAGAGTCGTCTTCAATGGGATTCGAAACGATGAGGCCTGATGCGAGCGCATCCAGTTCTCTTTGCTTGCGAACGCGGCAGTTGTAAGCAGCGGTTGCGTCAGTACCAACCGAAACACGCGTGCGCTTTCCGTCTTCGGTCCAATCGAGGTAGTAGGCGCCCTCGGGATGCTTTTCCTGGCGTCCATCGACCATCACTGAATCGGGCTTGATGCGGCCGTTGGGACCGACAACGACAGGGCAGTAGCGTTTGCCCTCCGGGGTGTCGATACGTTTCGTGATATTCACCTGCATGGGACCTTCCCACGGCAAAGTTCGTATCACTTTTCGTATCACCCCTCCCATACTCGGTCAAAAGTATTGATGGGAAAGAGGTTAGATGGTCGGGGCGGAGGGATTCGAAGGATGCACCCCAATTCCTGAAGGCCTTTTATCATCAACGGATTAGACCGAGTTTTCGAGGGGTGGTACATACCCTGGTGCAGTTCAAGCCAGGAGAAGACCATGGAAGTGACTCTCGTTAAGCGGATCATAACAGCGGATGGGGCAGATCGCTACTGCTCCGTGGTGACCAACAGCAGCGGTCGAATCAAAGCCGATTGGATCATTTACAAGGGCAATCAGGAAAGGCATCCGGAAGGCTCCTATTACCTCGAGTGGTTTGATCGTGGGCGTCGAAAGCGCACTTCGGTTGGCAAAGACGCAACGGTCGCGTTCAACAGCCGAATTCGGAAGCTCAAGGAACTCGAGGCGCGTGCAGAGGGGTTGGAAGTAACAGTTCCCAAAGACGAGCCGAGCCGTGCACAGCTCCGCACGGCGATGATGGATTTTCTCGATGAAATCAAGCTCTCGCGAAAAGACAAAACATGGCGAGGATACAAAATTGCCTTCACTTACTTCCTGCAGTCCTGCGACAAGAAATGCGCGGACGAACTGCAACGGATCGACCTGCTTCGTTTTGCTGTATTTCTCCGCGATAAGAAAAAGCTGTCACCGCGAACAGTTCACAACCGATTCGCCAGCGTTCTGACTTTTCTTGAAAGCCAAGGTGTCCACAAGCTCATCGGCAAGAACGACAAGCCACGCTTCGTGGAAACCGAGGTCGAAATCTATGAGGACAACCAGCTAATCGATCTCTATTCCGTCTGTTCCTTGTATCACCGAATGCTCTATGAGTTCCTTCTGATGACGGGGTTCCGAGAGCAAGAAGCAATGTATGTCACATGGGAGAACATTCGCTTCAGATCGAACATTGTCGAGATGAAGTGGAAGCCCCAATTCGACTGGACGCCAAAGGCATACAAAGAACGTGAGGTTCCCGCACCTAGCGTGCTGTTCAAGGCCCTTGAGATCTATAGGAAGTCTCTTCCTCCAAAGCGGGCGGTTGAAACTGCACTCGTCTTCAGCACCAAGAGTGGGAAGCCCGATACGCATATGATCCGCGCGCTGAAGCGAAATGCCAAGAAGGCGGGTCTGAATCGTGACGACTATTGGCTCCACAAGTTCAGAGCGACATTTGCAACGACTCATCTTCGCGCAGGTGCGGACTTAAAAACCGTGATGTCGTGGATGGGCCAGACAACTCTGGAAAGCATTCTCCGTTATCTTAAGCCTGCCCGGAAGAGCGAGGTCATGCATTTGGTAAATTCGAGCTTTGTCGGCCCGACATTCGATAGTCGTAAGAAGATTGAAGAAGACGAAGCAGCTTAAACCAAACCTGCAATTCCATTCAGCAGAACTCCTAGAGCGCCGACGTGTTACTCCGGCGCTCTTCTTTTTTCTTCCTTCTTAACTTCCCTGACTTGACCGAAATGTCCTTTGGCTTCATGGTCAGTCCGCCGTTCCTTCATGACAGGGGCTCGGCAGAAAGGAGGAATTGATGCTGATCGATCAGATCCTTGAGGAAAAGAAAGGCGCGCTCAAAGCCGACGATGTCGCGCCCATCCTGGCCGTTTCGGTGAAACAGATCTACAAGATGGCTGCCAATGGCGAGATTCCATCCCTACGGATAGCAAGTTCAGTTCGATTCGACCCGCATGACCTTGCTGTCTGGTTGAGAGCGCGGTCAAGTGCCCCGGAAATTGAACCTAATGCGAGAGTTTCGGCCGTCCGCTCTCTCGTCAGGCAGCGGAGCTAAGCAGACACGGCAAATTTGACCGAGTTTTCGATCAGCCCCATGCTTGCACCGCATTCCGAGGAGGACTCCATGCGAGCTCGGACAAAGCTGGCAATTGCTCTCGCGGTTACTGCCGCCGATGTTGTGATTTTGATCGGTTGTGTCGGCACAATCTGGCATGCCTGGGAGCAAGTTCCCGTGGCAGAGGCAACTCTCGCAGCTCTGTTGACCATTTGGCTTGGGTCGCTGGGAGCGATTTGGTGGCACGCTTCCATGGACCTGCGACGCATCCTTCGTAGACTGAATTGCGCCCTTCGACCGGGGCGGGAACTCATCATCGCGGATTCCGGGAGGGACAGCGATGTTTGATTCGCTCGAAGACCTCTCCACCAAACTTGCCGCGACGGGGTATTTCATTGACCCGGTAATGACCAAAGTTGTGTTCCTAGCCGCGAAGCTTCAGAAGCCGCTCATCTTAGAGGGGCCGGCCGGTTCAGGAAAGACGCAGCTAGCCGTCTCAGTCGCCCAGGCTGCAGAAACCCACATAGAGCGGTTGCAGTGCTACGAAGGCATCACCGACAAACAGGCGATTGGAGAGTTCGACCAGGGTCTACAACGACTTTACATGGAGTTCTCTAAAGAACAGGGGCTCGATTGGCATGAAATTACACGGACCCTGAAGGGCCGCGACTTTTTCCGGCCCGGACCGTTGATGCGTGCCTTCGAGTCCGAACGTCCCTGTGTCCTTCTCATCGACGAGCTGGATAAAGTTTCCGAAGCTGTCGAAGCGATGTTGCTCGAACCGTTATCTGCCAACCAGATCTCCACTGGTGAATTGGGTACCACCACTGCCAGAAGTATTCCGTTCGTGGTCATCACGAGCAACGAAGAAAGACGTTTGGGAGACCCGATTCGCCGACGCAGTCTCTACATTCGAGTCGAGCATCCGACACCACAACGTGAAGCTGAGATCATCGCCAGCCGCACCCCAGGTGCGACTTCAGCATTTCACCGCGAAATAGCCGGCATCGCGCTCTCCTTTCGGAACTACTCGCTCGAAAAGCCTCCCTCTGTCTCCGAAATGATCGACGTCGCCAATGCTCTACAGCTTCTCGGCACCGATCACGTGACGCCGGAACTCCGCGACGTTCTCTTGCCTTTCCTGGCCAAAACGGAGAAGGACAGGCGGCACCTTCTGCTGCGAGAGGGATTCAACAGTCTATTGGCCGATGGCGCCAAATATGCCCGGAATATGGAACTTACGGCGGGAGAGCAGACATGAAGCACTCCCTGATGGTCTGTCTTCTCTTGTTTATCTCGTACGCGCACGGGCAGACGAGAGTCTCGTTCCCCGAACAATGTGTCGAACGCTATGCTTCCCATTACCGGGTACCTCCAGAGCTCATCGAAGCCGTGATCGACATCGAGTCGGGCTGGAATCCGTACGCTCGTTCGAGCAAAGGCGCCATGGGTCTTATGCAGCTGATGCCTGCGACAGCGCGCCGTTTCGGCGCGAGCTCCCCATTTGACATTGAGCAGAACATTGCCGCGGGTACTCGCTATGTCACGACCTTAATGTGGGAGTTTCACGGAGATCTGCGGCTCGTTACCGCAGCCTATTACGCGGGTGATCTTTGGGTTGGGAAACGACAACTCGATTATCAAAACCCTGACGTTTTGGCTTATGTGCGCGCGGTGCGCGAACGGTACATCGCTCGAAGATTCCACCAAAGGACCCCAATGAGGAGGTAGCTGCAAATGAGATTACGTTGGATTATCCCCCTGGCGATCATCGCACCGCTCAGTCTGAGGGCCGATGAGATGCCTGTAAAGGCGAAGGTTGAAACACTCGTCATAAACCCGGCAGATGTGACCCCCATTCATCTACGCCCCGGGTTTATCTCCACCATCCGAATGCCCGAGGAAATCAATTCTATTGCGCTGGGAAGTAGAACCGACTTCAGCGCAGACCACAGCGAAGGTGAACCCCTTTATGTGTACGTCAGGCCTGTCACCAAAGAGCCGGCACAATCCAATTTGGTGATCGCCACCAAATCTGGGCTGCATGTCACGCTGGAGCTTATCAGTGACGGTTCCGATCAGTCAGCAAATGTTCAGGCAGTCGACTTCATGATCGAGTACCGGCTTTCGCACAGCTCTCTCATCGCGGAGATCCCCACGCGTGTCAGTTCAAACGATGGGCAGGATGCCGCTGCTCTAAGCTCTCGTGGTGACCGGCATCCCGAAAATCGTGATGGGAAAGTCGATTTGCCTTCGTCAGAAGTGGATATGGAATTTGCGCTTCAACAACGGATCAACCAGCCGGCATGGACAAAGTGGGAGGGTCAGCAAATCGAGACGTCGATTGGAGACATCCGTCAATCGGGCAATCGAACGATCATTGCATTCTCAATTCTCAATCATTCGGAGCAGCCCGTCGAGATTGTTCCACCGCAGGTCCAGATTGCTGGTCACAAGCGACGTAAAAAAAACAAACAAGGCAAAGGTATCATTGCCGATCAACTGGAAATCAGAGACTCCCGCCTAAGTGAGACGAGGCTTGAAGCGGGAGCTCGAGCAGATGGGGTGGTTGTCTTTGATAGACCAAATTTCAAACAGTCATCCGAGAAGCTCCTCCTCCAGGTAGCTCAGGCGAATCAGGTGGACCGGCCCGTCCTGATCCCGCTACCCTTCACCCCTCCTGTCTCCGGACACCCTCAGAAGGACGGTATCGAATGAATCCCAACGACATTGCACAGACTGACGCCACGACTCCGGGGATCTCCGATAATGCTGGCGTTTCGGAACTTCCTCGCCCTCAGCCACCAGCCCCACATGAACAGGAGACAGCCGAAGCTAAGCCTTCCATCGATCCGGTCGAACCAATTCGAGAGGAACCTCCTGGGTCCACTAACTTCATGACCATGGATCGCAAAAAGGCGATCATCCTTGCGGGCGGCCTCGCCGCGGCTGTTCTTTTCTTCTTTCTCACAATGATGATGGGACATGGTTCACACGAACGCACCGCCATGCGGAAACCAGTGAACCCCGCGATCCAGAATGATGCCAGTGGCAAAAACCAGGCCAACGTTGCCCCTGTGATGGACGCTCTGCGAAATGTCGATTCGAAGGACAATGATGGACAACTCAGCGACGACGACATCAAACGTATGCGGTCTCCGGAGACTGGATCAATGTCGGCAAGCGCATCCTCTGAAGCCAACTCGAAGTCGAGTTCTTCGGGGCGCGCAGGCACACTCGCCTCTGTGCCTTCATTTGCAGACACCCAGCAAAAATGGGAAGACCCGCGACCGTACGATCAGAACGAAAAATCCGATCGCTCTCAAACGCAAGAACAAGCAACGATCCGAGAGACGTCATTGGTCTTTGTCCGCGCTTCCGCGCAGACGCCTGCGACGACAAGAAGCGCACAGCAATCGGATATCGAGGAGCCTCTGCTTGAAGTAACACCCGGATCTCGCATCATGGCAAAGCTTCAATTCGCAATTTCCACCGCTGATTCCGCTCCAGTAGTCGCGCAAGTTGAGTACACCTATGCCATCGGCGATCAGATCGTCGTGCCAGCCGGCGCTCTCATCTACGGACACATCGAGCAGGCAGATCGAGTCGGCTATGTATCGGTGAAGTTCGACGAAATTGAAATCGACCACAAGCGTGAGAAGGTGGATGCAATTGGCTTGTCGCTGGATTTGGGGCCAATCAAAGGAAAAGTAACGGGAACAAACGCCGGAAAAAATCTCCTCGTAAGAAGCGTCTCAGGTATCGGATCTACCATGGCGATGGTATTCGGGAACAATACAAGCTCGGCATTTTCGGAAGACGACCTCATTCGTGAAAGACTTGCCGAAAATATTGGAACTGCCGGCGACTCTGAAATCATGAACCTGGCACTCACCAGCAAAGAAGTAGTGACCGTGGACGCCGATACGAAGATCTATGTGGTCTTCACAAAGCATGAGGAGTCCTCGTCTTCCCTTCATAAGGTAGTGTCACGGCCATCCATGTGATTCACCACCTTCTGACTAACAAGCCCTGGCCGCGTGCCAGGGCTTTCTTGTTGCTGCTCACTCCAGAGGGGCATGACAGACACGCTACGCGCTTCCCCAGCCACGGGCATTCGCAAGAGGCGATTGTAGTCCTCCCCTCAAACTTATTCCACTTCAGGTCTGCCAAGCAGCGTCTCGCAATCACACGCAAATTGCATTACGCGGAATGAGTCAAAGCCGTTCCCAAATTACCACTGCACGCTTCGCCTTATAGACTGCCCGAACGCCTCATCCCTTCAGGAGGTGAGAACTCAGACACTGATGTCCCAAATCAGAGAGCAATCATTCGCGATCCATTTCTACCGATTCCGACAGCGAATAACTTCGGCACACATGTCGTTTTGCCCAGAAGAGCAAAACCGGATCCGGATGCATCAACATTCGCTTCGGTTTTTAGGGGCACCCGACAGGTCCTATCGTTGCCTAGAACAGCCGTCAAATGCTTCTCGTGGAGGCACATAAAGATGATGACGAGCATCCTGAAGAAGCAGTGGAACGTTTCTCTGGAGCCCATTCTAGCTTGTCGAGCCTGAACCCGATACAGACGCCGCTTCAATAGAAGTTGAATCACCGATTAGACATAACACTCCTCATTCTCAGCCGCTCCCATGCCTCTACTGCATTTTTGACCGAGTTTGCGATTGGACTCACTTTCTCTTTCGACACGGATGCCACGAGCAGCCGAGTCCAGGAGAAACCGTATGACAATCGCATCCGTTGTCTCGCGCGGCTCAAGTGGGTCCGACGAGACATTCCCCTCCGTTATTCATCGGCCCGAGGAACTCGATTGGCGTCGCATGGCGCTCAAGCTCATGCTCGTCTCGATCCTCCTTGCTTTCTTCATTGCGCCATTGTCCGCGATGGCTCAGAACCTCGGCACATCCCCACAGTTCGGACAGGCCGTCCAGGGGCAACAAGCGACGACCGTCGAGGGAACCGTGCTCAATGTGGTCAATTGGGGCTGCAATGTAATTGCCCCGGTAATCGCCGTTGCTTGCCTCGGCGTCGCGGCTTGGCACTTCCGCAGCGGTCGCGGCTATCTCGGATGGGGCGTCACCGGCGTTGGTCTGATGGTCATCTCCGGCCTCGGTCGCATGGCCGAGGGCTTCATTACACAAGCGCAAGGCATTCAGTGAGGCCCAACGATGCCTGTGCCGCAATTCCTTCTCGACCTTCTTCAGCTGCTTTTTGATCTGGCCGTGCCGGCTGCGTTCTGCACGCTCGCCGCGGCCGGAGTCAGCTTGCGTCACGAAGGGGGCACGAACTTCCAGATCGGTGGGCGAGCAGGCAAATGGATTCTTTGGACCGTGGTGCTGCTCACACTTCCCCAGTTGCTCGCCTGGATTGCGGCACAAGGCATCACGGTTCCTCAGGCCAGCGGTTCAGTAGGAACGAGCTGGCTTGCCAGCATGGAATCGATCTTTAAGAACTTCGTAAGCGACGTCATCGTTGCCCGCCTCGTCCCCGTTGTCGCTGCTTATTTCGTGTTGAAAGCGACGCTCGATGGCGCTGAGGGCCAGAACCCGCTGGGCTCGATCATCGCCGCGCTTTTCCTGCTTTGTATTTCGGCAACGATGCAGCTCTTCCAGGGCTGGAACTCCGGAGATCAATACGCCTTCACCGACATGCTCTCCTCCCTTTGGAACTACATCGCTGGACGAGTTCTGCCGGCGGCGGCCGGACTCGCCTGTGTCGGCGCGGTGATCAATCACGTCCGCCACCGTCCGTGGGGACGCATGATCTTTTCCGCAATTGCGTTTCTCAGCGTTTCTGGCCTGCTCAAGCTGGTGCAGGCGATGGCGGCATGAGGCGCTTATGAATTTCGACACCGCTATCGTGCATTTAGCCTCGTGGCTCGGTAACGTGATGATGCCCACACTCGCCGGCCTGTTTTTCTCCGTCGCGGTTTATCGCTATAGCAAGAGCGCGCCATTTGAGCACATGCTCTACAGCGGCTTCGGTTCGCTGATGGTCTCAGGAATGCTGCGCGCACTTGAGGGCTTCGTGCAGAATGCCGGACCGACAAGTGCGGACGCTTACTGGACGGCTGTCATGTCGCTGGTTAACTGGACGGCGAACGTGATCCTCCCCGTCTTTGCGCTCACCCAGCTAGCAGCGATGGTCCTTTCTATGGGCGGTGTTTTGTCTGAAATCTATCCCGGATCCACCTGGATCCGGAAGTTCATAGCAGCTATGGGCGCTTTGATGATCTCCGGGATCGTCCGCTTTGCAGAAGCCATGGTCACACAAGCGCACGGAATCTGAAGGAGTTTCTATGAGTCTCGATATCACCCCGGTACACCGCAACCTGCATACGAAAGTGCAATTCCTTGGGCTGGAATTCGAAGATCTGATTCTTGTCCTTGCGCTGGCAGCAATCATGAACCTGTTAGCGCAGTTCGTGAGCAAGACGGCACACGTCTTCGGCATTCCACTCAACCTTTTCATGGAGTTTGGAGTTCCCGTATTAATCGTGCCGTTTCTCATTGCCTTCAAATACGGGCGACCTCGCGGTTACCTGAGAGACCTCCTGGCATCGTTCTTCTCTCCGAAGGCGTGGAGCGCAGTTGAACGAGATTCAGAGTTGATGCAGCCTTACATCCGCGATGAGGAGAACTAGCTACGATGCAAGCGACCTTGCAGACATATCGAGACGGCACACTCACCCTTCGAATGGACCAAGCTGCGGCTCAGGCAGTATTCGCGAGTATTCTCTTCGCTTCGAAATTCCATGACGGTATAGCACCGCTCACTGCAGTCGCCAAAAGCGGAATGGCTTCGATTGATTCAGACGAGAAAGGCCTCCAGCCATGCCAATGACCTATGCAGAGTACGAAAAGAGACAGAAAGTTCCAGCCGTATGTGAGCTGCTGCCACTTCGCGACCTTCCTCGGCGCGACAACATTATGGTCCGTACGAACGGCGCATTTGTTGCCGGCTATGAGTTGCGCGGTATCCTCTCCTACTTTGCGACTGATATGGAGCGGAATGAGGCCAAAGAACGGATCGAAGCGCTATTCCGTAGTCTTCCCGACGTCAGTATGCGTCTGCAATTTCGTTACGAAATCTCTGAGCATTTAGGGAACTTGCTCGAGCGCTACGCCGAGCAGCACCGCTCCGACCACACGATAGTCAGTGCGCTCGATGAATATCGTCTCTCAATGTGGAGCGAGAAGGAGAAGAGCGGATTCTATTTCGATAACCGACTTCACGTCTACGTCATATGGGATCCCAAGGTTCATGCCAAGCTCTATCACCCAACGCAGAAGCGTGAGTCTTCTAGCTTCACTCTGAGTCAGAAGAAGGCAATTCAACGAACCCGTCACGAGCACGAAACCTACGTTGCCGAATTCGAATCACTTTTGCGAGGCGTGGAAAGCGGGATGGAGGCGTCAGGCCTTGGTCCTCGTAGGCTCACACGGCAGGAGCTGTTCGATGAAGTGAAGCATGCCCAAAACCCGAGCAGGCGGGATTCGCGGCCGTATATCCAGGCGGAAGACTGGCTGCGCTATCGGAGCGCCCGTGAACAGGCATCGGAAGCCAGCATTCGGCGCGAAACGGATACCTACCTGAATGTTGACGGCTACCTCTACTCGATTCTTACCCTCAAAGAGCTTCCAGACGCGACGCTGCCCGGAATGCTGCAACGATTATCTACGCTGGGGTTTCCCGTTGTCGCAACCGGACAGGTTGTCATTCCGAATCAGGTGAAGGTGCTCAAGGCATACAAAAAGCGGATGCAGAAGATGGTTGCCGCGCAAAAAGATGCGGAGGGCAATTTCAAATTCAATGCCGAGGCCGAGGTTTCTCAGGCGCAACTTCTTCAAGTACAGCGTGACCTCATTTCGAGCTCGTTAAAGACTGCCTCCGTTTCGGTTGCTGTTGTTGTTCGTACCTCTCGTCAGGAAATCACTTCTGCGGATCGTGAACTCTGCGAACGTGAGTTAAACAACCGTGTCGAAGAAACGCTAACAGCATTCACTCAGATGAACGGAGCGAAAGCCCAACTTGAGACCCTCGCCAAACGGAGAATCTTCCTGGGAACACTCCCCGGCATGGCCGAGGCGGACAAGCGTGATCAGGATGTGCTTACGCCGAACGCCGCCGATCTTGTTCCCCTAGAGATGCCTTGGCGCGGCACGCGCAGGAGTCCACTCATTCTGTTTGAGACTCCTTATCGGCAACTGATCCCGTATTCGATGTTCGATCCTGAACTGCCAGATGCGAACGGCGTCCTCATGGCAACTACGGGCGGTGGAAAGACCCTTTTAGCCCAACAGCTTCTCCTCATGGCAGCACGCAGCGGGGCCCTGATCTCGATTATCGAGAGTGGCGATTCCTATCGCCCACTCATCGAGTTGATGGGGAGCAGGATGATTGAGGTCTCTCTAGACAGCGACGCCACGATCAATCCATGGGACCTTCCCAACGGCGAGATGTCGCCTTCGAATGATCAGCTCGCCTACCTGAAGAATCTGAGCCGACACATGCTAGGCGAAAATACGCCGCCTGATCTCGACATCGATCTTCTCGACAGCATTCTTCTCGATGCCATCTCCTCCACATACAAGCGCTGCAGCGCAAAGGCTTCGAACCCAATTCCTTTATTTGGAGACTTCGTCGCGGAACTGGCCCACTGGCAGGATCGCGATCGCAATCAGAAGATCAACGAAATGGCCCGGCTCGCGGCGACCAAGTTGAGGGTGTGGGTGGATGAAGGCCCATACGCACGCCTCTTTGACCGGCCAACGACCGTCCCGCTCGACACCACCTGGCTGTACTTCAACATAGAAAAACTCAAAGCGGATCCGCGGCTCGAAGGGGCGATGAGTCTACAGATCGCCCACGCAGCGATCCACCGGACATCAGGCAAAACTGGCCGGCCAAGCATCAGCATGATGGACGAGTGCAAGATCATCCTCGACACCCCATTACTGGCCCAACAGGTTGAACGCGATTTTCTCACTGCCCGCAAACGTTATGCGAGTGTCTGGGCTATTGGCCAGATCCCTGAACAGTTCGTCGGCACTCACCAGAAACCCAATCCTCACGGGATCGGCATCATCAAGAACGCAAGCACCAAGATTATTGGCAAACAGCGCGGTGACATGAGCGCGCACCGTGAGCATTTGAATCTAAATGAAACCGCCATCAACCAGATCAGGGCTTTTGCCCATCCCCGCAAAGGGCATAGTGCCGAGTTCCTGATCTCAATTGGCGAGCAGGCCGAATCGACCCATGTCATCCGCATCGTTCCCACTCCAGTCGATTATTGGATTACGACGACCTACCCGCGTGAGCGTACCTACCGCAAGTGGTGGTTGAGGCGGCACGAGGACATGCCCCTGTTGTCCGCCTATGAAGCACTTGCTCGGAAATTCCCTCGCGGCTTGGCCGATTTTGCTCCCCTTGAGGAAGAACGCTCAGGAGAGGTACTGGAGGCGTTGACCCAATGATTCACGACACCGATCCAAACCTCAGTCCGATTCTGGCGCCTGTGAGCCTTGATCCAAATGATCTTGGCGAATCAAAGCCGCGACGCTTCGCGCGAGCCCGAAAGATTCTATGGGCCGGCGGCATTTTCTTCGTGCTGTACCTTGCGTTCCCTCATGAAGCTCAAGCCCAGTTCGGCGATATCTTCAGCGCAATATTCAGCACGATCCAGAGCGATATGGGTGCTTCACTGAAAGCCATCAATCAGATGACACAAGAGCTTCAGCAACTCCATCAGGAGATTGTTTGGCCGCTGGGCATGTTGAACTCCGCGCGTGGTTTCGTGTCGAACTCTATCACGACGTACCGCAGCTATATGACGCAGATCTTCACCCTGTCTTCCCCGAGCGCAACACTGCCGAATCCACAACAGTTGGAGACAATCCTGCACAGCCGGACCAGCACACAGATTCCGGCTTTGCAGTCCAGCTACATCACGAACTACGGCACGATACCGCTGTCAACCCAGGCGTCGTCGCAGGACCGTCTGATGATGGACATGGATGACGCTCTGGCGCAGCAGAACCTCAAGACGACGCTGATCGCGGACCAGGGACAAGATGTGATCCTCGCAACGGCCAACCAGATGGAGAATCAGGTTGCCGTCAGCACACCCGGATCGAACCCGTTTCTTACAGCTCAGGCACAGGTAGCGAATCTCCGTTGTCAGGCATACATGCAAAAGATGCTGGCTGCCGAACTGCGGCAGGAAGCGGGCCGCATTGCCCATGACAATGTGCTCACAAAGCGGCGTGCCGCATCAACCGCAAGCCTAAGCCAATCTGTTTCAGGATCGCTGACCCAGCCGTAACGGAGAGTTGCTATGACAGACCTCAAGCGCATCACCGATAAAATCCGCAAGCCCCTGTTCTGGAGGAAGGCCGTTCCCCAAGCCTCCAAAGATGCAGCCTCGATGAACGTGGCGGAAGCCAAAAAGCCGCGCAACTGGTACTCGCCAAGCCTGCTTAAGCTTACAGTCCTCTGTCTCTGTGCCTGTCTCTTTGTTCCGAAGGCTGCTCATGGCCAGTTTGGAATCGATCTTGCCGCGATTCTTGCTGCACTTTCCAAGGTCGAGTCGTTGATGACTACCTACGTAGCTGCTCCGCTTAAGACGATCAATCAAACCCAGCAGACTATCGGCAGCTATGAAAAGGAGGTCATGTATCCGATCACCGCCATCAATCAAGCAAAGAGTGCCGTGACTCAGTTCGAGAGCCAATTCAGCCAGATTTCGAACATGTTTAACGTAAAAGTTTCGAGTGCAACACTGCCGCAATCTCAAAGCCTCGAATCTCTAATTCTTTCCCGCAACACCAGCAATGTCCCATCCATATCGACGCAGTATCAGAGTGTCTACGGAGTGGTGATGGCGCAGAATGCTGCATCCGCCAATGTGCGGAACATGACGGATATGACGGATGCACAAGCACAGGATGCGATGAAGCGAGCGATCGCAATCGATGCTCTTGCAGACACGGAGCTGGCTCAGGCTGACAAACTTGGGCAGCAGATTACGGCCGCCGCTCCCGGTAGCGCTCCCATCCTCGAGGCTGAAGCTGACGTCTGGACAGTACGTGCGAATGCGTATACCCAAGCGGCACTCGCGGAGTTAATGCGAACACGCGGAATCGACATTGCCAATCAGAGCAAGCTCGCGAAGCTGGGAGCGACTTACAACACCAATAACAACGGACTTGTAAATGGCGCTTTAACCAGCAGGTAGACGAACATGCTATCTCTCTTCCATCCCTCGATCACCGCGCTGGCCTTCTTTCAGTCGACTCAGCTCAGCCTCTTTGAGCGTTTCCTGACGCAGGCTGTCTCGGGGATCGATTCGACCAGCATCACGAGCGGCATGCAGAATGTTGCCTACATTGTGCTGTTGATTGGTTTCCTCTGGCAGGTCTACCAGTCGGCACTGCATGGCGGGGATGTGCGTGGCCTGGGAACCAATCTCATCAAGTATGTGGCGACAGCCATCATCGTAATGAATTACCACACGGTCTTTACTGCAATTAACCAGGGGTTTGTAAATGCCGGCAACTGGATCAATAGCGCCTCGGGCACTTCGAATCTCCTGAGCAATTGGGCCAACGATCTTAATACCCAATATAACCAGAGCGGCTTTCAGAACCTCTGGGGCCTTGTTACCGGCGGTATCGCTGGGCTCCTTGATGGACTGCTAATCATCGTCGCATATGTTCTCTACCCGTTTGTGATCGCGATCTTTGGTTTTTTCTACATTCTCTACGGAAGCATTCTCTACATATTCGGTCCCATCATCATTGCGCTGATGCCACTCGGTGCGACAAACCGCCTGGCGAAGTCTTACGTTGAGAACGTCTTCATCTGGAATGCGTGGCCTGTGCTCTATGGCGGATTTGGCGCTTTGCTCAGCGCTGTCCAAATGGGACAGGTGGGACAGATGCTCAATCAGAACAACTTTCTTGGCGGCCTTGGGAATCTCGAAGGGTCGATTCTGATAGGACTTGCCAGCATCATCTATTCGCTTGCCATTGCGGTGATTCCTTTCATCGCGAAACGCGTTATTTCAGGTGAAGTCGGGTCAACGGCCGCAGCACTTGTCGGGGCAGCGGTGACGGCTTTAAGCACAGGAATCGCTGCGGGCGAAGGAGTTGCTGCCGGAATCGTTGGTGCCAAGGCTGCCGCTCCAGGTGGAGCAGTAGCACCGGCTCAGGGAACTTCTCACAGCGCCGCTGGATCGTCGACCTCCAAGGTTGCTACCAGCGGAGCCCCGAATCAACCGGCACCACAACAGAGAACTGCACCATCCACAAGTAGACCCTCAGGCGGAACGCAGCCGACAGCATCTGCGACCGCCGCTGATCCAGGTAATACCGTCCCCGCTCGTCAATCGCTTGCTGAAGAGCACGCCGCAAAGATGCGTTCTGCTGCAGGAGCCGGAAGCACGAAGCCTACTGCAGACCGTTCCCCCGGAGAAGAGGTAAGAGGCACCGCAGCCTCGGCACCGTCTGCTTCCACCATCGGATCCGCGAGCCGCACATCGGTTGGAAGTCGGCCTGCCAACTCTGATCGTTCCAGGTCGGCTAACACGAAAAACAAGCCGTCGATCGCCCCATACCGGCTCTCTACATGGGGGGCTTACCACGTTGCACGCCTGGCCACGGAAGGCGTAATGGGTGGTGGCGGCCGCGTTATGACTGCGGCAGCGGGAGTGGTTCAACATCCAGGGGACTCGGTGGGGAGGGCGAGTGCGGCGGCCGGCGCATTCGCCGGCAGAATTGTGAACGCCTCAGCAACGGCGCGGGACACGGCTCAAAGCGTGGCACATGCAGCCTCGCACCCAGTAGAGACCGCGCAAAAAGGCTATCAGGCTGTCAGTGAGAACCTCTCGGCGGTTGGCACGCGTGTGGCCGATACCACCACAAGCACCGCGAAAGGAATCCGTAACGAATTCACAAAGGCTTACAAGCAAACGCGGGACGAGGAGAAGTAATGTCCACGATATCCCATGAGCGGAAGGATAACGATATGCCACAGACGGTTGAAACAGAAGTCAACGAACGCCCGGAATACTACGAGGTATACGGCAGTGAAATTGCGAGCCGCAACCGCTGGTGGGTCATAACAGTTGCATCGCTGCTGAGCACATTCATTGCGATCGGGTTCGCGATTTTCGTCCGGATCCAGCCGCCTACCGTCGTCCGGATAGGACCTCATGGTGACCAGACCGTTGTTGGTCCCGGCCAGAGCGGGGATGTCGCTTCTACGTTAACTCCGGGCGCCGACGAGTTTCTCAACCAGGATTTCGTGACTCGCTTCTTGTCCAACTACCTCAATTACAAGCCGTCCGACGTGAACGAACACTGGCGCATTGCTTTGAACATGATGCAGAAGAAACTCCGAAAAGCAACATACGATGCGCTGACCAAAGCCGATAGCCTCGGAGAAATCGATCGCGATCACGTCGAGTCTGATTTTCATTTGCGCGAGTTGGACAGACTTCCAGGTGAGAGGCTGGCGTATCTCGCCTATGGAGTGAAGGACGTTCATCATCTCGTCAATGGGGCTGAAACAACGGATCACTTCGTCAGTGAGTATCGGATCGAATTGGCCACCGATCAGCGGTCGAAAGTAACTCCGAGTGGTCTCTGGATTGCCAGCTATAGCGAACGGCCCATTGAAGGGGAACGCAAAGATCAGATCCTTGCTGCCCCTGATGCAATCACGTCGCAGCAATAAAGGAGGGATAGTGACAACTTCTATTGTGAGCGTACCCGCAACAAAGCCGGAAACACCCACCACTCGCGCCGCAAGGAGGCCCAGGCGATCGCGTCAAAGCGGTGAGGAGGCAGCACGATTCTTTCTCGGCAAGGCGAATGCCTCGTCGGGCAGACCGGAGCTTGGGGATGAGGCGACAGATGAGAATCAGGCCCTGATCAAGGCATTCCAACAGACCGGTGTGATCTACGTCATCCACACCTATCGCGTAGAAGCGGAGGTACAGGAGGGGTTACCTACTTTAGTGAAACGGCCGCTGCTAAAGCAGCAGGCACAGTGAGAGGTCAGAACGGAATTCAAAGAGGAGACATGCCTGAACATTCGGTCATTGTCCGCCTCTCTGAGCCCTTGTCACCACTGTGACGAGGAATTCCGCTGACCAGCTTTGGCACCTGAAGCCTGGCTCAGTAAACACCCACCCAAAACGTGGGCGCCAGGTAGAGGGATTGCGAGCTGGACAGCACAATCTCTCATCCATCTGATGCGCCAGATGAGTGAGGAAAACACCATGACTACGAATACGACACAACCCGTTGCAGAAGATTGGAAAGTCATTCTCGAACTGGAGATCGATGCAGCCGGTGCTGTTAGCCGGAAAGAAGTCAGGAATGGCCGGGAGGATACCGTCGATGACAAGCTCATTGGCCGGCTCTATCCGGGAATTCGAGTGGCTCGGGTGACTTTGCCTGAGTATATGTCTGCGTATGAAGAGGCCGAAGTCGAGAAGCGCATGAAGACTCTCGTCTTCGACGGCATTTCATACAAACTCGTTGGAGTCAGCGGTTCCGCAAAGCAGACCCGATTCTACTTTGTAGATGCGGCTCATCAACCTCTCATCGCGAAACGTTACCAGCGCTGGCCAGAAGCGATGGTTACTTATTTCTCGATTCTCACTTCCGATTGCCGAATGATCCTGGAAGAGCCGGATCTCCGCGTTGCGGTTGTCAAGGATCATGTCCTTGGCACGAACGATTGCAGGGGTTGGCTTCGCAAGTCTCTTTATCGAAAAGCTGGATTGCTTCCGGTTTGGTTCACTCAATTCCGGATGGCCTATCTTGAGGGAGACAAGCTCCAGTTCAAAGGCGCCGTCAAACCCTTCAGCGATCAGGCAGCCGACATTCTCGAGGTCGATATGATCCTCCCCGAGAGTGCTTGCAAACCTGAATTGAAAGATCCTGTACGTTTGCTGCCGAAGCTTCGGACTTCCGGGCGCCTGTATTCAGGACCGGCAGTTCTAGGATTTCGTCAGTGGTCAGAGTCCTCAGAGTTTTCGTCCAGTGCATCGCTGGTAGAAAACGCATCTCTTGAGTCCTTTGAAACCGAAATCAAGGTCGACGGCATCGAGAATATTCGATCCATCCGGAAGGCCTTTGACGAAGGTGACTACAGCGGTCTTCTTAATCTGTTGGGCAGGCCAGATAGTCCAACCATCGATACCAGCTTTAACCCTGCTCTTCTCGAAGAGACGGAAAAGATGGATATTGATGTTTGGGATCCGGTCGATGCTGTGCTGCTTGCAGACAAGAGTGGTTTTGCGATTCGTTTTCCGTATGTCCTGAACTATCTTAACCGCAAATTCGGGCGCAAGATCTATCGACTTCTGGTCAGTGCCGGGTTCTCCTTACCGTCATTTGCACTAGTTGACGATGGAATCCTGGTGGAGCACGAGGGGAAGATTCTCTCCGCCTCTGACTGGATTCCAAGAGATGCAGCCCTCAATCACCTCGAAGCAGAAAAGAGTCTCTGTGTTCGCTACCCGGTTCGTTCCGATCGGGACTTGCTTCCAGTTCGGCATCTCAGCGACGCCGAACTGATTCCGATGCTCACACAGGCGTTGGGACGCAAGGAACTTCCAGACTCTCTCATCCACTTCATTCTCACGCGGCAGTTGCGCATGGAGGGTGCTTACGTCCTTCATTCGGAGACAGCCAAGTTGAATGGTGGTGACTTCGACTTTGACACCATCTGTGCGATCCCCTCCGACAAGTTCCCGAAGTTTGTCGAAGGAAGATTCGCAGTTGGATGTCAAGACAAACCCGAGGAAAAGAAGAACACGACCAAGAATAAGGCTAAGAAGGCGCATGCCATCTGGTGGAATCTTGAGCACGTTGCAATGAACGCGCGTGGGAGCGGAAGGTACAGCATTGGCTCAATTACCAATCTGAAAACGTCCTGTCTCGCCGCGGGCAAGATTGACGAGTTCAATGAACTCGCAGATCAGTTGCAGAATGCTCTTGATGCCTTGAAATGGGGCGTCAAGGTCGATGAAGAAGTTGTAGACAGGATTCGTGCGGAGGTTTCGGACGCGCCCTGGCTGCAATACAAGAACGTAACCCGTGTGACCGATCTTCCGGACCATCTCGACGTTGCCGGCACGGATAAGGTCGGGCGGCTTTACAACTACCTTCGCAAAGAATTGGGTGATGTTTTCGAAGACAAGAGGAACATCGAGGACTTCCGCGGATTGTTCGAGGGCAATACCTACACTCAGTCCATGTTCGAGGAATGTCAGCTTGTGAACTCTATCTACGGAGATGTCGTTCACCAGATTCTGGACGAGGCTAAGCCCTTCAAGGATGAATTAGAAACTGCTCAAGCGCAGTGGAACGATATGCGTACGAGCGAAGACCGGAAGCTCAGGACGTTAGCATGGGAGGCTCGCAATAAGGCCCAGGCCGCGTACTGGAAAAATGAGGAGTACTCGAAAGCACGTTTTCAGGGACTCCACCTGTGGCTGCATTACTGGGCACAGGGCAAAGTGGAAAACCGTCATGGTTGGGCCCAGGCTCTGAACACCGTCATCTCAAATGGCGACGGTACAGGGGCTGTGCTGTTTCATGCCTTCCCGCAAGAAATAGTCGACGCATTCGCCGAGCAGACCGGCGGCGAAAGCATGCCTGTTCGTTTGCCACAAGTCGTCGACGGATTTGTCCAGTTCGATGATCAGCAGCGGGCATTTCTTGTGGAACGTATTGAAAATCCAGACGGATCAATGGGAGAAAAGCGTCTGTTTCTCTGGCAGTATACGGGACCCAGATCGCTTGTCTTCGAAGACACGCGCATTCCTCAATAGGTGTGCGCCTAACCCTGTCGTGGAGAGGTCGAGCATATGCCCGGCTTCTCCGCGCAGCCTTCGTTGCCACTCGCCGAAGGACCAGGAGACCGCCATGAGAACACTCGTTGCACTTGCAATTGCGTTCACCACCCTTGCAGCGGCAGCTCAAACAGCTAAGCAAAATCAACCTACTCACATTCAGACCGCCATCAATCACTTTACAGTCATCGATCCTGGTGAACCAATCGTGATGTTTGCGTTGGCCGATCATGCCAATTTTGACATCGACCAGAGAGAAAACAAGCTGTTCCTGCAGCCCCTCGGTCAGAACGTCTCGACGAACCTTCTTATCTGGACAGCGTCCCGGGAATTGACTTACGAGATCGACGCCCCCGGTGATGTATCCAAGATGAACATGCTCATCGAGAGCCCGCCTTCCCCAATTCGCAAACCCACGCCCGGCGCTAATGCCGACGAGCAGGAGCTGCAACGAGCCTCTTCAAACGCGTCGATTGAAGCTGTTCTCCGCTCCGAAGCGATCACAGACGACCAGAAGAATCGTTCCGCCTCGGTTGTGATCCACATCGATGAAGTCCTGCACTCACGAGATCAGATGATCGTCAGGTATTCGATCCGAAATCTTTCTAGGTCGCCTTTTCGGATTTCTGCTCCCGACATTTTCGAGGCTCGCCCCACCCAAAATCCCATTTCTCTTTTGAGCCTGAGAGACCATCAACTGTCGGACGAAATGTTCAGCCAATTCAAGGCATTGAGAGGCGAGAGACTGCTGCCCTTGCATACGGAGGTACTGACGCCAGATCTCGATCCGGGACAGAGCACCGTCGGAATCATAAGCATTCGAGGCGGACAACAAGCCGCGCCACAGCTTTACGAATTGGATTTCGGTAGCACAGGCACTCAGAGCATTACAGCCGCTGTGGTCATGTAGAGATGAAGACTGCTGACTATATCACGATCGCTCAGGCCCGGGCTGCACTTCGCACGCTGTATCACACCGATCCCGAGGTCAACGCCATGCAAGTCCTTAAGCGCGCCCTTGAAGACGACCTCGTACCGAAAGATGCACGCGGAAATTGGCGACCCAGCAGGCTTTTAATGACGGTTGCGGGGATATTCGTTGCCGCGGTGTGTGTCTTCCTCTATTTCAGCATCCGGTGAATACCATGGTTCCTGACTACTCTCGCACCCCTCGATCCAGCGGAGATGATTTGGTTGGCGTTGTTGTTCTCTTGGTCTGTGCCTTATGCGCCGGCCTTTGGTACGTAGCCGTGTCGCGGTTCAATATGACCCATGCGGAATGCCTCGAGATCTTCTGCTATGTCGCCATAGGGTTATTTGGCTTGCTCATCCTGGTTACCCAATTGATTGGCAGGAGAGAGCGAAAGGAAGCGCAATGGCCTCATCCCCCGCTCTTTGTCCCGTCCAAGAAGGACGAGAAGGTTGTCGCCGAGGCCAACAAAGCAGGTGAAACTGTTCTCGGGTACAACGTGCATGGGGAGCCGTGGGTATGGCCTGATGCGATACGAGCGCGGCACGGCATCATTGCTGGTGGAACAGGCGCGGGCAAGTCAACATTTCTTAAAAACATCATTGTTCAGGACCTCCATAGAACATATGGCGGTCGTCGCATGCCAATGATTATCTTCGATGGGAAGGGTGACGAGGAGTTTCTCGAGGACATGCTGCCTCACATCACTGCCGCCGGGCGGCTGCAGGACCTACGTGTGGTCAATCCGACCAATCCGCAGAAATCGGTCAAGTATAACCCCTTTATCGCGCCCGACGATCTCTATCAGGAACATGTCAATTTCATCTTCCAGAGCTTCGGACTCCAGAAGGATTTTTTCGAAGGCCATCAGGAAGCTTACCTCTATGACTTAGCACGGATTCTTCAGCACACCGGGAAAGCATTCAACACGAGGGACATCCTCGTCATGGCTCTGGATGAAAACGTTCTTGCTGAGCAGATCGCGCTGGCGCGAAAGAGGATCTCTTTGCGAGCGGACGTCACGACTCAAGCGCGCCAGAGTTTTGAAATGTCGGCGCGGATGTTGCAAAGGTCATTCAAGGATCGGGATCGCGTTGAAAAAATTCAGGGATTGCTGAACGAGCTTGTCGCCTTTCTCGAAGACAATTTGTCCATCATCACCGGCTCTTACCAGGACAATCTGACTCCAGATCAGGTGGTGGATGAGGGTCTGGTCCTTTGGGTCCTCCTCAACCTCAACAAGAACAAGCGCGCTTGTGAGGCGTTTGGCAAGATCATGCTGAAGAATATTCAGCTCACGATTGGGAAACGATATTCAACTCCTTCCGCTCTACGCGATCCCAACGCGCCCTACCTGAGCGTGCTCTTCGATGAGATTGGCCCCTTTGTCTTTCCAGACTTTCCCCACGGCCTGCAGACGGCCCGGGGCGCCAAAGTAATGATGCTGTTCTCAACTCAAGCGGTCCCCCAATTTCAGAAGCTCGGTCAGGCATTCGCGGACGAACTGATCTCGGCGCCAGCGACGAAGATGATCATGCATGGTTCAGAAGAAAATACCGTGCAGTGGTTCATGAAAGCTTCCTCCCGTGTGACAACAAAGCGGCGCACGCTCTCCGTTCGAAAAACGGGTTTATTTGCGCCGACGTACCGGGAAACGGGAACCGGCAGCGAGAGCGATGCGCGGGAGACTCGCGCCAGAGAGGAGCATATCAAGAACCTTCCAGTCGGCCAGATGGAGATCCTGATGGCGGATGCGCTCGCAGGCACGTTACATTCGCATCTGCACGTTCGCCATCTGCCGACCATTCGCCTGGCGGGTCTACAAAGTGATATCTACCCTCAAATGCACGTGGCAATCGATCCATCGATTGGAGCCAATCTTCGTTTCAGCGAAGAGGGCGAAGGTCGTCCGCGCCGCCGTATGTCCGGGGTATCAATTGCAAAGTTTCTCGGAGACCAGTTATGAAGCTGCGAATCCTGACGCTCATTCTTCCTGGTCTGCTATCACTGATGCTGGTCGGCGTCGCGGTCGCTCAAAACACAAATGTCCCTATACCCGCGAAACAGACAAATCAGAAACATTCGGGTTTCCTGGATTACGCACTCGGCCGAATCAATCCCGACCAGCGCAATTATGGAGCGGAAGCGCAGGCGGAGCGCGATCTCATTGTCACGCTGACAGTCGAGAACGTTTATTTCTGGCTCACAGTATCTGCTGTTCTGCTTCTCACAGGGGTCCTGACCATGCACCTTCTGAGCCTGAGAGCTGACGAAAAGAAAGAATATCTCACCGCCTGCCTCATTACAGAACTTTGGAATGGCAGGGTCAGCGACTGTATCGAGATCGATCGACGGACAGAACAGTACAACCGCCTTATCGCAGAAAAGAACGCTATGGCCGAGAGCTCTATTGCTCGGGAAAAGGAGCTGGCCGAAGCCGAAGCACGCCCAGATGCCAGGGCTCACAAAAAGATTGAGCGCCTGGTCGGGGACAGGCGGTCTGGATCTGCGCCAGGAGAGATTCCGAAAGGAGCTTCCGCAGAAATGCCGTTAGGTACGCCGACCACCGTAGACCTCGGACAACAGAACATGCTCCTTGAGCGCCGAATTGAAGCGATGAGAAATACGGAGCAGAATCTCAGAGAGCGTCTGAATCAAACGGCCACCCAGCTCGAGGACGAGCGGAAGCGGAATAAGGCGCTCAAGGGAGCGTAAGTATCCATGACGATCCGCCAGCAACAGTTCAGGAGTCGCCTTGAGTTCTCCTCTTCCGAGGAGTGGAGACACTACGTCGAGACTCGCGTTCCGGAAGGGGAACGGGATTTTGTTATCGCGTCGGGCCTGACAGCTCTATATGTGAGGTTCCATGAAGTTCGAGACATACGTATACCCAAAGACTTGCTCGAAGCACTCACAAAGGTTACGACTTTGGGCGAACCCAAAAGGACTGCGGAGTTGAATACTCTCAATGCACGACTGTTCGATGGGATGAGCAGATTTCTTTTTGCGAACCTATCAAGTGTTCCGACACCCCGGACTGAAGAGAACGCCGACACCATTATTGCAGGGGTTGTTACTGGGCTCGAGCGGGAGAACGCCTCATTTGCCCTGTGGTCTAGCTACGAGCGTGCGCAGCGTAAGGGTTCACATTTACCCACCTGGGAGCAATATGTTCAGGCGCTCTTGGCGAGCGAGGAGCCACATTCGATCGAATTCACTCTTTCCATGGGGACGCTTGGGCAACTGTTGCGTCAGCTCAGCGAACAAAGGAAGACCATTTCCCCCCTTCTTATCAACCGGATTCGAGCGCTTCACCGCGAGCGGGAAGGACAGGAACGTAACCTTGCGGCGCGAATGGTCCTGCAGGAACTTCTAGAGGCTGTCACTCCATGTACGTCTGCATGATCGAGTTCGGTAGCAACTGGTGGGCTGTCCGGCAAGCCCACCAGCAGCCTGCCTGGTTCAATTCTGCTGGCCTAAGGCACGGTCGCCGTGTCGATCATCACTGGATATGGACCGGGCAAGTTCGATTCAACCGGTCCAGCGGCTTCCACCCCGAATTCCCTCAGCGAGCAATCGGGCGTACTTTCTTTTGCGAACTGCCTCGAATCTACGCTGGCAAAACTCACCTTCTTGTGACCGGTAAAGCCTCGAAAGTTGTGCCTGACGAGTATCTGGTCATGGTCACAGATGGTATCCACGGCCAGATTTTCTTTCATACCGCAGGATGGTGTTCCATCGGCGTCCAACCGATCTCGATCAGCCAAAAGGGACCACGCTACGAAGCGTTGCTCCTCATGCGACCGGATAGCTGGATTCGGAGCGAACTCGGAGTGTGGCGACTAAACGCCGACGGACAGCGGCTGCAGCTTTGCTCAGGATGATGATTGGTGCTTGGTATGAGGTATTTCAAGGGCTATCTCGACATTTCCGATGACCGTGATGTCCCAGTATTGCTTCTGGTCCGGAACGCTCGCGCAATTTCATTTCGGCAGCTGAGAGATCTTTTGATGTTCGAGGGAACAGAAACATCCCGCAGGAGCGTCGACTGGAGAGTCGCTCGCCTCGAAAAACATGGTCTTATCCAACGCGTCGAACGCGATCGATTTCTGGGAGAGCCCTTCTTTGTGATCACTGGAATGGGATTACGCGTGCTTGAGTCACGTGGGCATTCGCTGATTGCATTGCCCTCGACAGCAGAGCAGATCATTCACCATTCCCAGGTACCCCATGCGATCGAGCTGACCAGAATTCGCCTCGCTCTGCTGAAACATGGGCTTCTTCGCTCCTGGCTTAGCGACCTCGAAATCGTGTCCCGCAACACGGTTCTGGAGCCAGGAACCGCCAAGGATTTCGATGCGGTCGCTGAAATTCTCGTAAACGGAGTACCCCAGACGTTCGCCATAGAGTACGAGAGAACGCCTAAAGGCGGTGCGCGGTATCGCGAAATTTGCCGGATGTTAGATCACGATCGGACTGTAGACATCGTTCTTTACCTCGCATCCGAGCGCAATGTGCTCTACTTGCTGGCCGAGGAAATGAGAGCGGCGAAGAAGCGCATTGGCATTACTTTGTGCGATTCCTTTCGGCAGAACCCACTAGAAGCCAATACATTGGTGATCGGCGAGGACTCAGATATCGTCCCTTTTCGAGCTCTACTCGCGAATGAAACTGCGGTTGGATAATGCATCAACTCTCGGTTCGAGAGCCATCACAGTTGTTCATTGACCTCCTATTGACCTGTTACTACCTCCCATTGCCCCGGCTCGCCCGAGGCTAAAAAGCCGCGAGTCTATAAGTTACGTTCTGACTCCCCTTATTTTTGGGTTAAGTTTGGGCAGACGATGCATTGGAAGTCTGGAGATCGCTATTCGCTGGACATTTGGCTTCATCACTCGCCGGCTTAGGACAGGTCTCACCGTGCATTGGCAATGATCTGTCGCTCTAGGTGGTTCGAGAAATGGCCCCCCGAAGAGTGTTCGCGCCGTCTCCTGACTTGAGACCGATGAGGTTAAAGTCGCGATCCAGCTCGTGAACTGAGCCACACACATTGACCCTATGTGCAAGTGATCGATGTCGTCGCTACGAGACATTGAGTGGTTTGCGTGTCTTCTCTTCCGGTCTGAAAACTCACGGAATCCCCGCCGCTCAACCGTACTAAGGAGATCCCATGCGCAACCGCTACATCGTTGTCGGGACGGAAGCATACGTCCACGCCTTTGTCCGTCGTTTGTTCCTTCGCCGTCTTTGCCTCGCAATCGCCGTCACAGTCATGAACGTCTTTGCGATCGCACAAATTCTTTCTCAAGGTATTTCCCTGGTCCTGAATCAAGTCGAATTTGGGATCTTCACCGTGCTTCTGAGCGTCCTCGCAGGCACACTCCTGAACCTCTGGGTGTACGCGGTTCGCACATTAGCCCTGCACCAAGCGGTGATCGAGATTCCACCAACCGAACTTATTGAACTCCGAGAGGAGAAAGGAGAAGCAACATGCAACTCAGCTTAGGAGACATGACCGTCCGTCACATGTTCAACTGGCGCGACTACACCGGCGCAAATCCTCAGCAGACATTGGAGGCATTCCTGTCGGTGAGTGAAGCCGTCCTGGGCCGTCTGATACAGACTCCGAGGGGCATGATGGTTGTGCCGATGGTGCCAGGGGAAGAGGCATCCGGCGCCATTTACGTCTATGACCGTCACCGCGGAGATTGGTACATGCTCTGTTTTGAGGACGTCGATGACTCGCACTTCACAACCGAAGGCTTCGAAGAGGCCTTCGCTGAATATGACCTGTTCCGGTTCGTCGAGCATCCGGAATTGCTTCTCCAGTGGCCCGAAATTGCTGAAGCCTGAGTATTTTGCGTTGGTGGGTTTATCGTCCCATGGCCCACCCGCGCGGCCTACTCGTTCTGAGAGTGTGGACATCCGGCAGTAATTCCGGCGAATTTGACCGAGTTTTGGAACCGGGTTACAACCACACCGGCTAGAGGGAGGTGTAGTCATGGTCGAGCATTTTCGCGTCGGGCGTGAAACTGCGGATCGCTATATACGGCTCTTCGTCAACCGTCTCGCCTATGGAATGGCTCGCAGGCTGTCGGATGGAAGCGTGATCTATACGCTCGCGGAGTACAGCGGACCCAGGCGGCCGAAGCCGATGAATGCGGACGTCATCCGCATGCATCTGGACGGGTATGTCACGATTAATCTGTTTTCGACCAATCCCAAGACGCAACGCTGTAAGTGGGTGGCGATCGATGCGGATTTCGATGGGGCCTTCGAGGCGCTGTCAAAGCTGCAGTGGGAACTCAAACAGGACAACGTGCAAGCCGCGCTAGAAGCCTCCAGCCGTGGAGCCCATCTGTGGGTGTTCTTTGAAGCCCCCGTGCTGGCATCGGAGGCTCGCATCTATATATACAACCTCGCCCTGAGAATAGGCGTGCCCATCGTCGGTGGTGGCATTAAGCAAGGCATCGAGGTCTTCCCTAAGCAGGACCACATCGATGAAGGTGGCTACGGAAATGCTATACGGGCGCCACTTGGAGTTCAGCTGAAGACAAATCGGCGTTATTGGTTCTACGAAGCCGACGTCAATCCGGAGGCGCAACTGGATTATCTCGAGAGCCTGAAGAAGGTGACGGAGGCTGAACTAAAGACCTTCATCCGGGGCATGAAACTGCCAGAGGCTTATCGCCCACCAGAGCCGAAACCGTACATAGCGCCAGTCTCCGGCTCCGGAACGACAGAATTTCGCATTCTCGAATATGTCCAGGTCAACGCTCGGATACGCGATCGACGGAACTGGGTGGCGCGCTGTCCATCCTGCGCACAGGCGGGCCGGGACCGTCATGGGGACAATTTGAAGATCCTCAAATCCAACCCGCTTGTCTACAAATGTTTTGCAGGCTGCCGCAAGGAAGACATTCGGGAGGCTGTCGGCAGACCGATTCCGCAGTTCAACGGCACAAGGAGGGGTTCGTCATGGCGCGGCTGAGATCACAGCGAACGTCGAGTAAGGCTCCCATGGAGTCGGCAGAGTCACGGCTTGCCAGGCACGGCCTCTCTTTGCCGTGGGAAATCCTACGCGCCTGTGACAACGCTGGTATCTACTGTTTTCCGGGTATCTCTGTTGAGCATCAACATTTCGCCCACCGATTTGTTCTCAAGGGAACCGAGTCTGGTGGTGCGACAGAAAATCTGGGTCGGTACTGCGGATTTGTGGATAACGAGGGCCAACCAATCCCGTGGCTGCAGCCGCTGGATTCCTTCGGCGGTAATGGCCGCCACGCAATCGTCATCGCGGAGAACCTTGTCCGGATCGAGATGTTGCGGATCGACAGAACATATGAACTTGCCATTACGCGACATTCGCTGACCATGCCGGTGACTGGTGGACGTCCCCGCATCGCGTCCAGTCTGCTCTTTCGTGGGCGCTCCGGGGTTATGGCGGCCGCTGCCGCCTTAAATGCAGATGAGGATGGCAGCGGAACGACAATCCCGTTGTTTCACACCAACTCCGGTGAAAAGCATGCAATCCCCGCGAAGTTCGTAGCGACAGTGTGCTCTGTCACAAACGCTGTCGTATGTCGTCGCTGCAAACACGCACACGTCGCGATTCCACCGAAGCCGTAGGTGCAATCACGACATTGCGATTACAGCCTCAGATCGGGGAGCCGTCAGGAGGAGCGATGTCTCAACACATCTTTCATGCAGTCGACCGCAAGAGGAGAAAAGTCACGGTGACGATGGGCTACGACCGGCCACTGAACTATGTGTTCTGCACCATCTGCAGCGAAAAGGGCAAGATGCTCTACAGCAATCTTGGCGACACGAACGCAGGCTGTACGAATCAAGACGTGGAATACTATCGGCCAATTCTAAGGCGCTTCGGTATCCAGGTTCCTGAATTGATGTTCATGGAGGTTGTCTGGGACCAAGCCATGCAGGTCGGAAATCGTGTTGTCGTTCACACACCGGACGAGTGAGTTGGCTTCCGATCTGCATTCCAACGATGGGGTATTTCTATGCTGCTCGACCTTGTACATAGCACTGACGTGGATGGTCAGCTTCGCCAGAGCGGTTTTCCATCTGTCCATCCCAATGCGCTTCCACCGAACTGGAAAGAAATCAGCGAAAGGGAGTTTACGGAATCCGCGTTCTTCATTTACAGCCCTAGCGCGGTCGAATTCAAACAGGCCCAGCTCATCCCCAATGGTCCGCTCGAGAATATCAACATGTTTTACGTCTACGGCTATGCTGAGGGCTTTGCCATGATTGCGGACCGTGAAGCCGGGAGGGTGCGCTACTTCCGATTCGCCGAATGTGAGCACGACTGGCAAGACATCACTACTTACCAATTTCTTCACACCATTCGTTGCAGAAAGTGTCTTGAGACCCGGAGCTTCGATACGAGCGATTGACTCACAGGCATCTTTCTCCCATGACCACTCTCCCACCTTTACGGTGGGTTTCTCTTTTTTGCTCTCGGCAAGTCTGCTTGAGAAGGAAAGGACTCCATGTGCTGCTGTGATAAACCCACGGTAAACGGTGAGTTCGGCTACAAGTGGCAGCCGAATGATGCACCCATGGTTCGTAGACCGAATGCCCCTGAGCTCCACGAGGGTCAGAGTCTCATCCATGATGAGCCAGGCCGCTGTGGCGGACTCGACAGCCACTGCCACCATTACCGCGTCGTGAAATGGTATTCCAGCGTATATCTTTTGGTGCGCCACGGTGGCGGCGATGAGTGTTTCCGGCTCTGCACGACCAAGGCGCTTCTGGACACGCTGGCCGCTCTTGATTCGTCGCCGCGGTACTGGATGCTGAACTCCCTTTATCACGCCTACGGAGACGGGAAGAGGATTGGGACCGATCAGACAAACAACTACTGGCGCACAGCTGCCGCCGATGGGCGTATCAAAACTCGCAAATTACGTGGCCGGAATGCGGTGAAGGTTTCAGTCGAACCAAAAGCTATGCCCTTGGAGAGTTGAGCATCGCTCCATTTGTCACCGGATACCCTCCAATAACGGGCTTTGAGGATTCTCAATATGCAAGCTGATTTCAGCTACATGACGGGAAGCAATGGTTTCACCAGCGTCTTTCCCAATACTCCTGAGGCGGAACGCGAATACAACCGGATCTTTGCCGAGACCGGAGGTGTGCGGCTGGCACCCTGGGAGTTCGACACGTTCCGGCAGAATGCTCGCGCTGCGGGGTATTCGGTACGGAAGTGCAAGCCCGCCTGTATGAGCAGTGAGAAACTCGCTAGTTTGCTGGAAGGCGAGAGCAAATCCAGCAAAGCTCTCTAAGGTGGGGATTCTTCTCACTTAGGCGACTGCGGGTTCGGACAGCCGCTAGCGAAGGCCTGAAAGCAGCGCGAGCTAGCTTTGAGGTCTTCTGTCGCTGCGATCACACTCACCCATTGCATAGGAGGGAGCATGAACTCTAGCGATAAGTTCTACCCAGGGGATATGGTCGTCATTCGCCGTGGTTCCAGGAGACCTTGGAACCAACACCGCCGCATTGACGGACTGGGGCCGAACGCGAATCGCTGTTTCGTCGTCACCCAGATCTACGAACCGTTGGCTGTTGTCATTCCAGCCAAATTGCACAGGCAGTGGCTTACCTACGACGACGGACAGGGAGGCTTCGGCGTGGCCAACGCCAGGTGGTTTCGGCACGCCTAGCGGTAGCGCCACCAGATTTCGGTGATCGACACCAGACTTTGTAAATAAACAAGGAGCAAACACCATGTCGAAGGACGTGAACAAGGTTATTTTTCTCGGAAACGTTGGGCAAGACCCAGAGATCAAGGTTCTGCCGAGTGGCACTCGGGTAGCCAACTTCTCACTGGCAACAACCGAGCGATTCAGGGACGAGATGGGTGAATATCACGATCGCACCGAGTGGCACTACCTCGTTGCGTTGAACAAACGTGCGGATGTCATCCGAGACTACGTCCAGAAGGGCTCGAAGATCTTCATCGAAGGTAAGCAGCAGACACGCTCGTGGACGGACAAGTCGTCTGGAGAGAAGCGATACCGGACCGAGGTCTTGATTCTGGACATCAGTCTCCTGTCGCCGTTTGATTCTTCGCGGAACGGGCAGAACGGTAACGGCCATCGCGGGCATTCCACATCTACACAATCGAACGGCAACGGAGAGTTCAACCATTCGCCCGTTCCACAGGAAGCAATGGCAAACACCTACGGTGAGCCTGCATACGACGACGAAATTCCGTTTTGACGGCTACCACCTTCAAGGAGGCGCAGTATGGAAACGCGTGGAGGTCGGCTCACAGCGGAGGAGCGCCGCTCGCTGGAAGAGAAGCTCTCTCAGCCGTTTCCCCCGGAAATCATTCGATGGCTTGTAGAGGAAAGGACGCCCGATCGAAGCAAGGGGAAACTGCTGGCCTACGTTGATCCTCGTGCATACACGGACCGGCTCAATGAAGTTGTAGGACCCTCGGGCTGGCATGATCGCTATTCGGTCAATGCGATCTCCGGTGTTCCACGACCGGAGCGCGGTGGAACCGTGCAGAGCGGCAAAATATTCGTTCTGTGCCACCTAACCATTCACGGGTTCGGAACAAAACCTGGAACTGGCGAGCGGTGGGCGGATGAAAAAAATGCCCTTGCACGCGCCGAATCTCAGGCCTTGCGCCGGGCCTGCAGCCGCTTCGGACTCGGACGCTATCTCTACAGCCTAGGCGAAGCTTGGGTCAGGCTGGATGGCGCAGGAAGTCCAGTGTCGGTACCAGAGCTCCCGCAGTGGGCGTTGCCGGGAACTTCTCGCATTGTTGTCCCCTCGGCTTCTGTTTCAACGCAGTCTACTCCCAGGAATTTTCTCGACACCCGAATTACAAGTAGGATCGAGAGCTTCAAGAGCTGCCTGGGTGAACCGATCTATCTTGAGATCCTGCACCGGGTTGGGCAATGCCAGTCTGCCCGGGCAATTTTGACCCGAGATTGCCAAACCGAGGTGCTTCGCTGGATGGAAGCGGCGGCGCGACGTGCCAACCGAATAAAAACCCTGACAAGGGTTCTCGGCACCGCACAGCTGATGGAGGAGATGGGGGACCTCCAGATCACGTCAGGAATGTCCATTCCCAGTCTCCAGGCCTTGACCGAACTGCTTGAAAACATGGAATCCATTGCGCAGCAGCACGCCGCCTAGCATGGAGCCCACACGTAGAGGTAGCACAATGGGAACCATTGTTACGTTCCGTAAGAAATCTCGTTTTGTCAGCATTCCGATCGCAGAGGCGCGCTATTGCAGGTCGTGCGATGCGATCAATAACTCTCCGACCGAATACTGCACCGCATGCGGTTCATCGGATCTGGCCAAGGTGAAGCTTCCGTCTCCGCCGCCGGACGATCCAGGTCCAGGCCCGGCCCCTGCTATGTGTGCCGTTCCAAACTATTCTTTTGAGTTACTCAATCGGGCGGCCTAAAAGCACGCTCGATTCCTCATGGAGGCAAACCGCGATGAATACGTTGATGGAAGATTTCGTCGCCGTTCCGGCCTACAATAACCATGTCATCGTGGAGAAGGATGACATGGCCCCCACTCTCAATGAATATTGGAGCGGGCGTAGATCAGCTTATCGAGAAACGATCGCGCGCCTGCGAGCACTGACAAACGACGAAGACGCTGAACGTGTGTGGCGCAGCTTCTGCCGGCACCAGACCTCCTTTCTCCGAAGGATCGTTCAGGGCGGGGCCGACGCAGCGAAAGTCGCATTGGTTCAAGATCTGGGGTGGGAGGAACGTTTCGCGCGGGATGCGAAGCGCGTCTTTCTGAAAGAGGCCAAGGCAGAACTCTGGATTCCTGTCAGCCAGATGCCTCTTCGGATCGTCCGTGGGCCTGGCCTTCGGAGAGATTACGACGTCGTTAGCTACCCAGACTATAACGGACCTGCCCTTGAAATCGGGAAGGCAGTCGTAGCCGTGAGCTGGCAACACCAAGCGCTGTTCCTGCTGCTGCCTCCATCCGGGCAGTTCACGGCGCTCAACACCTTTCTGTTTTCTCTCGACGGAGCCACCTGGAGCACAGAAGACGTCTTTCCGGTCGCCTTCCTCGGGGTGATCGAAGAGCACCGAAGCGAGATCCTGGATGCCGAAAGAGCATTTTCGCGACTTCATCAGCAATGGCAGGCTACAGACGGTGCAAATAGGGCGCAGGCTCAACTCGAGGACATCGACCGCGTAGCAGCGCTTTGGGAGAAGGTACGCATTCCAGAACGCCAGAAACTGGAACTGCTTCGCAGATTCGCGCTTTTCGAGGAGGGCGATCCGGCAGCACCGATGGGGTTGTTCCTGAAAGGCCCTCCAGGAACTGGCAAAACCTTGATCGGCTCAACGCTTGCTGAAACATTACGCTGCCATTGGCAGCTGCTATCCCTCCCGGATTTCAAAGGGGACAAGCTCGGAGAAGGTGCGCAACGGGTTCGGGCCCGATGGGAAGAAGCTCGCGGCCACCAGCCTTCCATCATGCTCGTCGACGATTGTGAGGGGGTGTTCACGCAGCGCGGCTCTCTCGGGGCGGACAAGATGAGTGAGGAGATTGTCGAATCCTTCCTTCCAGAATGGGATGGAGTTAAAGGACGCTCTCGCGTTCTCGTGATCGGCATCAGTAATCGTCCGGAGAAGGTGGATGGTGCGATCCGCTCCCGCTTCGGATGGGAAATGGAGATCACGCTTCCGCAAAGTGAGGATAGAAGCGCGACTTTTGAACAGGAAGCTCGTCAATTCGGCGTTTCCTCGCAATTTCCTGACGATGTCGCCGAGCTGACGCAAGGTCTGAGCGGCCGGGATTTGAAAGAGGTGGCGCGATCACTCCGGTCTCTCGAGCTCACGGGTGGTATCACGCGTAGTGACATGATCGAAGCGATCCAAGCGTATCGAAGATCGAAAGATGTTGTCGTCGAGGATAACGTTGGTTGGGACGATTTGATCGTCGACGAGACTATCACCGACCGACTTCGCGTGATCTCCACATTACTGAAAGAATCGGAGAAATGGCGGTCGCACGGAGCTTCGATTCCCAAGAGCCTGCTCCTGATTGGCCCATCGAGCGCCGATCTCGCTCGGATAGCAAAGGCCATTGCCAAAGACACTGGATTGAACTTCATGGCACCCACCATGGCCCAGGTCAAGGCTACGATCCTTGGCGGGAGTGCCAACCAGCTCTCTCAGCTTTTCGAACGCGGGCGGTCGATGGCACCGGCTATTCTCTTTCTGGCAAACCTGGAAACATTAGCTCCGAGACAATCCGCTTTTGACGCAAAAGATCGTCTGACCGAAGAGATCGCCTCTCAGCTGCAGCAGGAGATTGACGGCATCCGCGTCAAGGCGAATCAGGTTTTTGTCATCGCCACAACTCCCGATCTCAGCCGCGTGGATGAATCTGTTTTGAACTGCTTCGCCGAACGCCTGGTGCTCCCGGCGCCCAACCCCGAAATGCGGCCAAAGCTGCTACGCACATTTCTTATGGGCAAAGCTCTCAATTTTCCTCTTGATGAGGGAGTTCAGATTCTTGCGAACAGATTGGACGGCAATCCGGTCAGCGGGACCGACCTTGAGCAGTGGGTTCGTGAGGCTGAACGAAAAGCCCTGCTGCGCGCCGTACGAATGGGAGGTCCCGAGCATCTGCGGATCGAACTCGACGACTTTTAAGATTTAGCGCACTACCAACATAACCCCAAAAATCACGAGGTTGCGTCGCCATTTTCCTAGGGATGTGTTCCTCGCGTTGCAGACTGCTTTGCAAACAGGTCACTTGCGGAGGAACTCATGCAACTCAATGACCGGCCATGCTTCATTCCACTTGGCAACTACCATCAAAAGCGTATAGAGAAGATCGAATCCTATTGTCACGCGGGAGTCCTCAGCGTGGATATCGCTCTCGAAGGCGGCTACGTCCTCGAGTTGAACTTCTGCACCGAGCAGAACGCTACCGCGTCCGCTGTCCAATGGAAGGGGGGCAATTCGGAGCTTCTACGGAGAGTGCCATTCAAACGGCGCAGCCGCCAGAAGTAAGAGCAAAAATGGCACCACAGAAAGAGCCGCCATGCAAAAGTTGCCTCCTTTGCATGGCTACGGTAGCCGAGGATCCTGATTCCATCGAACATGTCCGAAAATTGCTTGAACTGACCACTCCCTTGGGTTCTCGTCTTCAGATGCGGCGTGGCATTCAAGATCGCACGACTAGCAGACGATTGCAGGTGGCTCAAGGTGAGAGCTCTTTCGATGGTGGGTCAATTTGAATCGATCAAAACAGCATACTCGCGGATAGTGGATGTTGTGGCTCGACTCAATTGTGGTCCAGTGAGAGGATTGGCTCACATGTATCGGGTGGACTCAGTAACCAAATGACCTTCAGCAAGCCTAGAATGTTGACGGGATGTGGCAGGGAGTCCATATGAATCGCAGGCATTTCATCGAAAAATCATTCATTGCTGGTGGCGCGGCAGTGGCAACCCTGACTCTTTCAAGATCGGCATTCGCAACCATTCCACGCAAAATCCTGGTCTTAGGAGGGACAAGCTTTCTTGGACCGGCAATCGTCGAGGCAGCCCTGATTGGAGGCCATGAAGTAACGCTCTTCAATCGTGGCCGAACCCATCCTGAATTGTTTCCGCAACTCGAAAAGCTCCGGGGCTTTCGCGCCCTTGATGAGCGAGTGCAGAATCTGAAATCGCTCGAAGGACGGCGCCGTTGGGATGCAATTATCGATGTATGGCCTTGCGAACCAACGCTGGTTGCGAGCGCTGCGACCTTGTTACACGATCGAACCGGCCACTATCTCTACGTCTCCTCGGTCGGCGCCTATGCCTCTTATGATCGGCCAAACATGAATGAGGAAGCGCCTACCAGGGCCTTCGATGGCAATGAAGAGGACTACTCGCCGGCGAAGGCGGAGAGTGAGCGTCGGCTTAAAGCAATCGTTGGAAACAGACTTACCATTGTCCGCCCGAATGCCATTCATGGAACCAGAGATGTCTCTCCGGATATACTTTCCTGGCTTCTGCGCGCTCAACGCGGAGGAATGCACATCGGGCCTGGTGACGGCAATGATTATGCTGAGGAGACTGTGGATGTAAAGGATGTCGCGCGATTCCTGGTTATGTCTATTGAGCGGCAGATGATGGGGACATTCAACCTCACTGGACATCCGACAACATTTCGGGATTATCTCGCCTCATGCAATGAAGTCACGGATTCGGATGCACAATGGATTTGGATTCCCAAGGGCTTTCTTGTCAAGCAAGGCATAGCCGACTGGAATCATTTCCTGGGCTGGAACACCGATCCGTCTGACTGGGGATTCAACCAGATCAGTAGCCAAAAAGCATTGGATGCCGGGTGGAGACCACGGCCGTTCAGGGAAACAGCGCTGGATATCCTCGCGTATTACCGCAGCCCAAATTCCAGGATCGTCGACTGGCGTCACCCGCAAATACCTTGGCAAGATCCGCTCACGCCAGAGAAAGAGCAAGAAGTATTAAGCGCCTGGAAGAGCACTTCTGCCTGAGCTGTCTACAGGTTTGTTCCGACCGCGTAACTTGCGGGTTTTGCCATGCCCATCGGCTGCGGCTATGCGCCAATAGTTGTCCGCCTTATCAGTGCCAGCCATCTCCCCATCGCTTCAATCTGGTCTCTATCTGCCACTGGACCAGTGGATCCAAACTTACCCACTACTCCCTTCGCCTTCAAAGCGATCTACGACAGCTGCGTGACGTGCGACTCGAGACATCAGGCGCAGCCCGCAAATTACAGCAGGTGTGCTCCATGCGCCCCTCATTCTACCTAGCAGCTCATAAGGAGACCCATGTTGAGGAACCCTCATGTCTACTGTGACCTGTCCGGGAATGGCTACTGCCTTCAGTGTGGTCTATCTGAAGAGCACGCCGAATCCGATCACATCAGAGCTACGACCGTCGCCGAACTGCAGGCGGACCTCGTCTTCCTCTGCGACAGCGCCGAGGTGCAGGACCTCCGGGAGAAACTAGCCCTTTCGCCTGACGAGGACTTTGACTCGTTCTTTGTCGCTATCAAAGATGGCGACTACACCGAAGTGTGGGGAATGCCAGGGATTGTGCCAAATAAGGATCGCAAGGTCTATCCGATCTCCCTCGCCAGACGCTAGATCACCGGAAGGTCAACGAGGAGGAGACACCAGCGATGCGTGGCCCAAAGCTGACCGACGAACAAATTCGCCATTTCAAAGCCCAAATGATCAAGGACGGAACACCAGTACGATTCCTCTACAGAGGACGCTGTCTTGACATCACGACCGGTGTTCTCCAGCACAAGGGCATCAATGTCATCAACCAGCGGCACTATTGGAACTTTGCTGCGGAGACAGCCAAAGAAATAGCCAAGAATCTTGGTCCCGACGTTCGGGCGATTCTCAGCAATTGAAATCATACTTCTCGCCATCGCCTCCGCAAGGGCTGTCGAGACCCCGCGTCGATGGGCATCGAATTCGTTGACTGCACGCCAATGATCGAGACGCGCTCCCTCTCATCAAAGCTGAAGTTGCTTCCCGTGTCTCAGTGCTTCCCAAAGCTCATCACCGAATTTATTAGCGACAAAGACAAGGCCCACCCCGATTGCTCCAATGAGGGAATAGAGCATTGTCGTGCCCAGCATTCTCCACTGAAAAAAGTGCATATAGGTCAGCTTATTCGCGTATTCGATGAAATGGGGGAAAGAAATCGCGCCGAGCAAAAAGCCGCCGAGCGTTCCTAGAGAGATGATGACCATCAAGTGCATGGATACCTTACGCAAGGTGGTGCGTTTCGTCGGGATGTTCATGGAATGTTTCATGCGTGAATTCTCCTTTCTCACAGTATGGTCTGCGGCCTACAGATCCTGCGACAACGCCGGGAAGTCTAACAATGCCCGACCCGGTCGAACGGCTCGGCTTTTCGGGGGAGAAACAGATGACACCTTAAATGAAAGAGCTCTATGATGCCGCCAATACTGCTGCGATGAGTGGTGGAAGGAGCTTGAGAAAACACTTGGCTCCGACGCGGCTATGGCGCGCTATGACCGACGCGGCACATCTACCCCCGTACGTCAGGATCTTTATGAGAAGTTCCGGTGTGCCACCGCTATGTGGCTCGACGCTTGTCAATCACAGAGGAAGGCGCAACCAATGGCCACAGATCCTGTAGTACCATCCGCTGTCTCTCGGATAGAAACACCCAATCAAATGCCAGGATCAAACACCTGAAACCTTGGAGAAAATCATGGCGATATTCATTATCGAAGTTCCGGAGCTGCACTGGTCAAAACGCGAAATTGACGCGGGCTCCATTGGGGACGCCTTCCGCAAGGCGAATACGGATACTGAGTTTAACGAGATCGGCCTTCAGTTCGATCGAAGTTTTCTCCCCGATGAACAAGCCTGGGAAGGTTATTCCGCCGAGAACGAGAACCTCAAGTACCGTTTTGATGGTCAGACGGTCGATGCAATCTAGACATCACCATCGGTATTTGTCGGTTGAACCATATTCGGGTCAACGCCCTGAAGGAAGAATCCAGCAACAACGAAATCCATGATGACGAATGACTATCCTAGCCTTGCCTGGATTAAGAGGGAGCTCCGCAACAATATTAGCGCAAGATACAGAGGCACCATTCTGGACGGCTTCATTGTTGGTTCCGAAGCCAAAGGAACGGCACGCCCTGACTCCGATCTGGATGTTGCCATCATTATTCCGAATCGTCGACACCTCACGTCGCTTCAAGTATCCGAGCGATGGCATATGCGTCAGACATGGCCGATTCGATGGAAAGACCGGAAAGTAGACATCCAATTCTTCTACGCAGATGACCCAGAGCTGAGCAGCTATTCAAGAATCCCTCTTTCCAAGAACACCAAACGTCGCAGCTTACGAGCAAAGAACACTCAATGCTGACTTTGAGGGGTAGCACGGAGGAATTCGACACAGCATCTTGGAGATCAACTGCATTGAACAAAACCGCAACAGCAGCAACAACAACATTGATCTCCTGAAGGAGGGGCTATGCGAAGCAGCGGAAGGCTGAAGCTCGGCTATTATCCCCTGCCCGAACCGGAGGGAGTCCGCCTCCGCAATCTTCTCGATTTCCCGCCCGAGGGTGCAAGCGTACTTGATCCATGCGTAGGTGCTGGCGACGCACTGAGACAAATCACCGAGAATGCGGGAGCCTCTCTCTATGGGGTGGAACTGGATACAGAACGTGCGCGGTGCGCCACCGCGTCAGGTATCTCTACGATCCACGGAAACCTCTTCGGAGCGAGCTCGGCGGAGGAGAGTTTCTCGCTTCTATACCTGAATCCTCCCTACGATCACGAGATAGGCTCCTATGACAACAAACGCATGGAGTACCTGTTCCTCAAGCACACGTATCCGTGGCTGGTGCAGGGCGGAATACTCATCTTCGTTGTACTGCACGCGCAGCTCGAACCTTGCATTCCACTGTTGTCCTCCGAATTCGGCTGGTTTCAGGTCTTTCGATTAACAGACCCCGAGTCGGAGCGGTTTGACCAGATCGTCCTGCTGGCAGCCCGCAAACGAGTTCCTGCCGACGCGCAGGAAATGAACCGAAAAGCTCTCGTTGAGGCGATCTACAGGAGTCCGCTCCCGGCGTTGACTGGCGCAGAGCCCAAATACGCAGTCCCGGCGACGCCGCCCGCCAAGCTCACCTACCGTGGCCTTCCTCTTGATGAGATCGAGACTCTGCTGCCGCAGTCTTCCGCATGGAGGAAGGTCGCCGCCTTTCTACTACCGCGAGAAGATGCAGCGATCGAGCGCCCTATCACCCCATTTCACCCGGGGCATGTCGGGTTGCTGTGCACCGCGGGAATGCTGAATGGAGTCGCCGGCAACGGAGAAGACCGCCACATCGCACGATGGCAGACAAAGAAGTACGTCACCACCTTCACCGAGGCAGAAGAAAAATATACGGAGATCCACCGGCAGGAGCGGTTCTCGAACGAAGTTGCCATTATCTACGCGAATGGCCGAACCCTTGTACTTACCGACAAGAAGAAGGGAGAAGAGGGTGGAGAACGCGCACCTGCGGTTGGGACGGCTTGAATACGATCGAAATGTCGGGAAGCGGCAAACCAAGACATGGCTGCATATCGACCGCTTTATCGGCGACAAGGAGCAGGGATATTTCCTGAGTGCCTTCGGGCGCGATGCCGAGGTCGGCACTATCACGGCTGCGGTCCACGAGACACACGAGTTTGATCTGGTGTTTCCGGACGGATCACGGAGCAAAGTCTGCTTTGGCCCCAAACCGGCGTGCTTCAAAGGCATGCTCAAGGTCCCAGAGCTTGCGCGCCCTGTACGCCATCTATTGGTTGCCTCTGCGACGCTCCTGGCGAACGGCACTGCCGGAACTACCATCCTGATGAATTGCGCCGAAGACACGATCGATCTGGCATGGTCCACACTTGTCGGTTTACTGGGGCTCCCAGCCGATCCACGCTGGGCGAAATATATCCTCAACCAATTGGAACAAGATCAACGACTGCGGGCAATCAGCGGTATAGGCTGCCAGCCTGTCATTGTGCAAGCATCACGCGAAGATCTTATGGAATGTTGCGGCAAAGCACTGACAGGCGGAAAGCTCCCTTTCCCCAAGAAAAACGGCCCGGTTCTTTGGCCGCGTTTCACTCTCGCTCAAGCGCTTCGCATCGCTTAACCTCATCACCCCCGAATACCCTCACGCCTCCGTATCCATTCGAATTCGCACATTCCTGCTATCCGGCACGATCAGCTGACGGCCGGATGCGCGCACGTTCGTGCTCATCTTAAGGAGATTCAGATGCCAGCAGAAGGCAATCAGCCTCAGACGTTCGTGGAGATGGTCCTCGCTCTACTCGAAGACCGCTTCCCATGGCTCGGGAAAGAAAGTACCGAGCCCAGTGGCGCCGATACGGTGCAGGAGTTGACCGAACTTCACGAAGAACTGATTCAGAATCGGGATCAAAGGAATAATCGGTCTCTACGTGATGTTCATAATTTATAAAGTTGTACACATCATGTTACGATGGAGGAAGATGGGAGATTAGGCATGGCCACCGCTGAGAGACGCATCGCGCATAAACATTTCAGGCTGGACACAGGAAAACTCAAGCGTGCTCAGAAAGCTCTATCTGCTTCTACCGAAACTGAGGCCGTGGAGCTGGCTCTCGATCTTGCGATCGCAGAACACGAGCGCAATCGGCTTGTGACAGAAGCGAATCAGAAATTCTTGAAGAGCGGCATTATCATCCGTGATGTGTTTGGATCGACCGCGGGTTAACGGATGCCTATTCTGTTCGACTCTTCGGTTTATATCGAGGCATTGCGGGGAGACTTCAACGCTCCACTCTTAATGCAACGATGGTCCCGTGAATCTCCTCTATGGTTGAGCTCCGTCGTTCTGGAGGAACTCTATGCTGGAGCACAAACGGCGGACCACCGCATTCTCGAAAAACTCGAGCGTGACTTTGCAAAAGCGAATCGTATTCTTGTGCCCAGCCTTAACGACTGGACTCATACGGGTAAACTACTAGCTCTTATGGGCAGCAAGTACGGCTATGAGAACATTGGCCGAGCCCGACTTACGAACGACGCTCTGATCGCTACGAGTGCCGCTCGTCTGGGAGTCACCGTAATCACGGTGAATGCGCGCGATTTCAGTCGCCTAGCGCAACACTGTCCGCTTCAGTGGCAAAAAAGAAGTCTTCAAGAGCCGGTCAGTTGACAGCAAATCGGTAAACCGGATCATCGCTCGCCGCCTGAACGCCTGGTCCACTTCCAAATGCTCAACTAGAAGCCTTCGATAGAGCTCTCGCCCGTAAAAGTCACTTTCTTCAGGTCGGCATTCGCCGGCCTTTTCCTTTGCCAAAACACCGCCCAAGGAGCGTCGCATGGAAACCTGCTACGACTACCTGCGCACCTATGCCTCGGAATTGGGCTCACGCATTGTGGAGATGTATCCGCCACTTCAGGGGCCAAAGGATCCGTTAGCGCCCGAGTTAAAGACACTCCTGCGCAAGCCGTTGCCGGTTCAGGGCATGACGATTACTGGCTGTGCAAAGTATCTGAAGACAGCGAAGGCGGTCAGCATCGTCGGGGAGTGCGGAACCGGAAAAACGCTGATGTCCGCCGGCATCGTCCATGCTCACGCGGAGGGCAATCCCTACAGCGCCATCGTAATGTGCCCACCGCACCTTGTGCTCAAGTGGGCACGCGAGATCTTCATCACGGTCCCCAACGCCCGCGTCTTCGTCATCTACGACTTCCGCAACGGGGGAGATCCGAAGAAGCCGCATGGCGTGACTGAGATGCGGCTTCGCAATGGTCATGCGGTCTCAAAGGGAGAACATACGACCCTCTCTGATCTCCGGAGGATGGGCCGCCGAGCCTGGCGTCGCAGGTGGACGACTCCGACCTATTTTGTGGTGAGCAAGGAGACGGGCAAGCTTGGCTACTACTGGAAGCACGCCTATTCCATTCGATCCACACGACTCGAGAGACGTCTGGTTACCAATCCTGATACCGGCCTGCCGATCCCGAATCCGGAGGGCGGGTATCTCCGCGAGGCGGACTTCAGCGACACCAAGCTCTCAGAAAACTTCGAGCGTGCTTACAAAGGCACGCGGGGTCACAGCTCCCTTTGGCAGGCGGATAAGAGCAAAACCCAGCGGATGGCGCCGCTCGAGTTTATCAGCCGCTACATGCGCAACTACTGGGACTATGCCATCGCCGATGAGCTTCATCAACTGGCGAATGACACAGCCCAGGGGAACAACCTCGATGTCCTGCGGCGTTGTGCGAAGAAACTCATCGGAGCAACCGGAACACTGATGGGCGGCTACGCGAGCGACCTGTTCCGACTCCTCTTCCGGATGAACCCACGGAAGATGGTTGCCGAAGGATTTGAGTGTTCGAGTGCAGGTGAAAGCGACTTCCAGGCCCTGTACGGGGTGCTCGAATCCATTGAGAAGATCCATCATTCCGACAACGCCTGCAGCCGCGCGGAAAAGAGCACTTCACGTCTGGTGCGGCGGCCGGGAGCGTCTCCACTCCTGTTCGGCAAGTTCCTCCTGTCGTCTACGGTCTTCGTATCGCTTGAAGACATTGCACATTTTCTACCCCCTTACGAAGAGAGCGTGCTTCAGATCGAGATGGGAGAAACGCTGTCGAAGGCGTACCGCAAGATCGAGAGAGACATCCGCGCAGCACTGGAGGCACACAAGAAAAATCGCAGCCTGATGAGCCTCATGATGCACCGGCTCATGCTCTATCCCGATCATCCCTTCGGCATCGGGGAGATCTGGGGCAAGGTCTTCGATCCGCAGGTGCAGCAGATGGTGCCGGTCCTGGTGACGCGCGCACCGGAATTGCCCCGGGATGTTGTCTATCCAAAAGAACAGAAGCTGATTGACGATATCCGTTCCGAACTCAGTCAGGGCAGGCGCTGCCAGGTCTATGCGACGTTTACCACTGAGCATGACGTGCTTGGCCGCCTTGAACACGTTCTGCAAAACGCAGGAATCCGTGTTGCGGTGTTGCGACCGAGCGTTCCTCCTCTCGAACGAGAACGCTGGTATGAACGACAGATCCAGAACGGAATCGAAGTCGTGATCTGCCATCCCAAGTTGGTGGAGACCGGCCTCGACCTTCTCTGGTTTCCGACAATCTACTTCTACGAAACGGGGTACTCGCTGCACACGCTCCGTCAGGCCTCGCGCCGTTCCTGGCGTATCGGGCAATTTCTCGATGTGCGTGTGAAGTTCTTTGTCTATGCCGGCTCGACACAGGTGACGTGCCTGCGCCTGATGGGCCGCAAGATGCTGGTCGCGCTGATGATGGAGGGAAAGTTCTCGGGCGAGGGCATCCACTCGATGGGCATCGAAGAGGATCTCGTCGCGGCCATGGCGCGAGAACTCGTCGAGCAAGGCGGCGTGGGTGAATCTGCCGACGCCGTCTGGGATGAGCTGAAGCGGGAACGCATCTCCCAGTTCTCGACGATGCCGAAGATCGAGCTTCCCCAAGAGGAAGAAGCGGAGACTGCGGCTTTTGAAGTGTTCGACACCGCACTTTCGCACCCGTCCGGCCTCACCCTTGTTCATTCAAACCCGGAGAAACGAAAGAAGCCGGATTCTCTCTGGCCAACAGGCTATGTCGTCGGAGAGCAGCTGAAGCTCTTCGGTTGATTCCAGACGATTGAGGAGGCTCTATGAAAGAGCGACGTCCATGGCAAGAGTGGGAACTGCGTCTCCTTCATGCGGAGTATCCGAACAGCCCCACGGCCAAAGTTGCGGCTGATCTTAACCGGAGCGTGACTTCGGTCTACCAGCGAGCCCTGCTTTCGGGGTTGCACAAATCCACGAGCTATCTTGCCAGCCCCGACGCCTGTCGTCTTCGGCGAGGAGACAATATCGGAGCAGCCCATCGCTTCCTGCGTGGGCATGTTCCAGCGAACAAGGGATTGCGCAGGCCGGGATGGTCACCTGGCCGCATGGCCGAGACTCAGTTCAAAGCCGGCAGCAAACCTCATACCTGGCGACCAATCGGTTCCACACGCTACTCGAAAGAAGGCTATCTCCAGCGCAAGGTCTCGGATACGGGTTATCCGCCACGCGACTGGGTTGCCGTCCACATCCTCATGTGGCAAGAGAAGCACGGACCCGTGCCAAAGGGTTTCGCGGTCTGTTTCAAAGACGGCGACAAATCTCACCTCGTGCTCGACAACTTCGAGCTCGTTTCCCGCCGTGAACTGATGCGGCGAAACACCATTCATCGCTTTCCGCCGGAGCTGGCGGATGTCATCCGGCTTAACGGCGCTCTCAAGCGCAGATTGAGAAAACACCATGAAGAACACGATCACGGATCTTCGCAACCATCTGTTTGAAACCCTCGAGTCCCTCAAGGACGAAGAGTCACCCATGGACATTGAGCGAGCCAAAGCGATCAGCGACGTTGCGCAGGTGGTCATCAATTCTGCCAAGGTGGAGCTGCAGTTCATGGAACTGGTGGGCGAGGAAAAGAATAACGGGTTCTTCAGCCTTCGCTCTCCCGCGGTGCCTACCCTCACGGCAGGCTCAGTGGCCAGATAAGCACAAACTTACGGGGGCTTCCATGGGCAGACTTCGATTCGCTCATCACAATAACTGCCCGCGGTGTCCCATCATTGGCGCAGAAGATATTCCCGGGGAAGAGTTCTTTGAGCTTTGGGACCTTCGCTTCAGCATCGCCGCTGCTCGCAAACTCGCGGCAGGCAAACCACTCGTGCCCGCGGATCCAGGCGCTCTCGAACATTGGCTGGGATGGGCACACATCGAGAAGCTGCACATCGACCACGTTCCCATCGAAGGCTTTGGCATTGTCGTGACTCTTCCCAGTGGGGTCGGAACGCCAATGATCGACGGCAATCACCGCATACTCGCAGCCTTGATCAACCGAAAGCCATTCTCAGCCGTTGTTTTCAATGAAGAGGAGACTCATCACCTCTTGCGACTCAGCATGGGCCGCGCGCTCGCAGACGAATACTGGGAGGCTCTCAAGACCGGCAGAACCGATCCTCCTGGATAGGTCTCCGATCCTGCGATGCCTCTTCGGCGCTCCCTACTCGCAAACATTACTTTCCTTCGACTGCAGTTTCGAATCAGATTCCTCCTTCTCCGCCGCTCCGGCTTCTACCGGGGCGGCTTTCTTTTTGCGGTCCCCACCGCGCAAGGAGATGCGATTGCATACCATCACAGCACAACAAACTATAACGACCCAGCCCGGAGCGGTTGCTGAAGCTCTTTCACCGCGCACGCAAAAGGCGCGTGGGCTGGCCGCATTATCCCGCTATCATTCCTCCGATCTGGTTCCCCCGTTTTCGGTCCATTCGGCCCGCGACGTCCAGCCAAGCGAGCTGATCGGATACTTCTCTCGCCCCTGCCCGATGCGACCGCGCCATGGATTCGTCGACTCGCGCAAGATCGAATCAGTCGAAGACGGTGACAGACTGATCCAGCAAACGCTTGATGCCGACCCCGAAGCCGAGATCGTAACGATGCCTCTGATCGACGCGGTCTATAGCGGAATCTGGACGAGAGACCTGCTCACCATGGGGCCAGGCCACGATGGTGCAACTTCCGGCACGTCCGCATGGACAATACCCGCTTTAGGAGAGTTGGTCACGAAGCATACGGTCATCGAAGCCGGGGTCTGCGACACTCCGTATGTTGAGATTCTCTGGCCGAAAGAAAATGCGCCCTATCATCTGGTGCAGTTGCGTGATGGACCCGCTTTGCCGGCAACGGCCGATTTCATCCCGTATGAGGTCACTGTCGAGCGGATTCTCCTTGCGGAGGGCGATCTCCTTGATTGGGAGCTCGTGATGCAGAAGGCCCAGACCGGCACCGTGGTCTACCATCCGGGCGGTTCGCTCGCTTCGCATTACGCGATCCACGCCGTGCTGAATCAAATTCCACTCCTCACCAGCCGCGAACCTAAGGTGGGGGAGCGCCTGGAAACTGCGGGACCAGCAGCGCGGCAAAGTCCGGATATTCATTCACTCCGCACCGGCTTTCAACTTGCAGTGCGAAGCAAAGCGACCTATGAGGAAGCTGCGAGAGTCATGCTCGCAGGCTGCCATCACATCTCCGTGTGGGCCGGGCGGCACGATCTTCTGCTGGGACTTGCTCTCGGCTTTGGCTACCGGCTGACGGTGACCGCGTCCCTCGGGGAAATGCGGCATGCGCCAGGCCGTGACGATGAAGTCAGCCGCGACAGTATCTATGAGGAATGCTGGAATGCCACGCACCTGCCGTCAACACGGGCGGCATTCGAAAGTGCACTGAGCGCCTTTCATGGCTTGACTTGGAAGCATAACTTTGGCGGCGCGAAATGGTTTGAAATCGCCCGTTGGGCAGCGTCACTGCATAACCAGCTCGTGACGGGACAGGGCGGCCCTGCTCTGGCCGCCTTCAATCAGCTGGTCCACTGCGTACACAACACCGGCTGGGCTTTCAACAAGTTCATCGACAGCGAAATCCTTGACCTGAGCGCACGCAACCCAGTGTACGTGCTCGTGCTCTGCGCGCCGATGCTCTATGAGGCGCAGAAGCAGGCTGGCATTCGTGGAGCGGAGCTTACCGAACGGTTCGCGCGCAGACACTCTCCTCTCAACATACCGAGCGGACCGCCGAATCTTGACACGTATGACGACGAGGATGAGTGGGAGCGGGATTGCCGCACAAGGAGATCGGATGAGCCGATGGGAAGAAGACGTGACAGACGAGTACGAAATCGAATGGAGTGCATTCGCGGACAACGAGATTCCCGCCGCAGACGACCCGTACGAGACATCCCGTTCTAAGCGCCGACAATCCCGCTTACGACTTCCGTCCGGGAGCGAATTCGGCTACGGCCTGGATTTTCCCTATGCCCAGTTCTGCGAGCATCCGCCGCAATGCCTCCTTCGCAGCGTCGAGGGCGGGTGGAGTGTGTCCGCGGGAGCCGAACCGGATTGTCAGAAGCACATGGGAAGGTTCGATCTTCTACTGAACCTGACCGGTTCCTCCGTACTGGCGCGGCATGTTATTCCAGTCCAGCAGCTGGCCCATTGGGAAAAGCCGCCTCTTGTCCCGGAAATCGTGCTTGATTGGCCTGACATGGGAGTCATCGACCTGCCGCGGCAGTTCTGGTCGGAACTCGTTGCACACCTGGCCAGCACGCGGTCGAGCCTCCTGGTTTTCTGCGTTGGCGGCCATGGACGGACCGGCACGGCCATCGCATCCATCATGACGGTTTGCGGTTGGGAGAGTGCCGACGCGATCGCATGGGTCCGCGCGAACTACTGTACGCGGGCCATCGAAACCAAGTTGCAGGAACACTACGTTCACCGGATCGCCGGAGAGAACGCTCCAATCAACTCAACCACGCTGCCGTTTTGAAAGAACGGCACACCTTCAACAGATCTCAAATCAGGAAAGGAAAACAGGCTGAGAATTGAGAGCCGGCATGATGCCGCCTCTCTAGCCCCAGCCATGGACCCGTCTTATGGCTATCCTCACCGCTACCGCTCTTCGTCGCGAGTTCGTCTATAACGGAACCGTAATCCCCGACCCAAACCCAGCCATGTCTCCAGAGCAGGTGCGCGATGTGCTTGTCGCCGCGTATCCGGAAATCGCCACCGCCGCACTGACTGGCCCGGAGCTCAAGGGCGATACCGCGCGCTACAACTTCTCACGCGCCATCGGAAGCAAGGGTTAGGGCTTCCAGTTCACGCCTGCTTTGTTTCCGAAGCCGCCTATGCCGTCGAAGAAAACCATCACCCCTGCCACGGTTCTTGAAGAACTCCGTGCCCTCGAAGGTCGGCCCGCCAAAAGGGGGACGCGCCTTCTGGCAAAACATCTGCAATGCAAAGAATCCCTCAAACTCTCTCAGGCCGTCGCGGAAGCAGCGCGAAAAACATCCACGTACTCCACCCGCGTCATCGATCCACCAAGCGAGATGCTTCCGCCTCTCGTCTGACAGCTCTCGGAATCGGATCGGGCGACGCGCTTCCGGGATTTGGTTCCGTACCCTCCGCTTATCAGGTGGGAATCAACGGTGAGCTTCTCTTCCGCCTCTGCGTCACGCTCGTAGAGCGCAAGCTCGTCGATGAAAGTCTCTGGCCAGCATCCGGCAAGATTCCCGTCGTATTTGCCCGGAACGCGATTCAGGCGATGATCGATCGGACCGCGGGAGAAGCCTTCAAGGACAACCTGCAATATGTGTGCGTCGTCAGCGACACGCTCGGATCTGGTTATTTCCAGGGCGCAAGCATCGAAGCCGGCAAGCTGGTGGCGATGTTTGACCTCGATACGGCCGGCTATCTCATCATCGGTGAGGCTATGAAGGCTCTCGATGAGGAGGAAGAGTTTCTGGGCGCAGGATTCTATATCGCACTCACGCGTGCTCTTCGCCGGCAGATGCTGGTCTACGACCACGTGACGGCAACGTGGTACAACGAACAACTCCACGAGATGATGATCGACGACGATCCGGAAAACCGCGACGGTTATGAGTTTCCCACGGTCGAGGAGCATACCCCGCCTTCCGTCAAGATCGTCGAGCAGTGGGAGGATCGAAAAATCCGGCGATTCCTGCGGAGGCATCGCAACGGACCGCACAAGGCATGGATCGAGAAACTTTTCACGATCCAGCAGCTGGCTCACCTGAGAACCACCGCTGTCGACCTGGGCCAGGAATACGACGGTCCCCCCGTTCCGAGTGTGCTGATCGTCTTTCGGGAGCAGGATGCGATTCAAGCCTGCTGGGATGAGGAATCTCCTCGCTACAACGAAGCGGACAATGAACCCACCTGCGCCGTGTATTTCCGTCCGGACGATCCAAAGGAATTCGACGGGGCGCTCCGTACGATGCACATCTTCCTCAAACTCAACATCGAGCTCGCGGGGCTGATCAATATGCTCAACACCTGGGAGGAGGAACAGCATGCACGTCAACGTCAACATCGGACAGAACCGGCACTTCGCGCTGCATGAGGCCCTGCTTATTTATCGAGCCGGGGACGAACATAACTCGCAGGCCGGTAATACCTACGTCACACATCACCCGGTCATCACGAACAAAGGGAGGACGCCGGAGCTCGGCCCAGCAAGACTCCTGACGATCGAGTTTATCCAGTCTCTGCTGCAATCGCTTGGAACCCAGCTTCCAGCGGAGTTTCTTCCCGAACAGGTCATCGGCCGCACCGACCGGCTGCTCGCCTGGTGGACCCCCAGACAGATACGGCCCATGTTCTTTGGGAATGTTCAAGGAAATCTCAAAGGCATCAGCGGCCGGAACTTTCCGCAACCCGCTCTGGTATGGCTTGCTGTCGATGGAGCCTTGCGCATCCGTGCTCTTAAGGACAATCAGCGACCTTCGCCCGAGAGCCCGCTTGCGGTCGCGCCCTACTGGAATCTCTATGAGTCCGGAGAGGTCTGCCTTGGTACCATGCGTGCGCCCAAGGTATCGACAGTGGCTTCGATTGCGCAGTGGGAGGAGAGCTTCTATCAGAGTGAGTTCACTCACGGCAATGTTGGGCGTGTGACCCGCCATCCTGGCGGATTTGAAGGCCTGTGGAAGGAGCTTGCCGACAAGAAAAAGTTTCCGGCGGCGTCGCTGATCGACATTCCGGAGACAGTAGACGGATTTCTCACCGGAAAGAGGCGCGGCAATGGTCCTTGAACACATGCTCAGCGAGTCGCTCCGCCGGCACTCGCTACCGATAAAGGTTCTTGTCGTCGGCGCGGGCGGAAACGGCAGCGCGATCTTCCTTCATCTTCCTTATCTCCACCAGGCGCTACTTGTCTGGGGCCATCGAGGTCTCAACGTGACGCTGATGGATGACGATCTGATCTCGGAGACCAATTGTGTTCGGCAGCCCTTCGCCGCCTCCGACGTCGGCTTGCATAAGGCGACCGTCCTGACCAACAGAGTCAATCTCTTCTGGGGACTGCAATGGCGCGCCGTCCCTGATGCATTCAGGAAGGATTCTCTGGACGGCTACCATGACCAGCCCGACCTGCTCATCAGCTGCGTCGATACTCGCTCGGCGCGCGCGTCCATCGCGGAAGCGGTCGGTTCCTCCGGAAATACAACGGACTACTGGCTCGATCTCGGGAACAACGCAGGTAGCGGGCAGTATGTCCTCGGGCAGCCGCTGAACCAGTCGAACCTCCGAAAAGGCTCGCGGCTGCGGACCGTTGCGGAGCTTTACCCGGAGATAGCATCGCCGGATATCGGGGAAGAAGCGTTGCCGAGCTGCAGTGCGATCGAAGCGCTGGAACGGCAAGAGCCCTTCGTCAATCCGGTGCTGGCAACCAGCGCCCTCGCCATGCTCACACGATTGCTCCGCTACGGATCAATCAGCCATCATGGCGGTTTCTATAACGCCGCAACCGGCAGAATGAGCATCCTTCCTGTGGACCCCGACCTCTGGAGGAAAACCCAGAGGAGGTCGCGGCGGATGCTTGAGTCCGCACGTGCTATCACATCGAGCAAAACCGCTTCTCGGGCTGTCTGACTCTCTCACCTATCCCCGCTCAATTCGAAGCCGTTTCAATCCAGACATGGAAAGGTAAACCTATGTTCCAAGAACTTGCCCCGCTGTTGCAGCAGCGATCCGTCACCATCATGGTCAACCCAGCCAGCGATGGCAACCTCACCGTTGCGGTATTCCCCAAGAAGCTGAATGACTCGGAGAATGCTGCGCTGTCTATCCCGGTCAGCGTTACCGGCACTCCCGAAGAGTTGGACGAACAGCTCCCCTCCACGCTCACGCAGTTTGTCGGAGCTCACATCGAACTAAAGAACACGCTCGAGCTGGCGAAGGAAGAGATGGCCCGGGCCGCAAAGGCTGCGAAGCAAGACAACAAGGCGAAAACAGTGGCCAAGACCGAGCCGACCGCAACTACCAAGACCACCGAGAAGAAGCCGGCCAGCGTTCCCGCGAAGCCTGCGGAGCCGAAGGCGCCGCCAGTGCCAACGACCGCGAACCTCTTTGACTTCGGCTCCGCGCCCTCTCCGGCACCGCAGCCACCGGCCCCGTCCGCGCCCGTCCCGGTAGAAAACAGCCCGGATGACTCAGAGGAAGAAGAGGAGATCCTGGCCGAGATGTCCGAGGGTGACGAGGACAACGAGGAACTCGATCCCGCTGCCTAGCTGGTTGCCGACCGCCCAAGGCGGAGAGCAGCAGAGGCTGGTGCAGCGTGGCCTCAGAGGAGGTTGAACAATGAAGTCATTGTCATGCGAGATGCGCGACGACTGTCTGAATGCGGTCACGCATATCGGGAATAAGGGCTACATCTACTGCTCCGTGCATGCTCTCGAGCGGAGACAAAGCGGCTATGAACGGACGCGCCGTCTGCGTGTCTGGGAGCTGAAGCTTCTGCGAAACGGAGATGCCGTGCCGAGCTATACCCCAATCAAGAAGCCCCGGCATGCAGCTTCTCAAAGAAGGATGACCAGACAGGAAGCCCTTGTGGAAGCGCAGCGACGTTGGGGGCCGCAAGCGGAAGTCCACCGCTACAACGGCAGTCCCAGGTTCGGGCAGCCGACGCGTTATGGCGTCTATCGCTGCTCGCTTCTGGAGTCTGCAACCGCCCAGATGGGTATCGGCGAGTCCTGGGAGCTCGCGTTCTCCGACGCCGATGCCCGTCACTCTCGGGCGGATGCGTTTCCATCCATACTGTAAGCTCGGCATCTCCCCTCGCAAGCTCGTTCTTTTCCTCAGCGCTTGCGACCCGAGGCTTCCACTTCACCTCATCATCCCAAACCACGGAGGTCACCATGCGTCTTGCTACGCGCGCGGCGGCATTACCGGCGGAACTCGACGTCAACAGATTCGTTCTTGAACATGGCCGTTTACCTTTTCTAAGCGATCCCATTCCGCCCTGGCACTATCGTGGATGGCTGCTCTTTCAGGTACAACTGGCCGATGGACATCCTGAGGCTCCTGGGCGATGGAGTCACTACCTGCGTACCTTCGAAGCCGGACATCTGCTCGACGAGCCGATACCCCGGATCAACTTCTCCTCGACAGCCGATCCTGCCGGGCTCAAGATGGTCGAGAAGTGTGTCGAACTGCTCTCCTACCGCGACTCGCCCTGGTCGGCCTTTGGGCTGTTCGTCGCATGGTTGGCATGGGGCATGGCTGTTTCCAAACAGAGGCCCCAGATCGAAGAAGCCACTTCGGAAGCTCTATATCGCACCTTCAACTTCGAGCCACTCATCCTTCATCCGTACGACTATCTCGGTGAGTTTCTTGCCGGACACCAGACCAAAGGCTGGAACCCGAACGCCTTCTTTCCGACGCCTCACGCAGTCTGTGAACTGATGACGCAGATTTCGTTCGGTGAAATAACCCATAATGTTGCCAAACGGCAAAGTTATGGCTTATTTCACACCGGGAATAGCAGTATCGAAGGCGAGCGCGATCCGCGGCTCAGGACGGTGAACGAACCGGCAGTAGGCACAGGACGGCTATTGCTACACGCAAGCAATTACTCTTACCGACTCTCCGGCATGGACAAAGACAAGCTGGTCCTCGACATCTGCCTCTGCAATGGCGCGTTCTATGCTCCCTGGCTGTCATTCCCGTTTCCCAAATCCATTCTCAAACGCGCGTCGGGAGACAGCGAATCCACCTCTTCTGTAGGGACTTCGCCTGCACAGCCCTGCCCAAGGGCCGCCTGACAATCCCTCACCTCTGCAGGGTCTCAAAGAAAGGAAGCTATTGTTATGTGGCAATCCATCATGGAATGGTTGGCGGCACTAAGCCCGCTCTTCATCAACGCCTGGATTGGTTACTGGGTCTACGTTTTTGTCGAGAGCCATCATTATGCCCAACTCGCCGGAATTCTGGCGTTTTTCGTGTTCAGTGAAATCGACCACATCAAACGGAAACTTGAACTTCAATCCAATCGGCTCTATGCACTCAACCGCCTGTCAGAAAGATACAACAGCCTCATTCTGAGATTGTCGCAGCGTCATTGACGCGCACACGGTCGATCACTCCGGCATCGCGTAAGCCTGCCCTCCGCTTGCTTGATCGTTCGCTCACGGGCACGATCGACGCCTTCTGACGTAACGATGCACGTGTATACGATCGATCACTCAGAAATCACATGAGTCTCCCCTTCGCCGCTTGAACAATAGCAGCTATTCGTATCTGAGGGCAGTCGCAGGATCGATTCTCGACGCTCGCGCGGCAGGATGGCACGCTGCCAGGGCGGCTATGACACAGATAACCAAGATTGAAAGAGTCAGCAACAAGGGATCTAGTGGATAGATGCCGAACAGCATCGCTCTTATAAAGCGTGCTCCGATCGCTGCTCCGGGAATGCCAAAAAGCAGTCCTATCCCCACCAGCTTCAGCGATTCCCCCATCACCATTTGCAGCACGCTGGACCGGCGTGCGCCGAGGGCGATACGGAGACCGATTTCAGCCGTGCGGCGCGATACGCTGTAAGCCATCACGCCATACATCCCAATGGATGCCAGCACCAGGGCAAGCAAACTAAATCCTGATGCAAGGGTGGCAATCATTTTCACCTGGCCCAGCGAATCGCTGACCTGCTCGGAAAGCAAAGTGAATTCGAGTGATGTCTGCGGATCGATGGACTGTGCAAGCTGCTCAACCTGCTTTTCCATCGAAGCCGCTCCGCCGGCGAAGCGAATTTCAAAGGTTCCGATCACCGGAAGCGGAGACAGGTTCTGCGTGATGGGGATGTAGACCGTCGGTGGAGCTGCACTGCGCAGGCTCCTATACTTTGCGTCCCCGACTACGCCCACAATCTGAATCAGCGGATTTCCTTTGTCCCGATCCATTTTGCGATAAAAGCGTCCTACCGGATCGGCGCCCGGAAACATGCTCTTAGCCGCTGCCCGATTCAGGATGGCAACAAGCGGCGAGCCGGCCCTGTCCTGTTCATCAAAATCCCGTCCCGACAACAATGGCGTGCCAAGAGTCCGGAAGAAATCCGGAGCGACCAGGTTGCCGTAGACGTGAAGCTTGCCAGCGCCAGCACTGTCTATCTGCGGTTGCACATCCCACTGCCAGGTGTCGCCGCTGATCGGAGTAACATCCGAGCGGCTGACGGACAATGCGCCCGGCAGGTTGGTGATCCGCTCCTGAAAAGTGGATGCAAGCTGCAGACGTTCCTGATCCGATCCCGGATGTATATCCAGATCCGTATTGATCAGCAGTACGCTTTCCTTATCGAATCCGAGGTTCTGGTGCAACAATTCGGTCAGACTGCGCACAAAGAGCATCGCGCCGAAGAGAAGAATCACCGAAAGCCCAAGCTGCAGCGGAATCAGAAAACGCGTCCAGTCACGCCGACCGCTGCCGGCCACGGTTTGGGACTCCTGCTTCATGGCATTCTGTGGAGCGACATAGGCGAGCTTGAGTGCAGGCGCAATGCCAAAGAAGACCGCGGTAGCAACGGTCAGGCCGATGACGACGAGAACCAACCGGTAATCAATCGAGAGATCGAGGACCGTTGGTTGGCGTTTTGATGAGGTGAGCTGCAGAAGCAGACGTCCGGCATAGCGCGCCAGCATGAGCCCCAGTCCGGCTCCCGTCGTCGCAAGAATCAGGTTCTCCACTGCGAGTTGGCGGAACAGCCTGTGGCGTGAAGCACCCAACGCCGCGCGTACCGCGAACTCGCGTCGCCTCGCACTGAAACGCACTAGTTGCAGGTTGGCAATGTTCGCACAGGCAATCAGCAATACGATCCCCAACATGATGTTGAGAAGAACGAGTGCCTTCCCATAGCTATCACGCAGTGTCGAGATTCCAGTAGCAGCCGGGCTTAGCACAATCGGAGCCATATACCATTTGCGGGTTTCGGCGTCCGTTCCCGGGGGTAGAGCCGCCGAGTCAATGTAGGGGGACAAGGCCATCATGCGTGCCCGCGCGCTTTCCAACGAAACGCCTGATTTCAGCCTTCCAAAGGCATAGAGCCACCACGCAAACGGCCGGTCCAGAGTGGGATGATCAGGCTGGATGATCCGCTCGGCTTCAAGTGGAATGGCAACGTCAAACTGGTACCCGGGCTCCGTGCCATAAAATCCGCGCGGCGTCACACCCACGATCTGAAAGCTATGCTTTTCTAATGTGATCTGGCGGTGCAAAATCTCCGGGTCGCCTGCGAACTGCCTCCGCCAACAGGCATAGCTGATGACTGCTACCGGAGCCGCACCTCGCCGGTCGTCCCGATCGATCAGCGTGCGTCCCACGATTGCGGGAATCTCGAGTGTCGAAAAATAATCTCCGCTCACGTACAATCCGGCTACAAAATGCTTCTCGCCGCTGAGGGATGAATTAAAGAGTCGCGCCTGATAGGCAAAGACCCCACTGAAGACTTCCTGTCTCGCTTTGATTTCCTGCCAGAGCGCGTAAGTGAAGGTCGGCTCGCCACTGCCTCTCTCCAGGCGGACCAGGCGATCCGGCTGCGCAATCGGCAGTGTTTTGAACATGACCGCATCCAGCACGCTGAAAAGGGCGACGTTGAGCCCAATGCCGAGTGACAGTGTTAAGAGTGCGATCAGCGTCACACTTGGAGTTTTAACCAGCATTCGCATGCCGAAGCGCACATCTCGCCACCATTCTGCCGGCGAGAGAATCCCACGCTGGATTCGCTGCCGTTCTTTGAGAACTGTCACGTTCCCGAACTGGCGTCGAGCGGCGCGCACCGCCTCTTCCTCGCTCATGCCCCGCATTTTGTAGCGCTCTTCCAACAGAGCAATATGCTCCTGGATCTCGTCTTCGAATGCCTCGTCCTCGCGCCTCTGTGCGGCTTGTCCTCTGATTCGTGCCCACAACAAGCAAAGTGCCCGCATCATGTCACGCCTGCCTTTCGAGTTTCAGCACACGCTCCATGACGCCCGCGACCCGTTCCCAGTTCTCCGTCTCACGCCGGAGCTGCTTCGCCCCCTGCCGTGTAATCGAATAGAAACGCGCTCTGCGATTGTTCTCGCTCGTACCCCATTGCGAAACGATCCAACGCTGCTGCTGCAGACGCAACAGGGCCGTGTACACCGTTCCTTCATTGAGATCGAGAATTCCTTCGCTCACCTGTTCGATCCGCCGGGCGATTCCGAACCCATGCAACGGACCCATGGCGTACAGAGTCTTCAATACCATCAAGTCCAGCGTGCCCTGCAACACTTCCGATTTACCTGCGCCCATCGAACTTCTCCTTTGGACATTGCAAAGAAGCTATCACTCATTCCTTTGGAATGTCCATAGGAAAACCCGTAAGGCGTAGTCGACTGGTTGTTGGGTCTACGTTTTCGTTGTGAGCCACCATTATGCCCAACTCGCAGGAATATCCGCGTCTTTGTGATAAGCGAACTCAATCACATCAAGCGGAAACTCGATCTCCAATCAAATCGGCTTCACGCACTCAACCGACAATCACAGAGATACAATAACCTCGTTCTGAGGTTATCGCGGCGTCATTGAGCCGGACGATGCACGTGCATGCGGATTCCGTGAGTGACTTGTCCAGATTGCGACACTCGAGAATTCCCAGCGTTGGTCAACACAAAGCGACCTATGAGGACGTATTAGCATAGCCGGTGTTATACCACTCCATCTCGCGAACATCTATTGACTTGACGTCACACCCTGCCTCAATCAACTTTTGCGAGAAGGTCGGCAGATGAGCCGCACCACACAAAACAGCGACTTTCTCTAGCTTGCACTCGGCGCAGACACTTTCAATCATTTTGAGCCAGTGCCTCTCGCGTGGCTCGTCGATTTCAGGAATTATTTCTTGGCCCGGCTGCCTCACGGCTGTTAGCTTGAATCGTTTTCTCACGTTCTCCGGAATATCCATGTACATCCAAGGCACAACGAGAAAGTCTTCCAGCCTATTGAAGTGTTCCCATTCCGGCAGATTCATCTCGTCGAATATTAATTCCGCTTCGAAGCCGTCAATCTGCGTGCGTACCCATTGCGAGTACAAACGCACTTGCGCAAGGTAGATTTCAGACTTTTCTTTAGGAATGAAGAGAAATCGAGGATCTTGCCGTTGGAATTCGTGAACGACACCAAGGAGCAGGACGTTGGGCATAGGCGTAATTTTAGCCTTGTAGCGTGGTGAAGCCGAAGAGTGGTCTCAGCTCCGCAGCCCTTTTCTGAATCGATGGCATGAGCGTGGGGTTTGCTTCCAGTTCTCGCGAAACCTCCTGTTTGGCCGAGGCCCAAACCTGTTCCGCATTGATGGAAATACCTCCCAAATGCCTGACAAGATCGGCGCACTCCTGGATGAATAGCCGTTTGTCCTCATGATCACCACCGTCAGCGTGTGGGAACAAGAGACGCCCTACGACCCCACCAGCTGCGCAGCCTAATGCTTTGGCTGACACCCACTCTCGCCATTTCGAAGGTTCGCAATCGGGAAGCTGGGGCTTCACTGCAGCCATATAACCTTCGAATCTAGCCTGTGAATTGTTGTAATAAATTTTCGGACGGACGATCTCGAATGGGATACTACCCATTCGCTCGTAAAAGACAAGGTGTGCGGCTTCATGGGCGCATAGAGCTTCGATGAAGCCGGGTCGGCTGTAAAGGTTCATCATCCCGGCATACGTATTGGCGAAGCCTTCGGTGGCCTTCTGAGCTTCCGTCAGTTCACTTAAGTCGATCACGTTTCAGGTTTTAGTCGGTCGCGGGAGCGAATCTAACCGTCTGACGGCAATCTTGACGTCTGCCGAATTGATCCTCATTAACGCCGCTCTCGTCAGTTGCGATCTCGATGTGTGCGAAATCGCAAATACACTCATCGACAAACATGCGATTCAGCAAGTTGACGTCTACTCCATTCGCAAAGCCTGCGTGGGATCGATCGAAGCTGCGCGCTGCGCGGGGATCGCGCCTGCCGTGAGTGCGGCCAGCAGCAACAAGGTTGTGGACAAGACCAGCGCCACCGGATCCCATGGCCGGACCTCAAACAGCTGGCTTGCAACGACCCAACCCACTCCAATGGAAGCAGGAACTCCGATCGCCAGCCCTATGCTCACCTGCAGAAATGCTCCGCGCAGCACCATCTGCATCACCTTCCCCCGATCGGCACCCAGAGCCATACGAACGCCGATCTCACCGGTTCGCTGTTCCACAGAATAGGCGGTCACACCATAAAGCCCCACTGCAGCAAGCACCAGCCCTAATGCGCCGAACATCTCTACAAGGGTAGAGATCATGTTCTGTTGGGCGAAGACGGATTTCAGCAGATACGGATAGGAATCGACGCTGCTAAGCACAAGATCAGGATCGATTTCATGGAGGGCCTCTCGTACTTGTTCCTCCAACCCCACCTGATGTCCCGGCGCCCAGAGGATGACATTGGTCAGATAGTGGGTCGCGATTTCATTTGCCATCTCATCCGCTTCGTCATACTGTACGGTCTGCGTTTCCGGTACATAGAACATTGGCCGGTTTGGCTCTTTCAAACCCCAGGTAACATAACGCATGTCCGCAGCTATTCCAACCACTGTGTATATGCCGGCATACTTCATTTTTCTTGAGCCAAAGTGCCTGCCGATCGGATCTTCTCCCTTGAAAAACTTCTTCGCGAATGCTTCGTTAATCACAGCAACGTGCAGCGTCGCAGCCGTGTCATCGTCGGTAATCGGTCGTCCTCGTAAAATCGGATTTCCAAGTGTTTCGAAAAATCCTGGCGTGACCCGTACCCAGGAAGCGCCGTTATCGTCATGTGGTCCCGGTTCCGGCTTTCCCGCCACGCGAATACCGGCATTCCACGCCTCCCCGCTCATGGGGGCATATAAGGCGGTGCTGACCGCTTTAACTCCGGGGATAGCCTTCAGCCGATCCTGAATCCTCTCGAATAACGGGTCGAGTTGTTCCGGCTTATAGCCTCCGAGTTTGGGATTGATCCACGCCACATATCGCCCATTCATATCGAATCCAAAATTCTGGTGTTTCAGATTGCGAAGGCTCTGCCCCAATAACGCCGCGATACTCAGAAGCACCAGCGACATGGAGGCTTGCGCGATGACCAGCGTCTGTTGAATCCGCGAGCGGCCGCCCACAGAACGATTAGCCCCGCGCAGCGCCTCAACGGGTTCCGCGTGAGAGGTCATCCATGCAGGTCCGATTCCAAACAGAATTCCAGTTGCAGTTGCCACTGCAAGAGCAAAGAACAGCATCGGCACGGACGGTGCGACCTGGATTGGCGAGGATGCGTTCTTTACAGGAAACGCCAGGTGCACGATCAAGTTTGTCCCCGCATAAGCGACTCCGATTCCCAACAGTCCGCCCATCAGGGACAAGGCAATACTCTCGACCAGCGCTTTGCGAATCAAGCGGCGCCGCGACGCTCCCAGGGCGACACGCACAGCAGTCTGTTGGCGATTTCTCAATCCTCGCGCGAGCAGGAGGTTTGCCAGATTCGCGCAAACAACTAGCAAGACACAACCAGCGGCAGCCATCAACAATTTCAGACCATCCTTGTATTGAGCACGCAGTTCACTGACGCCTGAGCCGCCCGGTGTCAGATTCAGCGTCTGTTGTTGCCAGCTCTCCTTTTCAGGGGGCGTCATGTCGGCAAGATGACTTGCCTGCCATTGACGTAATTCGAGTCTCAACTGTGCCTCAATCGTCCTCGGATTGGAACCCGGTTGAATCCTGCCGATCAGATTCAACCAACTCTGCCCTGGGGTCTTCAACAGCGATGTTGTCCCATTGATAAGTGGTTCGGAAGCGAGGGGAAGCCAAAAATCAGGCATGTCCCACCCTTTTAGGCTTGCGCCGTAAAATCCGGGCGGAGCCACACCGATCACCGTGAATGGATGGCCGTCAATCTGGTAGACCGCTCCAACGACGGATGGATCGCTACCATACTTTTCTTTCCAGACCTGATAGCTCATCACTGCAACAGGCGGGGCATTTTCCTGATCATCGGAGTCTGTCATTACCCGCCCAATCCAGGCGCCGATACCGAAAGTCTGGAAAAAATTACCGGAAACAAACTGGCCGCTCCGGGGCTCCGTCTGCTGAGCACCCCCTGGTGGTCTCACTCCCAATCCCTGATCACTGGCCTGAAACGCTGCCAGTTCCTCAAATCCCGGTGTGTGTGTGCGAAAGCTTCGATATAGATCCCAGGAGAAGAGCGTGAAGTCGCCATCCTGGGTATACCCACCCCAGGTGCAGCAATGCATCTTGTCACCGACGCGCCACAACTCCTGCGGGTTGGCTACGGGCAGCGATTGCAGCATCACCTGCTGTACAAGCGTGAAGATCGCCGTCGTTGCTCCGATTCCCAAGGCCAACGTGATGATCGATGTGGCTGTAAAAGCCGGCGATCTTCTCAGTTGTCGAACGGCATGAAGCAGATCTCTCCAGAGACCACTCAACTCCAGCGCCGCGTCCGAAGCGACGGCTCTTTCCTTTAGCGCAATAGGATTTCCGAACCTCAGACGCGCTTCACGTCGTGCCTGTTCAGGAGACATTCCGGCAGCCAGATTATCGTCTGTCCGCATCTGGAGGTGAGATTCCAATTCCGCCTGGATTTCGGCATCTATCTTTTCCTGCCGCCCCAAATTCAATAACCGCCGTAGCATTCCCATCCAACCCCCTTACGCATAGCGCAGCATGGCACGAACGCCCTTCACCAGTTGCTCAAATCCCTCTTCGGCTTCGGTCAACTGCCTACGCCCGGCAACGGTAAGGCGATAGTACTTAGCCTTGCGATTCGTTTCCGTCGTCGCCCATTCCGAGCGGATCCAATTGCTCTGCTCCATGCGATGAAGAGCTGGATAGATCGAACCTTCTTCGACTTGGAGCAGTTCATCGGAGGCTCGCTGTATGTGCTGGACGATCCCGTAGCCATGCAGCTTTATTCGCTGCGACAACGTTTTGAGAATCAACAAATCCAAAGTTCCCTGAAGATCGTTTCTGGCCATCATCTACCCCTACACATCTTGGTATGGCTGACACTATCCCTAGAAGCATAGGTGTGTCAAGGGAGACTCTTGCCTGAAGTTGCAATGACGGCCCACTTATTTGCGACCGAGTTTCTTCCGGAAGCCGACCGCCGTCAAGGCTTTGGGTTAAGTCCCACCCACCAACTTCATCTTTCGAACCCTGTTGTCCATTCGCTCAGTGACACGCGAACCGAGTCTCCACGCTCTCCTTTCCGGTCCGTTGGCTCGGAGGGGAACGGCTAAGCCTATCGGCAGCTGTCACACTACTCGCCCAGTTCGGCCACTTCAGAAAGGTCTGGATATGACCACTCAACCGACGCTCTTTCCCATGGTTCCAGCAATCACAACTGTTGTCCCTGCCTCAGAAGAATGGGAGACAGATCCGGCAAAGCTCTCGTTTCTCGAATACCGCAACCGGCTGATCTGGGGCCGCCCTGACGCCCAAGGAAGCCGGGCCTGCATCAATCGCAAGCTCATTCGCGAGCCGTTTCGTTACACCGTCCGGCAGAAGGACAATGAATACGCCTTTGGCGAAGACCCGAAATTCGGGGAGTGGGAGAAGGCTCTTAACTGCGGGCGCTCCTATCTCGCTGGCAGCGACACGCCCATGAAGGAGTTTCTGCGGAGACACATGTCGTCTTTGACGAACTGGCAGAAGCATGCCTACCAGTGGTGTCTTGCGAACCCATCGCGCTGCCTTGTGCTGGTGTCTCCGCAGCTCAAGCGGCATTACGTGATCAAAAAGCGCGGCGAGTACGTCGAGATCGGATTACCCCATCACGAATGGGGTGGCGAGCGGCACTGGATCACGAAGGGCGGCAGCCGAAAGGTGCTCGTGAACGTGGACTGACGTCGCGAGGCTCCATATTTCTCAGCCCTCATTTCTGAAAGGAAGTCTCATCCCATGGCACAGACGCCGAACACCAATTCCAAGACGGACACAAAGCTGATGGAGCTCAGTGTGGACCGCAATACTCTGCTTGCGGAGATCACCGCCGCGGCACGCATCAGCGAAAGCAAAGGCACGCAACCGATTCTTCTGTACCTGCTGCTCGAAGCCAACCCCGGGGGCATGCTCACGATCACCAGCACAGATCTCAAGCGGGCCTTCCGAACCCAGTGCCCGGCCGCCACCAAAACACCGGGCAAGGCGACGGTTCATGCCCAGAATTTTCTGGACTATATTAAGTTGCTCCCCGAAGGACCGGTCCACCTCAAGGTTCTCGCGAACGACCACCTCCATGTTGTCGCGAGCAACTCTCGTACCCGCATGCCGGGCCGGGCTCCCTCGGAGTTTCCAAAGCTCCCGCTGCCTCCTGCCCAATCCGTGCGGCTGAGCTGCCGCGTGCTGCGGACTCTGGTGCGGCAGAGCCTCTTTGCCGTGTCCACCTCGGAGGACCGTTATCTGCTCAACGCGGCGCTGCTGCTCCTGCGGCCCGACCGCGCAGGCATGGTCGCGACGGACGGACATCGCCTGTCCTTCGTTGTGGTCCCCGATGACGGCATTCCGGTGAAGGATCTACAGAAGTCCCTGCTCCCGAGAGAGTGCCTGACCGATCTGCTTTCGCTCCTGTCGTCCACCAAAGAAGAGGGTGTGTACTTCAGCGAAGACGACGCGAACCTCTTCTTCCAGATAGGCCCTCGTCTCTTGAGCGTGCGCAAGCTCGTCGGACAGTTCCCGTCGTATGAGGGAATCATGCCCAAGGATCTTCCCAGGTCCACCGTGATTCGCACCTCGGAGCTGCTTACCTCGATTCAGCGCGTCCTCGAGTTCTCCGACGCACGTTCGAATGGCGTCAAGCTGCATCTTGAAGCAAATACGCTCAGGATCAGCTCGTCGGCTCCGGACCGGGGCGAGTCGGAGGAGACGCTGGCCGTCAGCTACAGCGCCGATCCGGTCACCATTGGATTCAACGGCAACTACCTGGTTGATTTCCTGCGCACGGTCGGAGAAAAGGGAGCGATGCGGCTCTCCTTGAAGGACTCGGACTCGGCAGGGCTCCTGGTGCCCGAAAACATGAGCCCGGAATACCAGCAGCAGTACGTTGTCATGCCGATGCGCATCTGAAAATAGGACCTCCTTGCCGATATTGCCGACATGATGCATAATATAAGCAGTATTGGCAGGAGGTTCTTTCGCATGTCAAGAGCTACGCAGACCGCATCGGCTTCCGCTCCCGCGCTTGTATTGGATGTGGCGGTTCCCGAAGGCACCGACCCGGCCCTGCTCCCTTCGCTGCGGCGCGGGATCGAACAAGCCGTGAAGCTTGTAGTGTCTTCCGGAGAGATTACCGTGATTCAGCAGGCCGACGAGCTTGCCGGTCTACTAACCGGCCTGATCCAGCCCGAGGTCGGACTGGTGGAGGAGCGATTGCATCGACTTCAGACCATCCGGGAGATCTTCAAAGGGGAAGAGTGGCTTACGGCAGAGATGCTCAACGCTCTGCAGCCGGAGCCTTCCTCGAACCGGTCGCTCCCGGCGAGCGACTGGAAGAGGCGCGGCAGGATCTTCAGTGTCACCTATGGCGGCAAAGAGTACTTCCCGCGCTATGAGTTTGACGCAGTCTACCAACCTCTTCCGCTAATCCGGGAACTCCTCACAGCCTTCGGTCCCGTAGCCGACACCTGGAAGATTGCCTCGTGGTTCCACTACCCCAATGGCTGGATCGTGGAGCCCGGACCGGAAGGCGTCAAACCCGTAGCTCCCAAGGATGCGCTGGACCGGCGCGACGATCTGATGAAGGCCCTCGAGAAGCGCAAAGGGAGCTACGTTGCGTGAGCTGCGGGATTCCCCAACCCGGATCGTCTGAATCGTTTACCCTCGTGCCCGTCACGCGAGCAGACGTTCCGGTTTGGTTTCATGTGTATTCCACGAAAAACCATCCAGCAGAGCCAGATACGTTTTCCCAAGGGTGGGGAGACACACGGTTCGCGCCAATCTCGACCGCGACCGGAACTCCTGTGCACACCTACTACGCTGCCAGCACGCCAGAGTGCGCGTACATGGAGTCGATTCTCCACGAGATTCCGCTTTTCCCACCAGGAGTCTTCGATCTCTCTGAGCTGCAGCACTATCATCTGGCTCAGGTCATGCTGCCCGAGACTCTTAACTGTGTCAGCTTCCATACACCCTATCTGCCCACACTTCGGCTTACACGAACGCAGCTGATCGATAGCCTGCCGGCTTGTTACGTTGAGACACGCCCATGGGCGGAGGCCGCATACCACCAACAGCCGACGGCACAGGCTATTGCTTATGGATCACGCCGGGATGATGCGGCGCGATGTGTGATGCTGTTTGGTCAGAGACTTCCTACTCCTCCGCTAACGGTCATTCGTACCGAGCCCTTGGCTCTATCCCCACGCAGAGAAGAGCTGCTTGCGTTGGTTCGTCGGCTCAAGATCCGGCAGATTTAGCACACCGCGCATCAGCGATAGATCGCCGTCCCTCCATAACCTGCCCGCCAGTCGGGATATCTGATTTCCCTCGTACTCTGAAGCCATCAGGGCAGTTTTGTCCATACGACGGCAGCAGCCATCACTCTCCGTTGCCCTCGGTTAGAGATCTGTATCTTGCTAGTAAGGCAATCGTTGTTGTGGATATTTGCTTATAGGAAAGATTTGCGCAGGAGTTTAGTCTAAGGCGAGAAGGTCGATCAACCTCAATTTTAGATCCCGTCGCGCGCAGCCTGTCGCTTACTATCTGATACCTCAACAGGCCAACTAGATCATATTTCGTACGTTAGCGACATGAATGGATAACTGGTATCGCTGTCACTCAGCAATATAAGTACCAACAGTATTTCTTATCTCACTCCCATTTCAAATAGTTTGCGTAAATCGTTGACCTCTCCTGAAGAGAAGAGCAAACTGCGCAGCGGAAGCAAAGATGGAAGGTTTTATCCAGCATCCTTCCACCAGTCCGAACTGGTCTTTGCCAGACACATGAAGTAACAAACGAGCCCACCCCCTCCTCACATGCTGCCGTTATGCCATGGGGCTCACCGATTAATGTCAAAGGCTGCAGGAATGAGGTGGCCTCGGATGCAGCAGAATTCAACTGCCGGAGCGCCTATGTCAGTAACAGTCCAGACTTCAGAGGGTATCAATCGATCTTCATTTTGGGGCATCGGGTGGGTCGATGTAGCAAGCGCTTTCCTGGCCATTCTCTTTGGTTTTGCGTCGATCGACAAACTCTTTCACTATTGGGGCTTCCTCAATGCTCTGGAGAATTACGCGGTGTTGCCAACACCGTTGATTAGATACCTTGCTCCAGCCGTCGTCCTCACAGAGTTGTGGACATCTGTTTGTCTCATCATTCGCAAGACTCGTAAAGCGGCCTCGTTAATGGGATGTCTCTTATTGTCAATCTTCGCGATTGCACTCGCGTTCAACTATTACTATGGCATCCAGGACGCTTGTGGATGCTGGTTCACCATCACGCTTGGTAAAGGCACTCTGCAGCATGTCCTGATGAATGTTGTTTGGGCAGCCCTATGCCTTGCGGTCTATAGCGGCTCGGCAAAAACGAGTCAGCCTCACTAACCCAAGCATCACCCGAAAGGAGAAAGTCCATGACCAACAAAGTGAAAAAGGGAATCCTGTTATCCCTCACCGCACTTGCTCTGTCGCTGACTGCCACCCAGTTTGCGCACGCTAAAGGTGGCGGTTGCGGAACCGGAGGATGTGGTTGTCCTGCCGGCACAAATGGCTGCTGCATCATCTCAGGCGCCATCTGCCTGCGTAGCTAGCCTCTCCGGGAGCACATCCCATTGACGAGACGGGATTAACGCACTGAGGTGTACCCAATGACGTCCACGAAAATTTACGGGACCGGGCTTATCGTTGTTGTGGTGGTAGCACTTGCGGTTGGACTCACAGGATGGAACCCATCTTCTCCCCAAGTTGTGCTATCTGAAGACATCCCGCAATATGCTTCCGGGTATGTACCAGCGCCTCAGCAGATGCAAGCCAGGGTATGGAAGAACATCAGCTATAGCCGAGATTGGACGGTCTCGGACCGGAGCTTATTCCACAAGATCGTCAAAGTCGCATTCTTAACAGATGGCAGCATAGTTGCACTCGATTTCGATCAGAATGGTCATAGTCAATTCATCCACTTATCACGGACAGGCACCGTGCTCAGCGACCTTCCGGTCAATTCGGACGATGACCACACCACAGATTTCAGCGTGAATGATCAGGGCAATATCGTCGCAACCGATCCCAATCATTCCGCCTATGTTGTAAAAAACAGCCGGAAAGTACCCTTAGATTTTCGAACTCTGAGTCTGACAGGCGGCAACTCTCACATCGTCTACATCAATGTGCCTCACGCCCATCAGATGTTTTCAATTTGCGACGATAACGGCTCAGAGTGTATTCAGTCCGCTGAACTCTTGACCCATCAATTTGAGGATGGCCTCACCTTAGATGGCTTGTTGATCCAGGATCCAGGTAAGCCTGATTTCCTCTACCTTTCGCGCTACCAAAACACGCTCGCGTCATTTGGTTTTGACGGCTCAAAGGTCTATCTGCGCCAGACAATTGATCCGCATTCTCTGCCCGTCTTATTAAATAAGGAACATGGAGCCTTTGCGATCCAAGCCGATGAAGGATTGGCTCCGCCCATCAAAGCTGCGAACGTGCAAAAAGGAATTCTGTACGTTTCCACCGCAGCGCGAGCCAAGCATGACAGTGTCAACCTCGTCGATTGCTATGACGCCGCCAGCGGCGACTACCTCTATTCTCTCGAACTTCCGAAGGATCAGATATTCGGATACTTTGCGGCTCCAGGCGAGATCATCACTTCGGACGGGTTACGTCTCTCTAAATGGGAGTATCATCTAGGTTCTGATGCATTGAGCCCGTTGGTCGCCAGCTGGTAAATCCTTGCACAAGTGGATGTAACACAGAGGCGCACCATCCTTGAAGGACTTTCAAATATGCGCCTCATGCCACTTGTCTTTCGAAATATTGTGAGAAATCCCTGGAAGTCCACGGTCCTGTTCCTGGTATTCCTGGTTGGTTTCTGCGCCTTATCCCTCTCTGTCGCTATCATGGCGGCCAACCACGACCACAGAGTTCCATATCAGGATCGTGCAAGCCTGCTCCGGTTGGTCTCAGTGTCCGACATGGTTAAGGACGGCTCTGTTGTCGCTCCAATCATGGCGGCCTGGCGCGATCAGCTGGAGGACAAGGCAACCATTGCGGCCTGGAGAACCTCGGAGACGATGCTTCCAGGGGCCACTTTCCCCCGCAGGATTCACGTCACGGCAGCGACAAACAATTTATTCGATCTGCTCGGATATCCCCAAATCGCCGTCTCATTCAATGGGTCAACGAATGCAGGGATACCTGCGGTGCTTTTCTCGGACAAGACCATAGGAGAACTCCCAAACGCGCCACACAAAGGCGACGTCATCACTCTGGAATCCAGAAAATATATCTACCAAGGAAGTATTCCGCGTGGCGTGGTCTTTCCAGAGGACAGACAGCCAGACGTGATAACTTCCCTCGATGCTCAACTCAACGCAGGAGATCAGTCGGCCTTTAGCTTCGTGAACGTGATCGCTAAGGCGCGAAATGGAAACAGCCAGAAAAGCATCCAGTCCGCAGCACAGGCAACTGCGGCTATCGCCATCCGATCCATGCCTTCCGCGGTGGCCGACCTCCTTGCGAAGAGCCAATATCAGGCGATTCCGCTTGTTGAATATTTGAACCGTCCGATCGTTGGTTTTTTACGAGAGCTGAATGCACTCGCACTGTTGATTTTTGGGGTCATGGTCCTTAACGTTTGTGGACTCCTTCTTGCGAAGGCTATGCGCCATCAACATCATGCGGGAGTACGAATAGCGCTTGGCTCCACGGCAACTTCGGCGGCCTTTCAGCAGTGGCTTGAGTATGGAGTTCTCTCGTCGGCCGGGGTCTTCCTGTCATTAGCCCTTGTCGCGTGTCTGCCGCGGCTGCTCATGAATCTGCCGATCCCAAATACGCTTCATTTTGATGACGTCTACCTGGATGCGGCGCCCGTAACAGCTGTCGGTGTTGCATGGATCGTTTGCAATGCCATTCTTTTGTTCCTGCTTCTACTAATCGCCCAGCAGAGTGGCAGGACTTTAACCTCGTCCATAAAGCAGGCGCGAGGTACGACCCGCCTTGGAGAGCGCGCAAGGACTATCGCAGTCGGTATCGAGGTCGGGGTGACATGCGTGCTTGCATTATCTGCAGCGCGTATCGCAACGGACGCTCTGGCGTTATATCGCGAAAGCAGCAAAGGCTACAATGCCATGGGAAATGTGGTCGCAGAGATCGTCCCACAACCGAGCCAGAAAGAGACTGGGCAACAGGCCCGGGATGCTTACTCCCTGATCGCACTCGAGCAGATGAGAGAGAGCGTGAGTTCGTTGCCGAATGTAGTGTCTGTGACCGCTGCCACAGCAGTGCCTCTGGGAGGATTCAGCAGTCTCTCACCAATGGCTACATCCCAGGCGAGCTTGCATCAGGTTCAGCCGGAAGGATACGTCGCGGTCTCGCGGGTATTGCCGAACTATTTTCATCAACTCAACATCGCCTTGCAAGCAGGCCGTCTGTTTACAAGTCATCCCGATATCGGCGAGGCCGTTATCAACGAAGAGGCCGCGCGGGTCACATTTCACCAGAGCAATCCGGTTGGTCAATTCGCATTTTTATCGTTAGATGATGGTTCGACCGCGAAGGTTCAGGTCATCGGTGTCATCCATGGTGTGCGCCAGGAAGGTCTCGACAAACCTATTCGTCCAGAGATTTATCTGCCGATTAGCGCCTATCCGGAGGGAATGTTTCAGCTTGTTGTAAAGGTAAGAGGCAACGAAGAGACAGCAGGCAAAGAGATTCTGGCAGCAATCAAAGGCTCAGGCGTGGCGTTTGAAGTAGCGCGAATCACAAGCCTTGGACAAATGGAAGATGCATCAACCGCTACCCAACGTTTTAACGCGGATGCTGCCGTTGCGCTTGGGTGCATCGCGCTTCTCATGGCGGGCGTTGGTCTCACCGGCATAGTTGCATTATGGATTGATACCAGGCGCAGGGACTTGGCCATCCGGCTTGCACTCGGTTCTTCGCGATCGCGCATCCTGGAACTATTAGGATCGTTCATCGGAAAGATTTCTCTTGTATCGGTGCTCTCAGGGATCGTTGTTATGTTCATGATCCGCCCATTCCTGATATCCATTCTTACGCAGAAAGTGCTATTCGAGGAAAGCTCGGTATTCGTTGCGTGCGTTGCGATCGTTACTGTTGTAGGAGCCTCCATGTCGCCTACGGCAATCGAATTGTGTCGCCTTGACCCCGCTCAAGTTCTGAAAGAGGAATAAGGCATCTTTGGAGCTGCCGTGTCTGACATTTCGGTTCGTACGAGACGAGTAAACCAAATCAGCACTCCCCGCACGGATCTGATTGCGCCCGCTCATTTTCGCCTCAAACAACAGTTCGAGGTTGCTGTGGATCTGGCGCGCATAGATGAATTCTCACCTCAGCAGAAAAGGCTCATCTACAGCATTTTTTCCTCGGCACAGACGATGCAGAAGATGACATCGCTCGCGATTGAATCGGAATTGAAGAATTGTAGTGGGTACCGTCTCGAGCACATGCTTCAAAGCGTGGACGATAGAGCCGAAACCGTTCTCGATTATGCCGCCGCGAGCCTCCCCGAAGAAGATAGAGTCTATTGGGAAGAACTGAAGAGCTGCACGGGGGATGAACTCAGTGACGCGATTATGCCAGTGTTCTTCGCATTCCGAGTCAACCTCCTGGGCTTCTCCCTTGTAGGACCCGGCGGTTCGACATTACGGAAATGGGAGTTGCCACGGCTCATAGCGGAATAGCGCACCTCTGCGCAGAACCTGACATCAGGCTATTCTCCACACGAGCCTTCCTCCGGTAAGGACAGGTATGTCCCTGCTCCGACTTCTGTTCCTTTCGAGTTACTACCATATGAAACCTCTATCTCTTCTCACTCGGGATCAGGTTGCCGAGATGGCGATTGCGATCCTGAGAGCTACCCACGACGGCGACACGCTTGCCCCTCAGCACCTTAAACTCGTCGAGCTTGCTGTTAACAATCGGCTGGATGAAGCCGGCATCACCCTGTTCCAGGCACTTTATGACAACGCCACGAAGCGTGAGGGATACACGGCCCCATTTCTCTTCGGCATCGAACATCTGACGATCGACCAGAATGGAGTCATCCGCTGGCGGAGCACTGTCGTCGAGCACTTCGATCACGCCGTATGGAGGACGCCGGGTTGGCGCCAGCGCATGCGCACAGCGGCTGAGGAAGTGGCGTCGCGTTGTCGAGCCCTCGAAGCAAAGGGTCTCCAGCCCACGGCGAGACTCCTTCTTCACTCCGATTGACTGCGATGGCTGCACACGCGAAAAAACCATTCTCTTCCAGGGAGCAGTCTCCGATGTTAAAGCGCACCCTCATCGAATTCATCGCTGAAATGGACTGCACCGCAGTTCAAAACGTGACTCAAGATATCGAGTCACAGCAGCGATCGAACATCGCCCTCGATCAGTTCTGCGAAGCCATGGAAGACGCTGGCTACTAGCCGGAACCTGTAACGGAGCTAAAGGAGCAACCATGCCCGAAACGAAACCAACACTTCATCTGCACAATGCGCGGGTGTCTCCGCTACCGGAGATCACTACCGACGCCTCCGTCACACCCTCACCTTCCCAAGAGAGCTCGACGAAGATTCGAGTCCGGCTTGAGTGCGACATCGATCTTGTGCTGTTGCGCAAACAGAAGCACGCACTTTTCGGAATCAGCGAAGGTTCCGCAGCCACCTATGAGCAGGTGGAAGTTGCGGAGGACATGCTGGACATGCTCGATTTCATTCTGGACTCCATCCTCGAACAGGGGCTCGCCACGGAAGACGAGATTTTTCCCCGGCTGCCCCAGCTCTTCGCCGCGGAGCCGGCAACTCTCGACGCAGCTGCCTGAAGTCATCCGTGTAGTCTTCTCCCCTGAACAGATCGAAGGCTGTGAGCGCTCGAAAAGGTCGATGCCGTCGGCGCGCAATCCGTACACCTCACGACTAGCCTCGTCTCTCGTTTCTCTTGTTCCTTACGCGTGAGTCTCTCGACTCCCACGGAGGACCTATGCCCGCGAAATAGCTCACCGTAGAGGCAGTTCGAAACAGATATCAAAGCCTTCTTCACGCCAAACGGGTGAGGAGCACTGCGGCCCGTTGAAAGGAGAACCCCATGGCACCCGATCACATTGGAAGGGCCATGAAAGCCGGCAAACGCTGGGCGGCGGAACAGTTGAATCAAAAGCTCGAGATTACTCCATCTTCTGCCGAGCAGGCCGCACAGGAACGCTTCCGCCATAAGGGATTGCAGCACCTGTTCATCATCTCCGCCCTCGAGATTCTATTCGAGGGGGAATCCGCAGCCGTTCTTGCCGTGGGGGGCGAGAGCAAGTCTGTTTCCTGACGACAGACCTCTTGACCGGTCGGAGCAGTAGTTCCCCACACCCAATCCTGATCTGCTCCAAAGCACACAACGACTGACTCAGACGCGCTAACCCGGCGCTCTCATGTAGGACTGTTCATGCATTCCAGAACTCCTCCCCAGCCCAACCGACTCGTAAAAGACAAGCCGCACGGCACGCGTTTGAAATACAAAGCGGGATGCCGCTGCCTGCCGTGCAGAGCTGTCAATGCGCGATACGAGGCAAAGCGAGCCAAAGCCCGTGCTTCAGGCCCTTGGGACGGCCTCGTCCCGGCGAACTCCGCGCGCAGGCACATTCTCAAACTCTCAAGGCAAGGCGTAGGTCGCCGCGCTATCGCTGTGGCCTCAGATGTCGCAGAAGCGGTCGTCTCCCGAGTTCGGTCGGGCAGGCAGACGAAAATCTGCAAAAGAACAGAGGAAAGAATTCTCGCGGTTTCAAATCAGGCGGCGAGTGATGGCGCACTCGTTCAGGCCGATGCCACTTGGCGGCAGATTCGTACCCTGCTCGCTGAGGGATTCACCAAAGTGGAACTGGCTCGCCGACTCGGTTATCAGTCTCCCTGCTTTCAAATCGGAAAATTTCGGATTCGGGCGCGCACCGCTGCCCGGATCGATCGGCTCTTCCGCCTGCTGATGAAGCAATAGACATCTCCGCCCCTCGCATACCGCCGGAATAAGGAACAAATGAACATACTCCCTATCGATAAGTCTCTCGATCTTGTCTTTCTTGGGCGCAACGGCTACGGCCGCATGTGCGGCCTGGTCGTCAGTCCGATCCCGCAACACAACGTAATTTATTTCGAACCGATCACCTCACGCGGTGTCGTGGAGCGCTGCCGCCTGGAGGTCCCGTTCACCATGCTTTCACGGCTGATCGAGTTGCTGCAGAACAGCCAGAAACCATCCCAGGTGGGAGACGCCAACAGGCCTGGCGCCGCCGAGCTCATAGACAAATTCGGTGTGCATGGGGAACATCCGGGTTGCTCACGTGCTCAATGGCAGCACGAGGTGGCGAACGGCGACACGCAGCGCGGCTATTGGGATTTTGTCGCTGCGAAGCTCGACGAAGAATCCTGATGCCTGCGCCACCTATCGCCGCGGGTTGGCCCTCTTTTCCATAAAGCTGCTCACTCACGACACCCGACATCGATCCTCAATTCACCAAGGAGCTCTCCTATGGGATGTTCTTCGAAAGAATCCAGCCATTCATCCTGCCGCAGGTCGAAACCTGGAAATGCCCGTCACTCCGGAGACCATACCTCCGAGAGGAACGACGTGATCATCAGGAGGATCGAGAGGCTTACCGAACTTCTCAGCAACACTACCGCAATCGAGAACGGTCTCATCATTCCCGACACGCCGGTCCGGTACGTCGCTCTTGAGCAGAGCATCTTTGGCGATACCCTGTGGGCTTATTTCGACGACCTGATGACGGGGATCATACAGCAGATTGAGGCAAGCGATACGAGCTTTGTCGATCGGATCCGTGTCCATGATCTCGATACTGCCTTGATCTACGCACCGAAGTGGACGGTCGACTCTCTGTACGAGGTTCCAAGCTAGAACCCCGCCTCCCCCCGGATGCATTTATTACCAACCGAGGAGAGCACGATGTTATTTGACCTCTCCGCATTTCGCAGCCCGCTTCCAGGCGACGTGCAGGTCTTTGCATCCGGCGTAAACCGAGAGAGCGAGATTCGCGGCTTTGCACATGTCGCGATTCCGATCGGGGTATCCGTTAACCGCCTGAACCAGACGGCAATCGACGCTTTGATTCAATTGGGGCAGCCGGTCATGGTCGACAGCGGCGCCTTCAGCGAGGTGGCTGTTACGCCCACTGGACTTCGGACCAAGGTCACCATCACCGAACCCGAGTGGAGACGCCGGCTCAAGCTCTATCTTCACCTGGCATCCGCGCTGAGAGAAAAGGCTCTTCTGGTGGTTCCGGACAAGGTCGGCGATCAGCAGAAGACCCTGGCGAGGTTGACTACGCATCGGAGAGATCTCACTGCGATAGCTGCGACCGGCGCGAGACTTCTCCTTCCTCTGCAGATCGGGGAAAAGTCTCACGAAGAATTCTTCAAGGCCGCCCAAAACGTCACCGGTCTTCCACTGATACCAGCCATGCCGATGCGAAAAGCGGCCACCACTCCGGAGGCGCTGTTTCACTTCCTTGAAGCAGCAAAACCTCCTCAAGTCCATCTGCTTGGAATCGGAATCGAGAATCACCGGTCCGAAGGGTTGATTCGGGCGATTCGCCACTTCTGTCCCGAGACGTCGATCAGCATGGATTCCAACCGCCTACGTGCCGTTGTCGGAAAGGATCGACCTCTAACGCGGCTGGAATCGGAGTTGCGCTCAACGCCGACAGAGCACATGTTCGGCGCGGTAGAGTCTCCCGTATTCACCGGCAACGGTGAAACATGGGACTACACCGACCTCATCGCGTCTCCGTCGTTATGGGCGAGCCCCGAACAATTGATGGCGATTGCCGACATCATCGATCTCGTCGATCCCGTACTCGAGACATTCGTTTCATCTCCGGACGAGTTCCTCCAGACACCTTGTCCTGGCTTCGAGGATCTCGTCTGGATCGAACATCCGCTTCTCGCCTATGAGCTCGACCGAGCATGGCAACAGTTCATTGAACGCAGGATTCGCTTCGGTGTGCGGAGCGCGGCGATTGCAAGCGTCTTTCAAGGCTCACGCCTCCGCAGTCAGAAACAACGCGCCGCGTGAGCCGCTCCCTGTGAGGCCCCCCATGAAATGGAACTTCAACGACGGCGGCCGAGCCGAGGCCGGCTTTCGTGGTCCCGCTCGCGACTGCGTGACCAGAGCTATCGCCATCGCTACGGCTAAACCTTATCGCGAAGTCTATGACGCTCTAAATGCGCTTGCCATCACGGAGCGTATTACAAAGCGAAAACGGAAGAAATCAAGCAGCCGCGAGGGTGTGTTTCGGGAGACCTACAGCCGTTATCTCCAGTCTCTCGGGTGGAGGTGGGTGCCAACGATGTCCATCGGATCGGGTTGCCGCGTGCATCTTCGCGCATCCGAGCTGCCCCGAGGCACCCTCATTGTTCGCGTCTCGCGACATCTGACGACGGTCATCGATGGGGAGCTTCACGACACGCACAATTGCTCCCGCGGAGGGATGCGCTGCGTGTACGGCTACTTCACGCGATCATGACACCACCGTTTACTTTGTGGGAGTTCGGTGCGCATCACCTTTTTCTTACTTACGCATCGTCGCTGCAACCCGGCGAGCCCATCCTGCATAAACCAGAACCTCGCGGAGTCAAATCATGGAACTGAAATGGGAAACAATCGAGTGGCTTCTCGGCTGCGCTATGACCACTCTGGAGATGGAAGTCGACGGCGAAGACCTGGACGATAGCGGCGCGCGCGAGCGCATCGAGAGGTGCGGAGAGATCGCTGAAGTTCTCAAAATCAGCGGTGGCGACAGGCATTGGCGAGAGATGATTGCCCAACTGAATGATTTCGTTCAGGACCAGGAATGCAGCAACTGCGGCATGACTTGGTCCAAGCACCAGCTGAAGGATATCCAGAACTATAACGACCGCGTCTCCCCCGGCGAGATCGTTCCTTCCGGCGAATGCCCCGAGTGCGGCGCGCTCTGTCATCCCGTCACCCCTCCTGAACCGTCACTCGCTATGTTGTCCTCGAGGAAGCCATGATTCCATCAGAAGCTGCATTCGGCGGATATGCCGAAACCATCATCAAAGACCCGGAGGAGTACGACTGCCTGGAAGTTCATGGTGTCGTCGAAGAGCCGGACGGGAGCGGCGGGACCGTATGCGAGGTGAATGACGAGACCCCGCAATTCTTCTCCGTGTACGCACACCTCAAACTAGGCAGTGTCAACTGCATCGGCGACTTTCATACTCGTGAGGACGCTCTGGCTTATGCCGAGAGCGTCTCAAACAAATACAACTGGCCTGTCCACACCTTCTAGCCTCCCGCTCCAACATCCCTCACTCAACAGCTCAAATCCAAGGAGAGCCACGATGCCTTCCTCGCTTCAGCAGGACGACTACACCATCCGCGATACTCCCTGGGGTCAGGCGGAGCATATCAAACAACTGACCGAAGGCATCTTTGAGGTCTCTACAGCTGGCCACGGCGGCATTCGAGTCTTCCCTGAACCAAACCAGAGAATACCCGACTACATGCGTGCCGACTCGGGGTGGTATGAACAAGACGTTGAGTGGGCAAAGGTAGCAGTCGTCTTCCCTGAGTCGTTCGAGGCCAATGATGTCAAGGCTGCACACAACACCCTGAAGAACTGGCGTCCCGACGCCTACGAACGCTTTACCGGCAGATCGATCCTCCCTGGAGAGTCCTATATCCGTGATCGAAACGCCTTCGAGGCAGAGCACGCCAGGGACTGGATTGTAACCGCCGCCTGGGGCGATTGGGCATCATGGGTGCCGGAAGGCATGATCGGCGTCGCCGCTTCGATCGGAGGGAGAGATTCGAAGGGGCAATCAAAAGGAGAGATCCTCTATTTCCTGGTCCCCGCCGCTGAATACGAACAGCGAAGCTACAACGGATTCGTGGTCGATCGTTGCCGTCACACGCAGATTGATGGGTCCGGTATCGTATCGCGAGTTGACTGACTCCATTCCAGGGGAGGCGCTACCGAGACTTCATCTGCGGCGCCTCGATTGGCAGTCGCCTCGCAAGATCCGAAAGGCCTGTCGAGGGTCAACGACCCGCGATGGAACCCATTCGGCCCTTCCCGCCACAATCCAATCCGTCTCCGTGCCCGGAGTTCAAGGAACTTCCATGTCAAAACTGACCAAGCAGCAGGCGGCCCTGCATGCAGAGGCCTGCGAGTTGCTTCGCAAGGACGTGCTTACCGACGATGACCGCCTCTTCGTGCTGGACCACTGGCAGGAGAGCGCCAATCATATCAACGGCCTTGCAGGCGCATTCTTTACACCGACCGCGCTCGCGCGCGACTTCGCCATCGAGACCTTCGGCGGTCGCATCCTCGATCTCTGCGCCGGGATCGGATCACTCGCCTATGCAGCATATAGCCACAGTGCATGGAGTTCGGACCTGCCCCAGATCACATGCGTCGAGATCAATCCAGACTACATTGCGGTCGGGAAGAAAATTCTTCCAGAGGCGACCTGGGTTCGGGCCGACGTACTGGACCTGCCGCCCCATCTCACAGGCTTCGACTGCGTCATTGCCAACCCGCCATTTGGGCGCATCAAGCAACCGGGGAAGGCTCCTCGCTATTCCGGCAGCGAGTTCGAGTACAAGGTGATCGACATTGCCAGCGATCGGGCAAAGCACGGCGTTTTTATCGTTCCCCAGTCGTCCGCGCCCTTCCGGCTTAGTGGGCGGCAAACCTTCTTGCAGGCGACTTCAGAGAAGTATCAGCGATTCGTCGGCGAGACATCGATCGAGCTCGAACCCAACTGCGGCATCGACACATCGGTCTCCGCAGGGGGCTGGAAGGGTGCCTCGGTTATCACTGAGATCGTTCTCGCTGACTTCGAGCAGGCGCGCAGCCGAAGGATCCCGCAGCGCATGTTTTCGATGCAGGCAGAGCTCTTCGCGGACCCGGACCGCCTTGCGGCCTAAGACAACGGAGAGGGACTCCTTCAGTCTGGGATCTGGCGTGGCAACACGCAACGCGGATATTGGGACTGGGTTGAAGCCGTGCTTGAACAAGACGAAGACCTGCGATAAGCATCTCCCGACTCTTTGGACAACTCATCCAAAACAGCCAACCCCGATGACATCAAAAACAGGAGGGTCTATGGGATATGAAATCGGAGCTCCGGTCGAACCTCGCTCGGCCAGGTTGCAGGAGGCATTCAGGCAAACTCCCGAATGGAAGGCCTATGATGCCGCTCATCTCGCCTGGAGAGAAGCACACTTCGCGTACTTTCACGCGCCCGCTTCGGAAAAGCAAGATGCACACGCAAGGCTCAACCGCGCTCAGTCCTATGCCCAGCAACTGCTTGCCATTTGCAGGGCGATGCCAAAGCACATAAACGCATTTGGCTGGTAGCGTCGAGGCATTTCTCGGCGGCACATTTGACGCGCTCGTGCTCTCACACGCAAGAAGATTGTCCCGGAAACAATCGCACTCGAAACAGCGCTTGCAAGGACAAGTACCGTCGCCGCGGGCACGACAGTAACGGAGGAGATTCATGAAGATCACGATCACTTTTGGGCAGCTCAAGCCGAAGCCGGGGTTTGTGAGCGCGTGGGACGCTGCACGAAACGATTATGGGCACGAAGCCTTTGATGCAAAGACGCGCAGCGAGCAGATCGCCATTGTCCGGGCTTACGTGAACCGCTGATCGGTGTCAGTCGATGACCGTCGCGATGACGGCACGTTGCGAGGCGTGTAACTCGACTCCATGTACGTGCCCCAGGCGACGCCCTATCTGGCATCGCCCAAACCGCAAGATGCATAAACCCATCACCAGCAAATATCGATCATGCGGGAAGTTTCGATTCAGCGCCTTGCGCTCGATCGGCCCATGCTCAAGCGTTACGAGAGGACTGGAAGTATATGAACCCGCAAGACACTGTTACCGGCTTTTCGCTCGAGGAAAAGGACAGCGGCAAGAATGTCACGGTCACCTCACTCATTCAGGCCGTGAATGCGCACTGCAAGAATCTGCTCCAGGGTGAGTCGTTTTGCGACAGAACGGCATGGGATGAAGACAGAAAGAACGAACGGATCCCCAAGCGTTTCCGGTCACTGATTTCCTTCGCAATCGAAGGTGAATCGGAAGGCTGGTACGTGCATGTTGGTGCAATGGTGGCTTTCGGCAATCGTCCTTATCCGGGCATCTACATTGACTTCGGTCATGCGAAGCTGTGGAGCTCGGAGGACGCATACGCCCTCGGCATGGAAGCGCAGAAGTTTCTTACTGCAGTTCGCTGGAACTGATCGGCAGAAGCATTTGCGGCTCATGGAGTAGACGCAGTGGTTATGAAACCGGGACCAACGACAACGGCAGTTGGTGCGTAGCCTCCTCCGCCCCGAGTTTGGTGATCGGTTCAACCGCCGACCGTCGTCGCGCCGAGCCCGCGCCGCTTTGCTTCGACGAAAACCAGAAAGGTACGCGCATGTCCAACATGTTCTTCTACCTCGCCATTCAGACCTGCTTCCCGACAACAAACAGTTCACCAATCGCTTCGAGATTCACTCGGAATCGAGCGATCGCATCTACATCATCGCCCAGCACAAAACCGGACGCTGGTGGTCGTGCGGATGTTTCGGATTCATCCGTCAGCGGCACTGCAAGCATCTGGCGGCACTGGGCATACCCGGTCACAGCCAACCGTATGAGGCTCTGTTGAAGTGATGGCCAAATCATGGGCAGATATTGACCGGAAGCGCAAGCGCTACAACCCGGAAGTCGAGGGCTATGGCAATGCTCATCAATGGACCAGCTCGTTCTATGAACGCATGGGAGTGGAGGAAGCCGAGCAGGTGCTGTACGGCAACCAGAAGTCGCCTCGGCAGATTCTCGGCGTGGGCATCCATGCGTCGTGGGAGGAGATTTCAAAGGCTTTCCGCAAGCTGGCTCTTGCGACGCATCCCGACCGCATCAGTATTACTGGAATGACCGTCGAAGCAGCGACGGAAGCCTTCAAAATCGTGAGCGCCGCCTACACCGTGCTTTGTGAAGAATTTGGGAAGTAAACAGGCTATCCAGAACGATGGTCACAACGCACTCGCGTCGAGAGTGTCTCGATGAAGTAATCCGAGAATGCCGCTCTCGACTGCGAACAGGAGACCGAGATGCCAGAGATTTATACAAAGCAGGAAGAAGCTGCGTAAAAGGTCTTCGACCGGTATGACTTCGGAGATGGTATCCAAATCCTCGATCACAAGCGTTGGCAAACTGACGAAAGCTGCGATCAGGACGACTGGACCAAAGTAGCCGATGTCCAATTTCATGATGATCCGGACGAAGCTCCTTCGCACAAGTTATCTTTCCATGTCAAATTCGACAAAGGCACGGAGAGGCTTGTCGGCGCGTACGCGTATTTGTGCGACAGCGGCGAAGAGATCGGCTTCCTCCCAGGAAAGCCCTAGTCTGAGCTTCGTGTAAGTGCCTGCTCAAAGGCCTTCTAGTCGCCCCATCCTCTCGGCGAGATCCCCTATTCATCAACAGCGTGGCTGAAAGCGACAGCGCTTTCCACCATCAATTGCGATTGACCCATGTCCTCAGCGCTTGCATGGTGCATGGCGAGCCGTCAGTGAGTGACGCTGCGCGTCCCAGATGAACCACAGGTCGGGACGTTGACCACAAGGAGACAAAAAATGCCGATGCCGTCGGTACGCAAAATCAATGCGCATCTTTGGGCCGCGACCGGCTATTGCTACATCGATCTGCCGGATGGCCGCAGAGTTCGGATCAGCCGCGCTCGCACCCGCAAAGGGGTGATCGAAGGACGGGTTATCAGCGGCAGCAAGAAGACGTGGGAGGTAATCCCCCTGGACTCCCGCGTGGAGTTGAGCTAAGGGGTGAAGAAGGTAGTGGAGAGAGTATGCCGAAAGTGGCCTATCAAACATTCAATTTTCGTCCGGACAGCCTCGCGCTGATCAATACCTGCAACCAGATCATTGCTGAATATCAGGCGGCAGGCTTTGTACTGACGCTTCGCCAGCTGTACTACCAGCTCGTAAGCCGGGACGTGATCGCCAACCGGCAGCAGGAGTACAAGCGCGTCGGCTCGATCATCAACGATGCAAGGCTGGCTGGCCTGATCGATTGGAACGCGCTTGAAGATCGCACCCGCAACGTGCGCAGCATTAGTCATTGGGAGAGCCCGGAGTCGATCATCGAGGCGGTTGCCGAGCAGTACCGCATGGACAAGTGGCAGGACTGCGAAGTGCGCCCGGAAGTATGGATCGAAAAAGATGCGCTGGTGGGAGTGATCGAAGGAGTGTGCGAGGAACTGGATGTCAGCTACTTCTCATGCCGCGGATACACCAGCCAGAGCGAGATGTGGGGCGCGGCGCAGCGGTTCATTCGGTACGCGAGGAAGGGGCAACGGACTCACATTATTCATCTCGGGGACCATGATCCAAGCGGGCAGGACATGAGCAGAGACATCGAAGAGAGGATTCGCATGTTTCTATCCCACCACATCGGCCATTCGAAGCATTTCGAGTTCACGCGGATTGCCCTCAATATGGATCAGATCGAGCGGTATGATCCGCCGCCAAATCCAGCCAAGAGCACGGACAGCCGCTTCGGCAAATACCGCAACGAGCACGGGGATGAAAGCTGGGAGCTGGATGCCCTGGAGCCAACCGTACTCGCGGCGTTGATTCGCGCGAAGGTCGGAGAGTTGCGGGACGACGATTTGTACAAGCGCATCGAGGACGAAGAGGGCCGCCACCGGGAGCTACTCGGCCTGGCCGCGCAGCGGTGGGAGAGCGTGGCCGAAATGCTGAGGGAATAGGTCGCGTCGCGAGAGTAGCAAACGCTATGAATTCGGGAAGTAAGGAGCATGGCGTGAAATCGAGACAGAGAAATCGGGGGCGTCCCGGAAGTCGAGGAGAAGCGATGGAGTTCAAGACATATCGATATATAGACGTATCGACTGGTTTCCTGCCGCAATCGGACCACGATCTCTTGCTGATGCACAATGCACCGCAGCATCTGGCAACGCATGACGAGTTCTATGGCGCCTTCTTTTACACGTTGCTGGATATAGATGCGGGAACTATCGAAACATTTACCCAAGAGGCCCGTGACTTCGGCCTCAGTGACCGGTTTATCGAGATCATCGTCGAGGCCTCTAGGCAGGGGATGCAGATGGTGCGTTTTGACTGCGACGGCGACATGATCGAAGGACTTGAGCTGATTACGAATGACGAGATGGACTCATGAGCATGGATGCCGGCGCAGCAGGAGCCTTTGGACTTTATCCGTTAGAAATCAAAATACTGATCGTGGTGATTGCCAGGAGAGAAACTTCATCAGAGCCTCCAGAAAGCAGGGCATTAATCGACGAGAAAGCGAACCTATGACAGAACTGACCACCTATCGTGTTCCCCTATCCCGCCTTACGGCTTCATTGGAGGTGGGCGCGAAGGATTGTGTAGCCGGTGATATAGAGTCGTCCTACAGCGGTGACACAATCTGTGCAAACGACAGAGTGCGCAAACCTTTCGGGTGGCAGGGAGACTTGTGGGTGACAGTCAGCGCGACAGTCTTTCCTGACTCGAAGAGAGCAAAGGCGTACAGGCTTATCCCCGCGCACCTTTTCTGGGAGGCGACAACGACGTACAAGAGGAAGATCTTGCCAGACTGGGGAGAGTCCGCGCGGAACGATCCAATGGGGTTCTATCACGGTATCAGCGTAACGACAGGGGGCGAGACATACATCCTTTGCGGACCTCCCGCGATCTTCGTTGCAGACCCATCCCTCCCTTCCGAAGCCTCGGCCGAACAGCTTGGCCTGTTTTGATAGCGGACGATACCATCAGTTTGGCCCTCGATTACGAGGTCCGGCTCGATCCAGTCAGCTTCTTCCTCGTATCGCAGTTTAGCGACGAGCACCATCGTCATCTGGGTGCTCCGGTGGACGGGAGGTTCGGGGCATCATGCTCAAGGTACGCGATGCCCTGGTTCAGTTCGAATTGGCTACTCGCTGTCATCCAACGCTTCTCGGAGTCGCGGATGCTCCGCCGCGGCATCCATCCGGAATGCAATCTTTACGGCGTTCGCCAATCGCAGTGGATCGTACCGCGTATCTGAATAAAACCAGTCGCCTCTTCCAAGCAGTGATGACCCTAGCGAGAGTATCGGCATGTAGATCAACGATTGCTCAATAAGTTCTCGATCCATAAACATCGCCCAAAAGTCGCAATACTCCTGAATCAAAGCCTCTTCGATCAAATTCCGCACGTCCTCGCTTCCGATCCTGTTCATGTCAAGAAACTGCTGAAGTGAGATAACGGGATATGCTAGATAAGGTTCGCTCCAATCGATGAACTGAGCGACGCCTGTGCCTGTGAGAATGTGTTCCCAGCGAAGGTCCCCGTGGATGATCCCCTCGGACAGGTATAGATGTTCGACGTCGTCCAGAACGTCCGAAAAAACTCTCTGCAGCTGCCTGATCCTTCCGGTCGGCAAACGAGTCTCGCCCATGGCGGCGGCCAGGCTCATCGCCTCATCAAGATAGTCAAACATCTCCGGGATGCGAGGCCGCATCGCTTCCGTCGCCTGGTCAAATGCTCCGGCATCGAGAATGTCGAGACTCACCCCGGATGAGCGGTCCTGCACTTCGCACATCGAAGTTACGGCCTGTCTTAATTCGGTAAGGCTCTCAATGGAGGAGTACGGAGGAGATGGAAGCATCTTGCCTTCTTCCAGCATGAGCCACGCGTTCCAATCAGAACGAGATGCGACCAATCGCGGGATGTATTCATGACACTCCCTATACAAATATTCGGTGATAGTCCTCTCGTGCTTGTTCGGCTCTCCAGTGGCCTTCAGCCAGTACCCGGATCCATCTTCGACACGAATCCGAATCAGTGCCAAATCGGCGCCTGCATTGTATTGCCGAATATCTTTCTTCGAAGAGATTCGATCACGAGTTGAAGCGTGAAGCCAGGCAACCGCTTCATCGATCCAGCCAAGACGGGCGAACGGTGTCTGGTCATGCCCCGTCGAGTCAAGCAGCGACTGCACCCTCGCTCGCTGCATCTCCGAAATCAGCGCGGTATCGAGATCCCTGAGGCGCAATCGCCGGAAGAACTGCCCTTCATCTGGCAGAAGAAGTTCTGCGAACGCGCATGCCATATGAGGTCCATCTGCCTGAATCGTATCCAGAACCAGGACGTGGAGACCCCATTTGTCTCTGACGAATGTCTGTATGTGTTCTGCCAGCCGCGCGCCACAGGGGATCGCTATCTCGGGAAATGTAAGCCCTGCAGCTGACCAAATCACGAGCACTTCGCGGGAATCGGGATGAACGAGCACCAGCCGATATGCCGCGGCAGTCATTTGAGGATGAGCCATGACAAGTCCCTCGGTCCCTGCCGGAATAGCCAGGAAGCACTTTGTGCAAAGTTTGGCACTCTGCTGGGATCCCGGCAATAAAAACTACTACGCATTTTCCGACAAAATGCGTCGACAGGCATTGCCATGACTGTTGACCCATAACGAGAGGCGGCATGGCTATGCCGAACCGAGAAAGGATCCCATAGCCTATCTGTAACTATTCATAGGATGATCGCCCGATTCGACTCATTCACGGTCATGCTCGTGAGTGCTTGAATCCACTTGTCTGCTGCTTTTCTATAACCAGCGTCAACGCGCTGGCTGTTGCTTATAGGAACCACCGACCCGGGAACGGTCTCGGTTGAGGAACAACCCGTCTGCCCCCGCCACATCGCCAGAGAGGCGTCCGCCTCTTATTCTTTAGTCCACAAATAAGGAGAACCACACACATGCTCCTCACTATGGAGTCAAAGACAGCGGCTGCCCACAAGCTTGAGCAGCTCATCAACCATGGCCGCGTCAAAGCCGGAGAGGTTATTGACCACGTCATGAACATCCAGCCAGCCGATCGTCTGCAATCAGGTGCCAGCCTTTCCTTTGACGTAGCGGAGGATCACAGCGTCCAGGTGTCCTTTGCTGACTCAATGGTCGGCGCAATTCGTCTCAAACTGCATCGCAATGCAGTTCAGCAGATGGCACAGACGACCGACCTCCCGATCAAGTTCATGGACGGGCTGCTAAATACCCCGAACCTCTGGGCGAAGGAACTGCTGGCGCACAATCTCCGTACGGTCTTCGCAAATCGTTTCTGGAAGCAGCGGTACCTCTTGCGCTCCATCCACGGCGAGGTACGTGGTTTCCTCTCGGACCGCTATCGGCGTCTCGATTCCCGGCCGATCATTGAAGCATTTGCCACCGAGGTGCAGAAGAAGGGCGCGTTGCCCTATAACGGATACGTGACCGACACAAAGGTCGCGATTCAAGCGATCATGCCCGAGGTTTACGAGCCTGTTCCAGGAGAGTTGGTAGCGTACGGCCTGAGCCTTGAGAATTCAGACTTTGGTAACGGAGCGCTTTCCGTTCGAGCCTATCTTTTAAGGATCTGGTGCAGCAACCTGGCAATCACTCAGGAAGAGATGCGGCAGGTACATCTTGGGCGTCGGCTCGATGAATCGATGATCTATTCTCAGCGCACGTACGAGCTTGACGCCGAGACCACGGTCAGCGCGCTGCGCGATGTAATCGGGTCGCAATTGAATGCCGAGTCCCTCCATAGCCGTATGGATACGATCCGCGCTGCCAATGCAACGGCGGTCGATCCCGCCAGCGCAAAGGAAACCCTCAAAAAGCTACTTCTTAAATCGGAAGCAGACGCGGTGATTGACGCCTACAACTCGCCCGATACCTACAATCTACCGGCAGGCAACAGCACCTGGCGACTCTCCAATGCCATTTCCTGGATAGCCGGAAAAACAGAAGAAACTGAGCGCAAATTGGAACTGATGAAGGTTGCTGGAGAGGTTTTGCCTAAACCTGCTAACAGATCCGCACATTCAGTTGCCCAGGTCGCATGATCGCAGGACGCACGGAGGCTATCTCCGTGCGTCCTGCACCCCTTAAAAAATGAGGAGCTCTTTATGTCTGCTACTGCTACGAACTGTTCGCTATTTGAGATTGACATGGAGTTGGACGACCTGATGGAGCAGATCCAGAAACAGATCGATGAGGAGGGGGAGGCATCATCGATATTGATGGAACGCTTTCAGGAGTTCTGCAAGGCACACGGAGAAAAGGTAGACCGCATTGCTCGCTTCATCCAGTCGATGGAAGCTCGGACACAACATTGCAGGTCCGAAGCGAATCGTCTCACTCGGCGTGCACGAGCCGCGGAAAGCAAGACGCTCCGCACGAAATCAATGGTTCTTTACTACTTGAAAGGCCGGAGTTTGAAGCGGATCGAGGGAGTGGAATTCACTCTCAGGTGTCAACGTAATGCGCAAGACAGCGTTGTAATTCCGAGCGAGGAAGAACTTCCTCTTGCATACAAGACGGTTCATGTCGCTTTGAATGGAGCACACTGGGAGATGCTCCTCGATTCTGTGTCCGACGACCTCAGGCAGATGCTGGGGAATGCAGTAAGAGAAGCAATACCGGACACGGAAGCAATCAAGCTTGCGGCTGCAAGACAAGAAAAGGTGGAGGGCGCCGAAGTCAAACGCGGCGAACATCTACGCGTTGAATGACGCCCGATCAGAAGATGCCCATCCGCTACTTTCCGGACTCAGCCTTCTTTTTCTCGGCCCACCGCCGCTTCTGAGCTTCGGCGATCCGCTTTCTTCCCGCAGCTGAAATTGTTCTCTTCTTCGTTACGGAGGACTTCTTCGAAGGTGCCTGTGAGTGAGCTGCTGTCCTTGAGCCGGCTTTCTTGCGGCCGGCGCCCACACCTCGATGATCAAAAGGCGCCGAGCCTGAGAGAATCGAGTCCCGGAGTTTAGTAAGGCGTTCAGCCTCTTTGGTCAAGCGTTGGATCTCTTTAGTGAGTTCGTTCGCTGCAGCGTTAATGCTCATTTATCCTCCGCGGTAAGCGTATCACTTCCGTATTCATTTGCGTTTGGCCCAATATCTATAAAGGTAGTGGAATATTAGGTTTACGTGGGTTTGTATCTGTTCCCACGACTCTCACAGGTTCCCGCCCCAAACCTCAGGTTCGCCGTTATTTCCGCGGCGATCTGCTCTAGCGCGCACATCGTGCTTTTCGACTTGCCAGCTACTTTGAAGCTGACTGCAGCGGCTTCTTGCCCCACCTCCACAATGGCCCGCGTCGGGTTCTCCGTCCTGCGGGAATGAACGAACTCCTGCGTGCTTCGTATAGGAAATTTAACAGGCTCTACATTTCTGCTCATAATGCAAGAACCGTTCATCACTGCATTGACACGAAAAGGATTAGCAGCCATCGCCACGAATTAGGCTGAATTATCTCAAGTTTCTTGGTTTTGAAGCCATGCATAACTAGACTTCGACTGCTCAGCTGCGATTACCGGCCAACTGAGACTTTCTCTACTAAGGTGCTGGGAGGTATTCACAATGAAGTCGACATGGCACACGGCCATCAAACGCAACTTGCCTTTCCTGCTCTCGGGCAGGATATCCCCCTTTGGAGATGCTGGGAACCTGAAGGCCACCCTATGCGGCAAACGCTCTGATCGGTTGAGAATCAGGGCCTCGGTGATCGCGGCGTTGCCGTTCTGCGCTGCGATCGCGATTGGCAGCACACATGCCGATGCCCAGACGATATCAACCTACGCCGGAAACGGCACGGCAGGTTTTTCGGGAAATGGAGGCGCAGCGACGAGCGCGGAAATAGACTTTCCGAGCGGAGTCGGCACTGATAGTTCGGGCAATCTGTACATCGCCGATTTCGACAACAATCGGGTCAGAAAAGTCACGCTCAGCACCGGCATCATCACAGCTTTTGCGGGAAATGGAACGGTTGGCTACAGCGGAGACGGAGGGGCGGCGGTCAACGCAGAATTCGAATATCCCTACGACGTAGCCGTGGATAGCTCCGGGAACGCCTACATCTCTGATTCATCGGGCTGCCGCGTCCGAAAGGTAGTGCCAGCAGGGACCATCTCCACAATCGCTGGGAATGGAAACTGCGGGTACAGCGGAGATGGGGGAGCCGCGACCAGCGCGGAGCTCATTCCTACGGGTATCGCAGTTGATAGTTCAGGTAACGTATACATCGCTGACGGCAACAATTCCCGAATTCGCAAGGTTACAGTGTCCACCGGCATTATTACGACGGTAGCCGGCAACGGAACAGCAGGCGACACTGGAGACGGCGGCGCGGCAACGAGTGCGGAACTCGATACTCCATACGGCGTTGCCGTCGATGGATCTGGCAACATCTATATCGCCGACGTTTCCGCCAATGTTATCCGTAAGGTGACAGCCTCTACGGGCATCATCTCAAGAGTGGCCGGGAACGGCACACGCGGGTACAGTGGGGATGGGGGTGCCGCAACGAGCGCGGAACTGGAACAGCCCAGGGGCATTACCGTTGACAGCTCGGCTAACATCTACATCGCAGACAGCCTGAACTACCGAATCCGAAAGGTAACCGCATCTACCGGGATCATCACGACCTACGCGGGAGACGGTACCCGGGGATATTCGGGCGACGGGGGCTCCCCGACTGCCGCAGAACTGAATGTTCCCTATGATGTCGCGGTTGGCAGTTCCGGTGTGATCTATATCGCCGATCAATATAACAGCCGCATCCGGGCCGTCACGCCCTAATGCAGAACAGAGTGCCCAGTGAAGCATCCATCGGGCACTCTGTTTGCTATGGCCACGGGTTGGGCGTTGAGCGATCGCATCACCAATTTCTCGCCACACGATGCTTCAAATCACGGACGCCTTCCTTTTGCCTGCCTTTTCGTATCCCCAAAGGTTATGAGGTTCGCCGCATGCTGTTATCGCGATTCTTCGCAAGCGCTGCATTTCTGAGCTGCACCCTCCTTCAGGCCCAGGCACCGGGCAGAACACACGATTCATCGCTGATAGGCTCCTTACTGGCCAGCGATGACAGCACGATACAGGGTCACGTGATGGCCTATCGCATCGAAGCACGGCACGGCAGGATGATGCCAACGCCGCAGTGCTCAACGAATACAGACGCACAGGGAGCCTTTGAATGCGTACATCTTGAACCGGGTTCCTACATCCTGATCGCCAGTGCGTTGCGGCGGAGTAGCAGCATTACTCGCGCTCAGTCTGGCTCCGTCGCGCCGACCCGCCTTCCATTGTTCGAAGTCTATCCCACGAATACCGATCTCGATGCCAACAATCTCGTCAAGCTTGGATCTGGAGAAACTCAGTCTATTCAGGTCCAGATACAGGAGGACCCCGGGTCAGATTTTCAGGTGAAGTCTGCCGCAGGACAGGCAAGGGATAAGGCATTACAGGTATCCGCGCTGGGTGAGGATTTTGCCGTCTCAACAAATGTTCGGATCTCGGCAGATTCCAAGAGCGGCAATTACAGTGTCAAAGGGCTTGTTCCTGGTGAATACCGGCTGACGGAGCTTTGGTCCCAAAATGGGGTGACTCACCAAGGAGCAGCATTCATCTCCGTCGGACAACTTACTTCCGGGCAAGCAGTCATAACAGAGGTCAAGCCATATAACGTAGCGGGAAAAATTCGCTATCCCGATTCTGCGTCGCATGGAACGGTCGAAGTGGTACTGGAATCGGCAGCAACCTTTGATGCGCATCGCTATGCCGCTGCTGTCCAACCTGACGGGTCGTTTTCATTAGCGGGTGTCCTATCAGGGAAATACTACATTTCATTGAGCCCCGGCAGCGGACTATACGCCACAGACATCCTCGTCTCTGGCCGGAGTGTCGGAGGGACGCTTCTCACCCTCGACGACCTGCATTCGAATAGTCCGCTAACCCTGGTGACAGGGGCCGCATACGGAAGCATCACGGGAACTCTGAAGCTGGGTGACAGTGCGCAGCAAGGCGCCAGCGTCGTAGTGGAATCTATCTCGTCTCACACAAGTCAGCTGGTTCCAGTCGATTCCCAGGGCATGTTCAAAGCGGACAAACTGGCACCTGGTGAATACCTGATCTATGGTTGGGCAGATGTTCGGCAGGTACCGTATGACAGTTCTTCATTCCTAAGGCGATATGAAAATAAAGCTATCCATGTTGAGCTTGAGAACGGCTCGCAGGAGAACGGACTGGAGATAGAGTGTAACGAGATCGGTTCATAGCATAGCGTTAATTGAAACTTGGAATCGACGGCCGCGTACCTGCCGACAATCCTGCAACCTGCAGTCTGGATACAGATATAAGCAGGTAGATCTTCGAACCATAGACTACTGATTCACTGTTACGCTGATGACCGCCTGGTGGACAAGTCCTCCATTGTTAGCACTCGCTGACACGATGATCTTGTTCGTGTTCGGGAGACCGTTGAACGTGACGCCACAACCGCCCAACGCCAACAATGAAATCAGCAGCGTGAGTATTATCGCCAATCTTTCCTTCCTCTTTCCGCGGCGCTTTCGTTTCTGGCCATACCGGAGGGTCGCACTGAAGCCCAGTGCCGGCAGGCAGCCAATAAGAGGCCAAGGAAGAAGTCCGAGGCGGGATCCGGTGCGTTTTGCTTGTATCTGTGCATTCGTTGAAGCGCTGAGCGTCAAAACAGCTTGCTGTGCAGAAGTGCTGGTCACGTTGATCGTCGATGGCTGGAACGAACAAGCGACATTTGACGGGAGATCGTCACAGGAGAGGCTCACGGTCCCTTGAAACCCACCCAATGGTGAGATCGTGAGCGTAATAGTGCCGGTTCCACCTTCAGCAAAAGTCAACGAAGCCGGGCGCGCAGAAAGAGTAAAGTCGCCAGATGCAGGGGCCGCGACAATCGATTGAATCAGAGCCGGCGAAGTGCTTTCCGAATAGTTGCTATCCCCGTTGTAGGTTGCCGTGATGGAATGGCTTCCGAGCACAAGCGAAGAACTTGTGAATGTTGCCGTGAGAGTTGTTCCGAGAGACGTCGTACCAAGCAACGCTGCTCCGTCAAAGAACGATACTGACCCTGTAGGCAACGCTGAACCTGATGAAGATGGATGGACGGTTGCGGTGAAAGTCACACTTGATCCGACTGTTTGCGGATTTGCACTCGAAGCCAACGTCGTGGTGGTCGCGATCGGCGCGGGCGACACGATGGTTTCCATGAGTGGGGTGGACGTGCTGCTAATAAATGTGGCGTTTCCGCCATAGGCAGCGGTAATGGAATGAGAGCCGACCGTTAGTGAAGCGGTCGAGAAGGCCGCGGTAAGTGAGCTGTCCAGAGCAACCGCGCCAAGTTGAGTTGTTCCATCGAAAAAAGTAACGGTTCCGGTTGGTGTCCCGTTCGCGGATGAGGCGCTCACTGTGGCGGTGAAGGTGACGCTACTTCCTACGGTCTGGGGGTTGACGCTGGCCGAGATCGTTGTCGTGGATTCCGCAGTTGGGCCGGACGGCGGCTGGGTCGAAGCACATGTTGAAGATCCAGTATTGCCAGATGTCCCTCCAGGCTCAATCAGAAACGGGACAGCCGTGATGTTTCCAACTTGTGAGGCGTTTCCGCTGCCATTTCCCGGTCCAGATTCTCCCGCCTCGTCACCGTAGGACGGAAATGCGTATAACGTGTGAAGCCCAACCGGAATGTTAGATAGACACAGACTGAATTCAGCAGGGTTAGCGCCATTTGCAGAGCTGGACGCAGCCCTCGTCCACGGACTGGCTCCCCCATCTACTTCATAGTAAACCGCTGATGGCGTGGGATTGACCTGAAGATCAGTCGCAGATGATGGCGCGTAGGAACTGGAAACTCGTGCGGTAAAGACCGGCGAAGTATTCTTGGTTTGAAAAATCTTTGCCGTGCTGACCGTTTGGTCGTCTACGACCCCAGAAATCGTCGTTGTAAGAGGGATGGGGTCAAGGATATTAGGGGTAAAGACATACACGTCATTATTGCTCGAAACAGTCGCGTATATTTTGCCTGTCGCCGGATCAATCGCAAGCCCCGGAGAATCGGATGGCAGCGGAAACGTCTTCGATACGCTGGTTGGGCCATCGACGACCATTAGCCCAGGAGGTGCAGTCGTATCACTCCCGGCCGTGGCGACATAGATCTGATTAGTCAGTTGGTTGATTGCCATCACCCCTGCGGATGCGGTCGTACTCACGGATGTGAGAAGCTTTCCAGTTGCCCCATCCACGACGGCCACCGCTGTAAGATTCGCGTCCTCCGTGTCGGCAATGTAGATCCGGTTGGTCTGGTTATTTACCACGAGGCTCGATTCGTAATTAGAGCTGGCATTCAGATTCTTGGGAAGTTGAATCGTTGAGGTGCTGTTGGTGGCGCCATCAATGACTGTTAGTGTTCCAGCCTCACCGGCAGCATAGATCTGATTTAGATTCGGGTTCAGAGCAAGGCTGACGCTCGTCGGCACGGGAATGGTTGCCGTAATCTCGTCGGTTGCACCGTCAACAACACTGACGGAATTGCTGCTCTCATTAAGAACGTAGATTTTGTTCGTAACAGGGTTGACCACGACTGCAACCGGGTATTGCCCCACCTGGAGAGTGCTGAGACTGTTTGTTGCGCCGTCGATGATGGCTAGCTCATTCTGCGAGCTGACCGCGACATAGACCTTATTCGCAACCGGGTCGACTGTAACCGTATCCTGCTCTGAATAGCCAATGGGGATGCTCTGGGTGACTACCTTTGCGACCGAATCCAAGACGCTTACCGTCCCGCCCCAGGCGTTGGCAATATATGCTCTGCTGGTGACCGGATTTGCAGCGACGGCGAGAGGCGAATTGAAAATTGGCGAAGTGGCTGTAGATAAAGAGGTCACGCTGTTCGCACCCGTATCGAAAATGGATACCGTGCCATCGCCTATATTGCAAATGAATGCGAAACCGATAACGGGATCGAAGGCAATCGCCTCCGGAAACTTGCCAACACTATCGGCCACGCTTAGGTTCGTTGCCTCGTTAATCACTACTGTTGAGCTAGTGTCGGTAGTGGGCACGTAGACGCGGCCGCTCTTGGAGTCGATCGCGATCGTAGATGCTCTTCCACTACCGGAAATTTCGGTTACATTATTCGTTCCCCCATCGACGACGCTAAGTAATATTCCTCCGGTTGTCTGATCATTCGCCGCGTAGATCTTGTTGATGTTTGAGTCCACTGCAATCGCGATCGCCGGAGTCCCTACAGTTATCGTTGTCGTAGATGCAGCCAAACCATCAATGACTGTGAGGTTTCCATCTTCAGAGCTTGGTACATAGATTCGATTAGTTACGGGATTGATCGCGATGGATGAAGGGCTGGCCCCGACACTGAATGTGGCCACGCTATCCGAGGCGCGATCAAAGGCGCTGACGGTATTGTCCCCTTTGTTCACGACATAAACGGTGTCTGTGGTCGGCTCAACCGCAATCGCGGCCGGGCTGCTGCCAGCGACCAGGGTAGCAGTGGTGCCATCCGTTCCATTGATTGCTGTGACATTGTTGCTATTCTGGTTGGCAACATAGACGCTGTTGTCGGCGGGGTTTACGGCGATCGCCACTGGCGCTGCGCCAACCGCCACCAGCGAAGTCCCGCTCGTATCGGCATCGATGATCGTGACCGTATTGTCATCTCGATTGGCCACGTACGCCTTGCCTGTCACAGAATTGACGGCTATGGCGACCGGGGACCTGCCTACCTTGATAGTGAACAGGACACTGCTTGAGCTCCCATCGATGACAGTCACAGTAGCATCGGCGGTATTAGCCACATAGAGCCTGCCAGAAGCTGGATCGACTGCCAAAGCTGTTGGGTCATTGCCGACAGCGATGGTGCTTGCCGCATTGGTGAACTCATTTATCGCTGTCACACTGGACGAACCACTGTTGGCGACATAGATTTTGCTGAGAGCCGGATCGGTGGCCGACGCTATTGGACTTTTGCCAACAGCAACGTTACCGACAACCGTCTGCGCACTAGAAATGCCCCCGAGTGGCAACGTACAACCTGCCAAGAGGCAGAGCCCCCGGAGAACATTCTTCACATACATCATCGCGCTTCGACTCCTGCTCTATTGATTCTTATATTGGTTTCCGGAAATTCTCTATAGACCGCCCCGAGATAGTAGGCCTACGTGCCGCCATTCGATCATCCATCCACGGGTACCAGCCATTCAAGCAGGTTCGAGGTCAAGGCAGTCGCCATGCAGCGCCCAAGCTGATCCCGTTCGGCGTCAGGCCATGGCTCGGAATGCCGGGAAATCCGGGGGCTCCAGGCCACAACTGATATTCATAGTCGAGACGCCAGGAGACCCGGTCAGAAATATGGAAATCGACACCACCGCCTGGGACATAAGCGAAGTAGCTTCCGTGTCCGATATCGCTCGGGTATGTCATCACGCCGGAACCGATCAGGAGCTTCGCGTAGAGAAATATCCTATCGTTCGGCAAGAACAACCGATATCTTCCCCCAGCTAAATAGTTTGAGGCAGTTTGGCCGCGGTAGCCACCGAGCCGGAACCAATGGGTTTCGGCTTCTGCGCTCCAGTGAGGAGATAGGTTGAGGTCCGTATAGACCCCCAGGCCTCCGATGCGATTACCTTCAAAATCAGTTTGAAAGTTCGAATACGTGCCTCCCACCCAAATGGTCGCACCGCGTATGGCAGCGGGGGCAGCCTGAGCGATAAGCCTTGGGGCAAGGGCGGTAAGCAGTGTGAGAACAGCAAAAAGCAATAGAGGGACTATAGGCAGGCACTGCTGGCGACAAGCCAGAAGACGAAATATCGACATCTATCACACCTCCACGAAGACAATCACCGCATTGTCAGAGCGCCGCCACAGCACCCAGCAGCTCTGATAAACGAGGGGCTTGCTTGTCTTCACAATTCCAGCTTCCGTCTCGCCGGTGAAGCCACAGAGCAATGACGGCAGGTCTACCTCGCCGCGCCGCTCTACAGCATGTTCCACCAGGCACAGAATTCTTCTTTTTCGGACAGCCTTCAATGGCAAGTACACTTCCAGATTGGACGAGGCCGCGTTAAAAAGGTTCGGCATGTCGTCCGTCGCTATTTCGCGATAACAGGACGCGCGGTCGCGCTACAGGGAATATCAATCTAGCGACCTGAACTGAAGTGAGTGCTAACGAAGATGCTTTCGAGCCTCAGCGAGGCCCCCATCGATTTTCGAACGGTGTGGAATGTCACGGCGAGTGACGTATCCCGTGCCAGATCATCTGGGTCCTCAATTGAAACCGGCATTTCAGTGCCTTTTTCAAGAGCTAAAGTGTCCGCTTTTCGCATTCTCGTTCGTACATCAATGTAGGGGTTTATTCGTGTATTTCGTGGCTCTGCATAGGCCACAATGCGAGGGCTGTTTTGGGAACAGGCGAGTGGAGTGCCGAAGCTTATGCCATGGCCGCCCAAGCCAAGGTACTTTCAGGGAACAAGCTGGAAGGCGTGGTCGTCCGCCTTCAGAAGATGAGCGGGAGAAACAGCGATCAGTGTTGGAGATTCCTCATCCAGCACGGTCTTAAAAAGAGCACAGACTATCGGCGATGGAGCGAGGAAGAAATTGAAATGGCACGGGAAGAACTTGTGCGTAGGCCGCTGCAAGAGGTTGCGGCACGCTTGCACCGAAGTCCACAGGCTGTTCGCAATATGCTATATCGCTCCAAGCTTAGGATGCGTGACATTCGATGCGATCAGTTTTCACTAAGCAGCTTGTCGGCAGCTTTGCACGTAAGGAAATCAGAAATCTTGCAATGGATCAAAGAGGGATGGTTAGAAGCGACTCTCGAGAAGCAAGGCGCAAATGAGAGATACGTCATTACTCCTGACGCATTGGCACTCATGTATAAGCGGCATCTTCAGGATCTGCTGAAGCGAGGCAAGTCCAATCTCTCTCTTTTTGAAGCCTACGTGCAATATTGCTTTTCACCGAAGCATACAACCGGAAGTCAGTTGCTTGAGGTCCGGAGGGATAAAAGGGAGCGCGCTGCATACGCAAGTGCCTTCGACGGCGATGAGGATGCATCCAACAACTTCGAGGACGATGACCTAGAAGATGAATAGTGCTGCCGCCGGCCGCACAGTGAACAGGGACAAAGCGGCATCGCAGTTATAGTATTCGCTCATCAGCTAGGGTTGGGAAGAGAGTCCTGGATGTGAATCTACTCTAGCCCGACCGCTGCCTCTCAGGAGCAGCTGAGGACATCCCACTGGAGCGGAAGCCGATTTCTGGAACCATCCATTTGTCCGGATTCAGGGTTTTCGCTGTCCGCGAACTCTAGACACGGGAAATCAGCAAGCAACGCTCCCACTCACCCATGCTCTCGCCCTGCCTCTCCCTCGTAGAAAAGACCACCAGCAGCTACTGACTATCGGTACAAACTCTTGCCGAGCGTGCCTGTGCTTTGCCTCAATAAAGCCCGACGCCATTGCGCTGCTGCACGCCGCTAGACGCTTTCCCAATGGCCACGTAAAAATGCACCCGGAGAAACAATTCATGCGATTTGCTGTGAAAGGCGGGGTAATGAGAAGACAAACGCGGTTCAGTAGGGCACCGGTTCAATTCAAAGAAGCTGTCGGCAAAACCGTTGCTTTCATCGAGCAAGTTGTTATTGAGGAAGACGGCGGATGGTGTGTTGAGATCCACTTCACGGACAGGAGTGTGCTGGTCTTCAACATGAGAGCAGCACTGGAAATCGATGCGCAGTATATGAAGTCCGTGAAAGGCGAACTCAAAATAACCCGTCAGTACGCAAGGCCGAAAAAGCGCGGTCGAGCATAGGCGGCGGCGAAACATCGCTTATAAAATCTGCTCTCATCGCCGGCTCCTGGCGTTGCTTTTAGCCCTTCGTAGCGGACAGCTGTTCCCGACCTGACTTAGGCGTCCGGAGAAAGTCTGGTCGGCACTTTACGAGGCCTGGTATAGCGCTGAATTCTGACATGACCGCGCATCAACGGCCTATCGAGTCGCCACTTAATCCCACAAAGGTCCGATTTTTATTGCTTATACGACAAACGCAGCGCAATTTACTGGACTCTTGCGGGCTAAGTACTGATTGTGCCGATGTTTCAGAATGCCACGAGAGTAGCAATAAAAAACCTCCCATATTTCCTATAAGCAACGGACGCGCGAATCGATCTGAATTTCTTCTTTTCCTCTCTAGTCTCCGCCCAGCGCACTTCTGCGCTGCAAAGGAGACAAAGCAATGTTCAAGAAATCCGCTCGCGTTCTCGCGATCGCCGCTGCCCTGAGCGTGTTTTCGTTCAGCTCAAACCCTGCTTTTGCGCAGTCAAGCGGCTCTTCCTCTACCACCACGACAACTACGACACCGCCATCCACGCCGCCGACTGTCGTAGGCGGAACCGATCCGGAACCCCAGACCGATCTCATGACAGTCATCCTCACTATTTTGCAGACCCTGTAGACAGCGGGGCTTAAGATAGGTGAGAGGGCGCCCCCGAGACCGGCCGCTCGATTGGAGGAGCGGAATGCATCTGATCAGAAGCGACTTCCTGTTTTGGGCAGCCGGCCTTCTGGGGCATTTTCTGTTGATTGGGGTATTGTGGACTCGGCGACGAATGAAGAGCTTTCCCATCTTCACTCTGTTCATCGCTTTCGAGTTCCTGAAGACGATAGTGCTTTTTGTCATCTTCAGGACAGCAACGAGGAGCACTTACGACGTTGCGTATTACTGGCTTGTCACTCCAGATCTTTTGCTTCAGGTGGGTGTCACGTACGAGATCGCGAGACATACGTTCTGTCCAACTGGATCGTGGGCTCCGGACGCGAAGGGCCCATTCACAGTGGGCATTGCAGTTACTGTGTTGATTGCTGCAACTCTGAGCTCTATTCCAAAGTACCCGAAGGGCTTGTCTGGTGCATCGGCCCTCACGTGGCTAAATTTCTTTTCATCCGCATGGATTTGCGAGATTCTGCTCGTGATGATTGTGCTTGCTGCCACCGTCCATCTTCCCTGGAAAACTCATGTTGCGAGAATCGCGCAGGGACTCGGCTTCTTTTCGCTCATCGGGCTTTTGACTTCCGCTGGACAGAACATTACGGGAATGGATAGAAATTCCTCATTCTCCTTTGCGCTAACGTATATCCGAATGACAGCGTATCTCATTGGCGTGGCCTACTGGATTGTCATGCTTTGGCGCGAGGCTCCAGCGCCTAAAGAGCTTCCGCGAGAGATGCGAAACGGTCTCTTTACTTTGCATCGCCGACTGGAATACGATCTTCAGAAATTTCGTGCACTGAGAAAATGATTGAAATTCGGACAATCTACTTTCTAGCCTTTCTGGCCGCCTTCGTCACCATCCTGTTAGGCGTAGGTCTCTATTACTACCTTCAGGCCCGAAAGCGTCGCAAATATCCCTATGGCAAATTTGAGGATTTGCTGCGTCGATTGATGTCGGTAGACCGCGATAACGTCGCACTGATAGCTCTCGATCTAATCGATGAGTCTGGCAACCAACGCTCCCCTGATGACACGTCGGGGCCGGAATTGGATCCTTCAGATATATGGGACTTGATTGGCGGGTTGAAAGGGCTCGAGGTATTGGAGCGGAACTGCGAAGTCTTGGTGGACTTGGTGTTTTATGTGCAGCAGTGGTACCCGGAGGCGTTGGCGCTTACCGAGGAGCTCAGAAAAAATGCCAGAGAGATCCAGTGGCATTTAAGCCGCCTTAGAAGCGCAGCGAAAATAGGCTCTCTTGAGCGTTCATTTCCTGACTACGCCCAGCGGGCGATTGCGACGTACTATCTGATGACGCGCCGTGTTCTCTCTGTTTATGAAGGACTCAATCTGCCGGGCGTAGCCGAACTGCAAAGAGCGCTGTGAATCGCTTCGCTGCGACTTGATAGCCTCCGCCAATCAAGCCGCGGTGGAACTAGGCTCAATCGGAGCGACGGGACGCACTGGGAGCTGTAAACGAGCAGATGAAATGTGCGTCACGGTGCCGAGCACCTCGATTTCTTTGCGGTAGCGCCAACGTCCTTTCCTGGGCTCCGGAGACAGCATGTGCGGCACCAGCGTTAGCCACTCCTCTTTTCTATCGAGCTCACAGAATCCGCAATAGAATCCAGTCCGCGCAAAGAGGATATAAATAGGTCGCTCGAACTCGTTGTGCCATTCTCTGCGATGGGCAATGCTTCTCCGGGTACTATCAAATGCAATAACGCTTCCAGGAAAAATCATCGGCTCCATATTTCTATCTTTTCGACCGATGATGGCGCGCTTGATATGGGGAGGCAGCAGACCCGGAATCGGATCGAGGAGAGTAGCATTTTCCGGTGCCTCATTGACGATCAGCGCGTCTGGCAACCATCGCTTTGCATGTTCTGCAAGTGGACCTTCAGTGATCACGAGAGTGCAGTTCGGGACGGAAACAGGATCCGGATCTGATGGATTGCTGTCTGTTCCAGGTCGCATGGCAAGAATATGCGCCGGCGTGAGGTTATAAATAAACGAGAGAACAATCAGCTTGATCGCAGAGAGAGCGCGGTTATGAAGCTCGATCCGGTCCAGCCAACTACCTGATACCCGATACTTCGAGTTGCCCCATCTCTGGGCCAACTGTTCACTGAATTCCTCGACCTCTTGTAAGGTGAATCCCATTCGATTACGTGCAGCGCGAAGGTCTCTTCCTATGCCTAACATATATCAATCCTCCTCGGACCTATGTAGAAGTTGGAGAAGCTCCCCTATAGAGAAACCATAGATTGCAGCGAGTGCCTGCAGGCGTGGTGCAATGACTATGTCGCTTGACGCTTCTGTCGATTGCACCCACCGACGGGAGATGGGTGGAAAGGCGGGATTGGTATGAGAATCGGAAGGGGGATTAGCAGCACTCTGGTTATTTGATGACAGTCCCAACCGGGAACGAATCGTACGAAGGTGGGGTTTCAGGGATTTCACTGCAAGGCTCCTCTCAGATTCAGGAGGAGCGTCGGGCAAGGCTCAATCGTTAAATCAATCACGCTCTCATTCCTTTCTGTCGAGGCATTTGCCTCGAACTGTCTAAGTTCCGCATCGAGCGAGGAACAGGGGGATGAATGTTCCCGGCGTGTCGGACCAGGAGCTCTGTTATTGTGGCGCAAGCTGACAAGATGCGAAGTGTGTCGCCTTCTTGCGGCAAACACAATATAGAGAAGTTAACTATCTTTCCTATTCGCCATTCTTTACGCTCTATGCACGGTACTGACTGTCGCCTGCTGCATTCCAATGTTCAGGTGCTTCGGTATCAGCCAATTCCGAACGAGTACAAAGAGGCAACCCTGTAACATTCGGCCGATCAATGTGTTCCACAGCGAGCTCTTTCGTGCCCCGAAGAATTTGGCAATGCAGATTCGACTGCTTGAACTCCACTTCGGAGAGCGGGGCCAGTCTGTCATGCAAAATTGGGTCTATGCAAGAAAAAATGATTCGCAGGTTGCGACAATTTGAGATCTGATCCCACATGCCCGCATCTGGGAGCAATGAGTCCGGCCGGAATTTATTCGGGACATACTGGACATTGCCCGGCGGGCGGTGTCGACTGGCGAAGCGTGTTGGCGGTCAAATTACCCAGAAGAAGTCCAACGGCAACTCGTAAAACCGCATAAACTCTTGCAATTCGACGGCAGTTGTTTCCCGGTCGCCCGATTCTCGCTTCGACATATAGGACTGCGGCTGCCCGAGGGCAGCGGCAACCTCGACCTGGGTCAGATTGCGAAGTGCTCTGGCGGCCCTGAGACGCTCACCAAGGCGCTTTTTGGCCTCGTATTTTTCCGCCTTGTTCAAGTGAATCAGGAAAGTCTCCTCATTCACCGTAAAATCCCATTTTGGAATATCCCGAATCGGGATATAATGAGAGTGGCAATACGGAAGCGTGTCGAGCATTCGTCCCGGGGGAGGGCGAATCGGCCTGTTCACGCCATGCTGTGCAAGGGTTGTGATCGCTTTACTCTTTGCAGAATTGGGGTCGCGCGCGATCTTGTTTGGATCGAACCGATACGAAAGATCGCCTGGGGCGACCTTCTTTGCCTTACTAACGCCTATCCACCTTGTTTTCGAACGCAGAGTCTTTTTGTTCTCTCATCACCAGAAGACTGGCTGGCACGCACGTGTCGATATCCCGACCCTAATGGCTTCCTTGTCGTATATACAGCCTGGATCAGCGGCGCCGAATACCTGCAGGTGGTTCCTATCCACGCGCTTTGCTGGCACTGCCGTCGACTCGTGGGAACCCGCGATCCGTCTGCGCGGGCACGTCGGAGAAAATATTTCAGGAAAGCTTATCGTAAAATGCGGGCGAATCCCTTCGATAAACTCTCAAAATTCTTGCAAAATTCCGTCGTTGCCTGTTGTTTTCGGTAGGACGTTCGCTAGAATTGTACCAACACGCTACAGGCTCCGCTGTTACCTCGCTGCTCCCGGCGGCCAACTGGATTTTTGGCTAACGATCCGCGATGGGATAGGTATGTGTAGGTCATTTATACGACCTACGGCAGGCAGCGGACTCGGATAGCGGACCTGTCAGGGTTAACCTGCAAGTAAATACGATGGGGGTATGTGTGAGCTTATTGCAGACGTTTTTTGCGTGACTCGGTTCGAGCACAAGCTGTCTACAGACAAGTATTGCTGAAGTCCTCCCTGCTGTTCCCCCTGCAATGATTGATGCTTTTACCCATAAGGTCTGGTGTATCCATGAAGTCTCTACTTCTCGTAGACGACGAGGCGGTCTTTGCTCAAGCCCAAGCGCGTACCCTCCAAGAATACCGATTTCGTGTCGATGTCGCTGAAACAGCTGCAGCTGCCCATAAGCTGATACGGCAGAATCACTACGATCTCGTCCTGGTGGATCTCAAACTCAACTCGGAGTTGGGAACAGGATTTATACGACAACTCCGTGCGGCCGGAATAAGGACCAAGATCGTTGTGTGGACTGTTATGGAAGGGGAGATCTATGAAAGCGCGGCACTCGACGCGGGAGCAGATGACTTTATTCTCAAGAAAACCCCGATATCTCTAGTGCTTTCCAGGCTCTATGCGCATTTACGGCGAAACGAGTGGGATCTCGGCCACAGCGGCGTCAAGGTCCAACGAATCGACGTTGGCACGTTTCAACTCGATCCCGAATCGCACGTTCTCTCGGCGAACGATACGCCAATTCAGCTGACACGAAAGCAGACGAGGATCCTCCAGGTGCTTGCGGCAAACCCTGCCCGTACTGTGCCAACCCAAGAGCTGCTCGACAAAGTATGGGGTTCTGACATCCGAAAGTCTCCTTCCGTTCTTGACGGTGCCCTTTCACGGCTTCGAGCAAAACTTCGCGAACATGACGTAGACGATCTCGTTCAGAACGTCAAAGGGCGGGGATTCAAACTTATCGCATCGCGAGCCATACAGCAGTCATAATTGTTCCCGCGCCTAGATGCTGACAGAAGACCTGAAGGAGCAATTCAACCGGCGTTGACTGCTTTTCTGCCGGACCTCGCCGGAAACAGGCTTATTCCTAACCTGCAACTCGTGAGCCCGTTGCGTCGCCCGACGCGCGGCGACCAGAACCTTCTATACTCTTGCCAAAGGGTTCGCCGTTAAAAGACAGGCCGTCCCGATCAGCTCATCCACGTCCCAGCCTAGTCCCTTCCATAATTCAGTCACTGCCTGGCCATACCGGCTCACAATATTCTGCCGACAACCTTTCATTGTCGACTGAACCAAGCACCGTCCACTCCCTCCGCGGAAAGCGTAGAGGTAGCAGAGGAGGACATCTTGCCTTCCGAACAATGTAAAGAAGCTGAAACAATTCGCGACCGTCAACAAGTCTTCCTCGAGCACTATTCATGGATGTTCGAAAAAGCGCTGCAACTAACTCGTGGAGCAAAAGAGGAAGCGGAAGATCTTGTCCATGACAGTTATATCCCATTTATTCAGACGCATGTCGAGATAGACCTAAGCGATGCGCACAGGTTACGCGGGTATCTTTACCGGATCCTGAGAAACAGGCTTATTTCGCGAGTCCGGAGAAGCGGGACAGATGTGCTATCCCGCCTTCATGCGGTTGACTACGATTCCGTCGAATATGCGCTTTTTGCGGTCGATCGAAGCACGCTTCTCCATGTTCGACGTGATCTGTCGGATATATGTGATTACGCTTGTTTCCGTCGCAGGAGTTCCAGAGCCGGCGCAATTCTCATCCTCCGCTTCTTTCTGCGTTACTACCCAAGTGAAATCGTGAAGCTGCTGGGAACCACACCCGCCGCAGTCTATAAGCTCACCGAAAGTGCCCGCCTTGAAGCAAAGGCCTTTCTGATGCGCCCTGACTCGCTTCACATCATGGGAGAACAAACTCAACCGGAAGCTAAAAGAAATCGCAGCCTTCCAGACGATCCGGAACAATTGTTCGCGGAGTTGCGAAGACGCATCTTCGCTACGCCGGATGGCGAATGTCTCTCGCTCGAATATCTCGAAGGCAGGTACAGCGATCCATCAAGTCGCCAACTAACAAAGCAGGATTTCGCGCACCTGACAAGTTGTAGCGAGTGTATTGAAAAGGCCAATCGTTTGCTTCACCTTCCCTCTCTACCGGAACGCTTTTTTGATAGTCCCACCAAGCCACCTAAGGATGGTGGTGATGGCGCACCGCCATCCTCTGGTGGAAGCCGACAAACTCTTTCCAGGCTTCGCAGACGGTTCCTCGATACTCACGAACACCGTCCTCGGAAGCTGCAACTGGCTGTAAACGGCGAAGTGCAGTCAGCGCAACAGATCACCTCGGCTTTGAGTCGTTTCCAGACCAAACTTGAACCATTCTCGCGGCCGGAATTTCTGGAAATCCTCAGTGAGCAGGGTATCTGCCTTCTCTATCTCGAGTTGGCAGATGAGGACTATCTTGATCCGAGCCCGCGAAAAACAGAAGTCGTTCTCAGCGACGGCCGCACTCTTCAGGCGGAGGTCAGTTTTCCAGGAGGTATTCACGTAGTCAATGTCTCTTATTACGACCCCATCCTTGGAGAATCCGAAAATGAATGGGCGCTTCCTGATGAACTACCGGCTGTTGAAATGCCCCGTGTCATCGCGGAGGCTGCGAAGCCCGCAGAACAGAACAGAAAAACGTGTTCCTCGGTTATCCAGTGGATTCGATCAAGTTTCACGCGGCTTGATTGGAAATTTGCCTTCACGCTCACGATGACAGCTAGCATGCTGGCGATTCTCTCTTACTTGACCCGCAGCGGCCAGCCGAAGAATGCCTCGCTAAGTGTGGCTTCAGCCCAGATGCTGCTTAGCCAGTCGCAGCAAGCCTCAGATGTGGCAATTCCGAAATACGGTGCAGAGCATCAGACCTTTGCTCTTGAAGTGCATTCCGGTACGGGACAGTTGCTCCAATCCGCCACGATAGAGAGATATCGAAGCCGCGAACCGGAACGAAGTGCCGCTAAGGCATACGACCCGCACGGGACTCTTCTTGCCGGCAGATGGCAGAACTCCGTGACAGGCTCCGCCAGTTACACCCGGAAGGGCGGCTTCATCCGTCATCGGCAGACGAAGCCAGCCATTCCACAAATTGCGGACGCATGGACGGCGGTACCCGATGCGGCTGAGTTCGAAGCGTGGAGTGGAGGTGCAGCGGATGTGGCCGTGCACCAAGAGCGGGAGACTTACGAACTGACCTATCGCCCTTCCGTGGCGCCCCATCTGCTGTCCGCGAGCCTCGTCATTTCCAGAGACACAAAACTCCCGATTGCGGAGACGTTCCGACTGCGAGAAGGCCGACAGACTCGTGAATACCAGTTTCGGCGGTTGACGTATGAAATCCTCCCGGCCGTAAAGACCCTGGACAGCAATTTTGAGCCTGATCCGTCTCTTGTAGCTCAACCTTCCGGTCCGGCGACCGTGAATGGCGCTCACATCACGCTCGAAGCGCTTCAACTGCTCAATGACCTCGGACCGGACATTGAGCAAGTTGTAAACGTAGAACGCCACCCCGGCGGCGCAGTAGAAGTCAGCGGCGTATTTTCGACCTCGAAGGAAAAGCAAGATGTGGTTCGTGCCTTTCGCTCGCTCCAGGCAGGCGATGGCCTGTTTCTCAAGCTCCATTCGAGCGACGAGCCATTTCCGTCGAGTTCTAAACCATCTAGTGTTAATCCCATCTCCATCGAAGCACAGACAATATCAGGCACAAGCATTCCTTTCGAGGAGGGCCTCCGATCCGCTCTCTCGCGTGAGGGAGTTTCCATCACAGATCTCGGGCCGAAGGTAGTCGAGCGAGCCAATGCAATCGCAGGGCTCGGTGCCCAGTTGCATCGCGAGGCGTGGAACATTGCCCAGATCGCGTCGCGTGATTTCTCCCCTGACGATCTGCGTAGCATGAACGCCGAAGATAGGGCGATCTGGCTTGCCCTTCTGGATAGACAACTTTGGATTTTTCGCAAACAGCTGACCTCTCTCGACTCCGAGATGCACGGACTCTTACCCCCTCAGGCTCTCAGCACGCAAACAAATTCACTACCTCTGCAGGCCGCCGATATCCGCGAGCTTGATACGGCAGCATTGAATCTCAGCCACGACGCAGAACGGCTCGATCGACTAATCGCAGCAGGGTTCACGTTAACGTCGTCAGGTCCTCCTCCAGGCGACAATCCGGCAACGATCGCGCAAATAATTGCGAGTCTCGATGCCGAAGAGAAGCAGCTCCAGGGCACGATTGAGCGGCTTCAAAGCCCCAGCCGTATAGAGGCAGATAGGTAGCAAATATTTCACGATTTTGAATCAGGCTCACAGAGCCTCAGGAGACGTATGCCCAATTTTGCCCGACTTGCTAGTAAGCTCTTCCTTTGCGCAATTGCAATTACCGCATCCCTGACACCATCTCGAGTATTTGCTGATGCGAGCTCTGCCAGTCTTGCCGTCGCAGTGACTGATCCGAGCGGCGCAGTGATTCGCGATGCTTCTGTTGACCTCCGTAATACCGAAACGAATCAGGTTCAGCATTCGGTCAGCAGCGCGAGTGGAAATGCTGTATTTCCATTTCTGAAGCCCGGTCATTATTCACTTCTAATCGCTAAAACTGGTTTTGCTGATCTTACTGTCGCTGACATAACCCTCAATGTCGGCGACAACAAACAATTACACCTCGCCATGAAAGTGGGTAGCGCGGCGCAGCAGGTCACCGTCAATGGCAGTGGACTAACAATCAATACAACCGACGCTTCAGTGAGCACGGTAGTCGACCGTAATTTTGTCGCCAACATGCCCCTCAACGGGAGGAGCTTTCAGGACCTCATCTCCATGACGCCAGGAGTGGTAACGACATCGCCACAGGTCGCCAACCAAAGCCCAGGATTGAATGGAGGTTTTTCTATCAATGGACAGCGCACCGATACCAACTATTACACGGTGGACGGCGTTTCAGCCAACACCAACAGTGGTACGGGACGAGGGGGACCGGAACCCGCACAAGGTGGTGCTATCGCAGCCGGCACAGCTCTCGGAACAACGCAAACTCTGCTCTCTGTAGATTCGCTCCAAGAGTTCCGTGTGGAGAGCAGTACATACTCGGCGGAGTTTGGGCGAGGCCCAGGTGGGCAGGTCAGCTTCGTTAGCCGCGGGGGGACAAATGTTCTTCATGGGACGGCGTCTGAATACTTCCGGAACGGATGGTTCGATGCCAATGACTGGTTCAATGACGAGTTGGGACAGCCTAAGGAAGAACTCCATCAAAATGACTTCGGAGGAACTCTTGGAGGTCCCGTATGGATTCCGAGACTTTACAACGGCACAGACAAGACCTTCTTCTTTGTATCGTATGAAGGGTTACGCCTAGATGAGCCAGTAGCTGCCTCTACGGAATACGTTCCGGACGAATACATGCGCCAGCAGGCAACACCGGTCCTGCAGCCATTTCTGAACGCGTTTCCCAAACAGAGCTCTAATGGTATCGACTATGGAACGGCGCAGTCTCCCAACCTTGCGGAGTTCTTTGAGGGGTACTCCGTACCCGGATCAATCAACTCAACCAGTGTTCGCCTCGATCACACATTCTCTCCACGCCTGACTTCGTTCTTCCGTTTCAGCGACACGCCCAGTTCCATTAATTCAAGGCCATCCGGCATTTCACAAACGGAAACGGACACCGTTACATCGCAGACTTACACCCTGGGTACCACGTTCCAGGTATTGAATGACCTCACTAATGAGCTTCGCCTCGGGTACACCACAGGGACAACTACCGTGCATATTGGCCTCGATGACTTTGGCGCTGCGGTTCCGTTTTCAATGGCAACTGCAATGAACCTTACACCTGCCTCGCCCAACAATTCTCCCGAGATAGATTTGATCTTCGCTGGAGTTGGCAACGCAACGCTATCGACAGGGGGCACGAGTGGAGACACAGAGCAATGGAATCTCACTGATGGCACAACGCTGCAAATCCACAAGCATCAAATTCGGTTCGGGCTGGACTATCGCAGGCTACGGTCGGGGCGGAATCCAGAGCCAGTTTATGGCGACGTGGGCTACGAGAGTATGCCAAGCCTTACGCAAAACGCCGCAGATTACGCCTATGCAGTCCGCTATCTCAATGGTGTGTCAATCTATAACCAATTGGCTCTCTACGGGCAGGATCAGTGGAAGATAAGTCCGGCACTAACACTGTCATACGGCCTGCGCTGGGAAGTGGATCCACCCCCGCACAGCGGCAATGAGAATAAGCCCTACATCGTTCTTGGCGATTTGACGAATCCTGACAGCCTCACCCCCTCGGCTCCTGGGGCGCCGCTGTGGCATACACCGTGGCTCAATTTCGCCCCGCGCATTGGCGCCGCATGGCAGGTTCATCGCACCCCGGGACACGAAACCGTACTGCGTGCCGGTGGCGGCGTGTTTTTCGACACGGACAATGAGGCTGCAAATTACGCTTTTGCCACGGCCGGATATGAGGCGGTCGGGTTTTACTCGGGCGTTCCAATGCCATTTACCGCTGCACAGCAGAATCTCGCAATAGATTCTCCGCCATACTTTGAGGCGATGTACTACCCCCGACACCTGCAACTACCGTATACAAACGAGTGGAACGTAGCATTGGAGCAGTCGCTCAGTTCGACGCAGACATTTACTTTGTCTTACGTCGCTTCGTCCGGCCGGAGGCTTATACAGTCCCAGGAATTGTACCCATCGAGCTCGACATTCGAGAGCATTCTCTATATTCCTGGGGCGGGCGTAACATCCAACTATCAGGGTCTGCAGGCGAAGTTCCAACGACAAGTATCGACGGGCGTGAATGCTCTTGTCTCCTATACCTGGTCTCACTCTCTGGACTATGGAAGTAATTACGCGTCACTCCCACTGACCTACGGAAACTCCGACTTCGATGTGAGAAACAATCTCCAGGCGGCCCTCACATGGAGTCTGCCGTCTGTAAATGCGCCGAACCTTGCAGCTCACATAATCAACGGCTGGGGAGTTGACAGCCATTTTATGGCTAGGACGGGCTTCCCAATCACATTGGAAGGCAACTATACGACAGACTTGGCAACGGGTTCGGGATACTACACCAATGTCAACGTGGTCTCCGGCATTCCTCTATATCTCTACGGTTCAGAGTATCCAGGGGGGCGAATTCTGAATCGAGCTGCCTTCACGTTGCCAACAGGCTCGGAACAGGGCACTGCGGCCCGAAACTTTGTACGCGGTTTTGGAGCAGAACAGTGGAATGTGGCTGTCCGCCGCGCTTTCCCGGTCAACGAACGTGTTAGCTTCCAATTCCGCGCGGAAGCATTCAATGTGTTGAATCACCCAAATTTTGGTTACGTGTGGCCTTACCTAAGCTATGCAAATTTTGGGTATGCCACTCAAATGCTGAATGAAAGCCTCGGCACTGTGGCTTCTCAGTACCAACAAGGTGGTCCGCGTTCGATGCAGTTCGCTTTGAAGCTTCTATTCTGAGCTTCATCCACCGTACCGCTCACGTCGAGCCGTGCACAAAAGCAAGCGAGCCCGATCAGGCCCGCTACTTCTCGGTTCTGCATGGCTTCGCCGCGACATCACGCTTGCTCAAAACACAGTTAAGGAAATAATCATGGCACTTTGGCGCGCAACCTCATTAGCCAGAAGTTTCGCATTTGCGCTCGGTTTTAGCGTCCTCTGCATACAAGGATCCCTCTCTGAATCTGGAGTTGGCAAAAGACCTGTAACAGTTCAAGACATGATCGAGATGACTACCCCCGGTGAAGATCTTTATGTGGGGGGTATTTTTCAAAAGGAAAAGATCGCCAGCTTCTCGCCGGATAGAACGCATTTCATCATCGTCCTCAAGCGGGGCGACCTGGCGGATAATGCGGTGCACTATGAAATCAGGTTGTTTGACGCAGCAGCAGCTATGAAAGCCAATGGCGGGACAATCATCTTAGAGCGGGACAGCTCAACAAACCGACCTGCTCTGGAACAGGTCAAATGGGCTGACAACGACACGCTGACCTTCATCGCACGAGGTTCGCGAGAACGCTCGGCTGTGTATTCAATGGATATCTACACTCGAACATTGAAACCTCTCGCTCAAAGTGACGGGAACATATACAGCTACGCAATAGACGCTGATAAGAGAATCATTACGTTCTTGGCGCAGCAGAAAAGCGACAACACCCTGACAGCAGAAGAGCAGCACGAAGGTGTCGATATCAGTACGCAATCACTCTTTGGATTATTGACAAACAGGTACCACTTCGATGAGGACTTTTTCGCTGATCTTTATGTTCGATCGTTGGTTACAGGCAAAGGACGGCGGATCGTAGCAATAGGTCGGATCCTTGCCTGGCAACCGTTGGCTCTTTCACCGGACGGCAAACATCTTGTCGTCGAAACGTACATTTCCCACGATCTCCCGCCTATCTGGAACCACTATCTGGACCCGATGCTGCTTTCACAATTGAATGTTGTGCGTCACGATACTTCACAGCTGTTTGTAGGAGAATTCCTGTTGGTGGATCTCAAAACGGGGAGCAGTCGACCTTTGTTGAACTCTCCAACTCCGATGGGAGTTCAACCTGATGTCCTCTGGTCTCCAGACAGTAAATCTGTGGCACTGGCCGGCATATTCCTACCGTTAGACGCTTCAAATCAAATATCAGATGAGGTTCGACGCAGAACCAAATTTGTGGCAGAAGTGTCCATTGAGTCAGGTAAGGTTAGCCCAATCAGCACTGAAGCGGTCGAACTGTTGAAATGGGAGAAAGGCTCGGATCGGCTGTTTACCCGAAAAGGGCGTTGGGAAGCCGGTGACGTCGACGCCGGTGCCGACATAGTCTTCTCAAAGCACAACGCCGAATGGCACGTGGACAGTAGTGTCTGCGCAGAAATGGAACGAAGCAGTTCGGTATCTGTCACCCTGAAGCAAGGGATGAACGAGCCGCCAAAAGTTATTGCAACCGATACCGAAACAGGGCTACGGCATGTTGTCCTTGATCTCAATCCTCAATTTCAGCGCCTCGAATTCGGCCGGGTCGAAGATCTGGGACACATCAATAACCGCGACATACCCGTCGATGCAGGTATCTACTTGCCCGTTGGATACGTGAGCGGAAAGAAATACCCCCTCATCATTCAAACGCACGGCTGGGATCCGGAGCAGTTCTGGATTGACGGCCCCTTCACGACGGCCGCAGCAGCTCAGGTCTTTGCAGGACATGGATTCGTTGTTGCGCAGGTTGCACAGAATAGAAATGACAAGAATACCCTCCCCAATATACGGGAAGAGGCTGCAAACTATGACGCCTTGATCGACATTCTTGTTCGAAGGGGTATGGTCGATGAATCACGGATCGGAATCATTGGATTCAGCGTTACAGGTTGGGGGGTAAAGTATGCCCTGACGCACTCCAGGTATCATTTTGCAGCAGCGACGCTAGCTGACCCTAGCGATGGTGGATATTTCAAATACCTCGCGCTCCTCAACTCGTTCCCAGCCATGGGGAACATCTTGGAGAGGATTAACGGAGGACTTCCTGTTGGCGACGGAATTCAGAAATGGATAGCGACAGGGCTGGGTTTCGGAGTAGAACGAATCACGACACCTCTCAGGCTAGAGACCAATGCGCCAGAAAGCCTCTTTTCTAATTGGGAAACATTTACCTTGCTTCAGCGCCTGAACAGTCCGGTCGATTTCGTACTGATCCCGGATGGTGATCATGTCCTTATAAAACCGTGGAACCGATTGGCTTCTCAAGGGGGCAATGTCGACTGGTTTCGATTCTGGCTGCAGGGTTACGCAGATCCAAACCCTGAGAAGACCCGTCAGTATCACCGCTGGGAGGGGCTGTGTAGTTTACAACGGTCGACGTCTAAGGAACTGCCTTCACAATGTATAGAAGCAACCCACAATAGATTACATTGACGAACTTAAAAGGCACTTCTCGACCATCTAATCATCAATGGCACCCGCTATACCTTGATACAACCGCGCTGCCGCGGCTCTGAAGAGGAGTCGCGGCAGCGCAAGTTGGCTATTCGTTGTCTTCGTAGCTTGGCGAAGTGATCCGCTGCTCATTGTCCGTGCTTACGCCTGCCTTCGAACCTTTGATTGCAGCGGTTGCACGGGTGACGTTGAGGATTTGTGGTTTGTTGTAACGCATGGTGATTCTCCTTTGTTTGAATTACCGTTGTAATCCAGCAGATCTTCACTGGATGTGCATCGGGACTTGTTGAGGGTGCAAGGCATCTGCTCGCATCCCTAGTGAGGTCGACGCGAAGTGAGGAGCCTTCGTGCTGAATCTGGTGTGAAGCCAGGACTCGATTTCCATCGTTCGATAGATCGCATGGATCCACTTTGGATCCTGTGATGAGCACACATGGTTGACAATATTCGTAAAGAGTGTGCGATCGACGATTCCAAGCTCGGCGGACATCTTGAGATGGAATAAGGGGGGATCTGACATTCTGGCAGAGATCAACTCTGCCAGGGGGCCGCGACCGACGACACCCTTTTGTCCGCGCTCGAGAATCATCTCTGGAACGATACCCACGAGTGCTTTTCTCATGAGATATCTACGTCGACCTGGACGTACGAGTTGATCTCGCGGAAGGCTGAAGGCAAAGTTCACTAGTTCTTGGTCAAGATAGGGGTAGCGATATTCATATCTTGTGAAATGGTCTGGTTGGCAGGATGGCAAGGTTTCAAGCAGAGATATCCATGCAGCGCGGTTCGAGATCAATGTTGGATTGTCGTCACTTCCGCAGCTGTCAAGAAGCTGCCGCAACATGTCATCCTTTTGTTGTTCATTGTGATGCCGTAACCACGGTGGCCGAGTTATCTCCAATAGGGCAGATGGATCATATCGCGCGCGGTAACAAAATAGTGCACCACCGAAGAGGATCCGCCATATGAGCGTGTCTTTTGCTAGGGCCCACTCAAGACTTCGCCGCATAAGGGGAGCAATTGCCCCTGCTCTCCAGAGATCTGCAATTTCGGGGATCGGGTCAGGATTTCCTCCAAGCACCTCGTCACCTCCGATACCCGAGACAATGGCCCGATAGCCTCGATCGGCTATAGCGGGTTTAATCGCGAGCTCGACTGCGATGCTCCGTTTGCTAATGCCTGGAGCTGTCATCCAGTCCTCGGCTTCGGCGGGAGACAGGAAGCAACCCTCATAATTCGGTAGAGTTATACGGCAAGTGCTTTTCCCCCTCTGGCGCTCTACAGAAGCAAAATAAGGCTCCTCATTCCAGGACGGTTCCCTGTCGCTATAAAAGGAGATGGTGTCCAGAAGTGACAGGGGTGAACGGCTCCGTCTCTTGTAGCGGTCCGACATGCACGTTATCGCACTTGAATCCATCCCACCGCTGAGCTCGAGAATCGGAGCATTGTACCCTTCCGTTCTGCGCACCACCGCACGTTCCAGTAATTCCAGAAAGACGGAGACATATTCTTGCTCTACTTGGCACCTTACAATCGGGCTCTCCGCACAGCGCCAGTGCATGTACGTTGTGAGGTGATCCGATTTGATGCAGACTACCTGTCCGGGGCCGACTTGCCGGATATGCCTGTAAGGGCTGTGAGGCAACAATGGTGCTCCGGAGATGTAGCGCTGGATGTACTCCATGTCGATGTCGGCATCCGCGATATCGTCCCTAAACGCATCGAGGTAGGTGGCCCACTTATATTTGCCAGCGCGTTCACAAAGATAGAGCGGCCGTGTTCCTGCATGATCCCGGACCAGATATAGTTCCTGTGTGGTTGCAGACCAGAGCGCGATAGACCATTCTCCGATGAAATGCGAGAAACAGTCAGAGCCCCATTTTGCGAACGCGGCCAAGATGGTTATGGAGTCAGAAGATGAACCGTTCAGCTCTAGGGCGTTTTGCAGATCTTTGTAATTATCGATACGGCCGTCCACGGCGACAAGGTCTCCACGCGCATTTTCGAGAGGGACAGATTCGAGGGTGGATCGATCATGCGTATAGAAAGGTTGAAAGCCCATACCAACTCTTCCGGAAAATTTCAGATATGTTCCGTCGACGGCATAGCGGGAGGTTGGCGCCGACATGCTTTCGAGGTCTTCGTACGCAACCATGCCGTCTATCTTGAGGAGAATCCCGAAGATTGTGCTCATATTCGCCTCGCTCGTCTAATAACGCTCCAAGACCTGATAGCGGTGAATCACGTAAGGTTTGTCGTTGACGACTGTGCCATCGATCTCAACCCAGGCATGGGTGACCTGCGGCATAAACGTTGCTCCGATGACGAGTTCTCCCGGGAAACCATGCCGACGGAGCAGGTAGGTGGTTACGATGGAACGCTGCAAACACCAAACGTCTTTGAAATATAAGACCGAAGCAGTCTTCACAGCCTGGACGATCCCGGCGCTGGTGAAGGACGATGGGGAGTGTGGGGACGATACCGACTTGCGAAGACAAAATCGCGTCCCTTTGAAGCCGAACGTGCGGCTAACCAGATCCCACAGCAGGAGAAGGAACCACGATCGGACAATGAGGATTGTCATGATCCATCGCCTCGCTTTTGGTCAACAGCCAGCTCCCTGCAGAGAAATGTAACCCGCCGTGCGATTGCCTCACGCCTCAAGGTATAGTTCAGACCTGAGCGATGGCCTCGCTCGGGCAGGTAATCTACGAGGACTGGGCTACGCTGTGCAGAGCGCCCAAGAAGACGAGCCACCATCTTTCTCACGTGTGCGGGGTTACAGCGATCATCCGCATCCCCGGTAACAAACAACGTCGGAGGAAAATTCGTATCTTCAGCGATATGGTGATATGGGGAATAGGCATAGAGTGCTGCAAATTCCCGTGGGTTTGCTATTGACCCATACTCACTGACCCATGTGGCGGCCCGATCAAAGCGCTCATAGCGCACCATATCCAAAAGGGGCCCCATACATACCACGCAGCAGAATAGATCCGGCCGCTGTGTCATCGCTACGGCGACAAGAAGGCCTCCATTAGAACCGCCATAGAGAGCGAGTCGGCCCGGGTCCGCAATTGACTCCGCGATCAGCCACTCGGCTGCGGCAAGGAAATCATTGAAGCCGGCCTGGCGATCCTCACGGAGCGAGCTGCGATGCCATTCCTTGCCCAGCTCCGAGCCGCCTCGAATTCCCGGTATCGCAACAATGACGCCTGCTTCTAAAAGAATGGCTATTGCTACTGAGAAGTGAGGAGTGGAGGAGACTCCGAATCCCCCGTAGCTCACGAGGAGAACGGGGCTGGGTTGGGAAACCCGGTGAGAAGAACTTTTGAGAAGGGCTACTGGCACCTCTCTTCCGTCAAACGAATGATATGCTGTCTGCTTGACGTGAAGAGGTGGAACTGCTCCGGATGCTTCCGGGAAAACAGGCCTCAGCTCCGGCTCGCCAGTGATGTGTTCGAAGATGTTTGGTGGATGAACAGGCGATTGAATTGACAAGAAACACGCATGGTCGATGCAAGGTTGTGCGATGAGCTTTACGGATGGCATTACGACACTTTCCGGTAGAGCCACTTCGCCAAGAAACTCTCCCTGCAGCGACCATTCCTCGATGGAAGTTGAGAACCGATCTGCGTAGGCTACATAGACGCTGCCGCCAACGAAAAGAATGTCTTGGATGAGCTTCTGGGAAGCTGGAACGATGACTGATGTGAAGCCGTCTGCGCAACGGAGCTCGGCCAACTGTCCATTCGGCGCATTGCTGTCCGTCAGTAGGAAAATGCGACCGCAATGCAGATAAGGAGCATAAAGCCCGGTCTGCACTTGCGCCATAGATACCCAATCGTTTGGCCGTGCACGCTCCGCGAGGTAAATGTCAACCAATCGTTCGCCATCGATGAATCGGCTATAGACAGCTGCAAAATGATGATCATCTGCAAGCAGGCCTAGATTGCTGCCACTAGCTTGTGGCGTCCGGAATAGCTCGAGATCCTGTTCAGAAGGAGTTCCCATGGAGTGATACCGGATTGAGTGATCGCGGGAGCCATCCAACGGTTGCCGGCTGTAGTAAAAGCCATCGCCTTCACCATCAAAGGAAAACCCTCTCGAGAGCCCACTAGGCAGTGTATCGGGGAGCATTACTCCGGTGATCGAGTTGAGAAGATGGATCTCTGCGGTGTCCGTTCCAGTTGTTCGTAATTCATATGCAAGAAGTGAACCATCGTGTGAGACTGCATGGATGGAAACCGAAGCAGATGGCCCGTAAATGGACGAATCCAACAGGACGCGTTCTCTCTGTTTGTCAGCATCTATGACACAGATAGACGAATGCTCTTCCTGTCGCCGACGATAGAAGAGCCGCCCAGCAGTGCGAACCGGCTCCTCATACGATTCCACTGGTAGATGTCTTCGCACGCGATCGCGGTATTCCGGCAGGCAGGATTTGCTCTCGAAATATTGCTCGAAAGTCCGGTTCTGATTCTTGATCCATGCGTCTGTCTCCGGCAATTGGCGATCTTCTAGCCAACGATACGGGTCTGAGATCGATACACCGTGGAGAATGTCAGTCGCAGTTGATCTTTCACTGCAGTTCAGTGGCATAGGACACCTTCCAATGCGAGGGCAGCCTTATCCATGTGGCGTGCGATACCACGCGCATATCGCTCACGGTTCGGGTCGAGAAGCCCCTGCGAAGCCAACCAGCCCCCTCGTCCATATAGGTGAGAAACAAGCGCGAGCATAGGCGCTAATCGTATTGCTCGATTGATCTGCTCTTCAGTGAGGGCAGCACCCCAGCAGTGCTTATATGCCTGGTCCGTCATGCTGAGGCGGTCTACATGGCCATCGCTTTTGGCGATGAGCGCACGCAGGTGCTGGTATGTGTAAAACGGATTTCCCCATCCGGCCTCCGCCCAGTCAATGAACTTGCATTTCTCTCCATCGATCAGAATGTTTCCTGGGGTGAAGTCATTATGGATCAGCGTGCTCGGAATCCTGAGCTCTGACATTTCATCAAAGGCATCCTTCACGATTGCGTGAAGCTCGTGAAGCCGTGAGGCTGTGAGTTGCGGCGCTTTGGTCGAGGTCTGCTTTGCCATCGCTGCGATGAGAAACTCGAAGAACATGGGCAAATCCCGCTCGAGACCGCCATTGCTCTGGTCAAAACAACCCGCGTCCAATATCGCTCTGCCACAATCGATGGAACTGATTTGAAGCTTCGCCAGAGTAGTCGCAGCCGCCACGAAGTCTTCTGCTGGTGCCGATTCACTTAATCGGTGTCCTGCATCTTCCATTACCCAAGCAGTCCACTCCGCTCTTGTCGCAACAATACGCGGCAAGAATCGTGACAAGCAGTCGGTTAGGGTTACAGTCACCGGAAACTCATGAAGATTTGGCTCTCCTACCGCCTTTAACCAGTAGGGTCGCCCATAAAGGTTGCCGAGCGACACGAGAAGGAACGGGCCGCTCACGTTGAATTGCTGGAACCTGCCATCGAAGCGAAATGTGCGGCTCGAGATCTGCGACGAAAGCCACTCGATAACGTCATTCATCCAGCCGTGCTTCGCGAACGGGCCGTGCCCTGTCTGAGCACCCGTCAAAATCGCAGCCAAGCATTCGCGAGTTGAACGCCCGACTTCCTTGTCTCCGAGACTGTCTACGTCGACCCATATGGCGTTCAAAATATTCTTTATTGCGACGTCCGATCCATATGCTTCCGCGAAGACACACGATGGATCATCTTGTTCGGCGAGGGAAAACATAAGAATTACTGCGGTTATTCCCCAGGTGTTTTCAATCGATCGTGCAATCTCTTCCGCAGGGCGCGTCCACTTGGGAATCTCAACTTCGGGTAGCCGCCTGCAACCATTCACCCTGACCATGAGACACCGCTGCCCATCAGGAGATAAGAGGACAAGACGGTAAACGTCACTCTCGAGTTGTGGCAAGAGCTTCATTTGGTTCGCCGGCCTGAAGAATCTACAAGAAGGTGTCGTGCAAAGAGGTCCGCGAGAAATTCCTGAACGTCGCGTTCAACAACCTCTGGCATAGCTCCAGTATCAGTGACCAGATCAAGAACAATCGATTCGACGCTCTGCCCCTTGCCAAGTCGATCCCAAATATAACCACCGATCGGATCAATCGAGATGACGAGGTTTTGTTTCGCATCCAGGATGACGGCACCATCAGTGGTGACGACAGAAGTGAGCTGAGGGCTGGGAGCGAGCATGGGAGCCTCCTCTAAGGAGGGCGAGACGCATTGGTCGCACTGCTGCGCCGTGAAATGGACTGCGAGACGTCCGTCTTACGTAGGGGCGCCCTTTGCCTGCAATCCTTGACGGCTACATATCGGACTGAGAAATGCTGCTGCCCGAAGTGTGGCTACTGCGCGACGCTGTCCGGAAGTTGCTCGAGAGGACAGCTGTCGGCCCAACTGTGAGGCTTAGTCTGTCACCTGGATTTCTAGGTTGCAAGAAAAACCGCTACGCAGGATGCGACAAAATGCGGAGTGCATGCAGTCAATCGGCCGACATGGCGCTACAGTGAGGAGGGCGGATGATTCTCTTGGTCAGCGCGTAGCTGAGCTGCTTTCCGATCTGCGCGGCGGTGTTCTTTCTCGGCCCATTTGGCAGGTGGTTCATGCATAAGCTTCTCGAAAAAGCGAGTGAACTCGGGCTCGCGATCATACCCAATGTGCTTCGCGATCACGCTCATCTTTTCGCCTCGCATAACACGCAACAAGAATTTCGCAAAGTCGAGCCTTGCTTCAAGGTGAAAGTCGACCATCGCCTTTTTGTATTTCTTCGCAAAGTTGCGCTGAAGTGTTTTCATCCCTATGCCGAGTTCGGCAGCCACGACGTACAGGCGCAACTTTACTGCGCCGTGAGAATCGTTGATGAGGTATTGCATGAACTCCTCTGGCCGCTCGAGAAGGATTGCATGAAGTTTGTCCTCGGGATTCGCTCTTGTGTCTCGGATCAGGTCGATCAGCTTGCGTTCGGGTTCGGATAGCGAATCTTGTGAGGGCGTCGGCACAATTATGTCCTCATAAGGAAACTGGGAGGCACAAAAAAAACCATGACAACAGTTATTGATCGCGCGACGCGGCCGACAGATGCTTTTTTCTCGGCTAGGTTCCAGAAATGGGTATTCGTTAAGTCTATAAATCTTCATCTACAACCTTCGGCTGATTACATTCACCAAGAGAGTTATCTCCGTAGACTGCGAACGGAAACTCCTTCGCAAACCCATGCTAATCCTGCTGTGGACTCTATCTGGTATCTGACCTGGAGGTCGGTCGCATCGGGTTTGGGAGGAGGTCACCATCAGCTGATGAGCCTTACATCGCGTCGGGCCTCCCGTAAACCTTCCGGTCTGCAGAGGCCAATAATGCTGCATCCACTTCAGATAAGACAGTCGAATAACCAAGCTGTCAAGGTTACGCAAAACCATATTGCCTATAAGCAATATGCACACAAAATCATTGCTCTCACGAGCAGATGCTGCAATAAGGGGCGGCGCAAAAGGAACGGAAGACGCGATGTAAGAACTTTCTGATTTGTTGAGACTTGAGGACAAAAGAATGCAGTGAATATGGAGTCCCATTTCGAATGTGCTGAGCCGCCTTGTCATGAGCAGGCAATCTCCGAAAAAAGCACGCCTGCATGGCTATGGGAGCGCCTGACGCCATACAAGCTGAGGATGTTTCTTGCGTTGGCCGCCACGCTGACGGCAGGCCTACTCGGCACCCTTGACCCCCTGCTCATACGACACCTTGTGGACAAGGATATTCTTGAACATCGGCGGTTCGAGGCTGTCTCTGTCGGGGCCCTGATTGCGCTCTGCTATCTCGCTCGAGTTGTCGTTGGGGGACAGGCGTCACTGCTCAGTTTTCGTACAACACAATCGTTGAGCCAGGATCTGCGGGTGGGTCTGCTACGACACATGACCATACTGTCGGCAGACTGGCACGAGCGCACATTCTTGGGCGAAAAGATGGCGCGGGTAGAACAAGATGTGCAGCAGGTTGCCGAGTTCGGATCTGACGCCGCAAATGTGTCCTTTCGCAGCGTCGTGTTCTTCGTCGTAAATCTCGTAGTCATGCTCTCTCTGAATTGGCGCATGGCGCTCACGATCGTGCCATTGTTTCCTATATTCCATTGGGTGAGAACCCAATTTCGAAGCCATATTCGGGACTGTGCCAATACGGCGCAGGCCAGCGTAGGGCGGGCGTCCGGTGTTGTTGCCGAGCACCTCGGCGCCGTTCCACAAATTCAATTGCTGGGCGCAGAAGAAAGACAGCTGTCAAGAGTCGTGGTCGCATGGTCTCAAATGGTTGAGGCGCAATGGCAGCAAAGACGATCTGAAATTGCTTTCACTGTTGCAGTCACTGCCGTGATGGCAATTGCGATTCTGGCAGTACTTGAAGTGGGCATTCACGAATATCAAACCAAAGCGCTCAGCATTGGTACGTTCTTTGCGTTTTATACATACATCACGAGGATCTTTGATCCAATATCGAGCGCAATGGAGCTTTACTCAAGAACGCAGCGGGTGAATGCCAGTATCCGACGTATACGCGAGGTGCTTCAGTCCAGACCAAGCGTCTGTGACGATGGATCGATCAGCGTGGTTCCGAATCCATTGCAATCGGGTCTGACCTGTCAGGATGTGTGCTTTTCCTATTCTGGCGATACCAGAGTCTTAAAGCGTGTTTCGTTCCATATCGAGCCGGAAGAGTGTCTAGCGATCGCAGGAAAAAGCGGCTGCGGCAAGTCTACACTTTCTCGGCTGCTCGCCAGAATGGCCGAGCCCACGGCCGGCACGATATGGCTTGAGGGAAGGCAGATTCGCGATTACACCCTGCAGAGTCTGCGCCGGGCTATCTGTTATGTACCACAGCATCCAGTCCTGTTCTCGGGAACACTACGCGAGAATCTTCTGTTTGGAAATCCCAAGACGAATGACGAGGAATTATCCGAGATCGTGGACCTCGTGCAGCTACGGCCCATCGTCGCGAACTTGATGCTGGGGCTGGACACACCTCTCGGCCCGGAAGCAGTTGCACTGTCCGGCGGTGAGCGTCAGCGCGTAGCCTTGGCGAGGGGAATCTTAAGGAAAACGCCGATATTGCTTTTGGACGAAGCAACATCGGCACTTGACCTTCCGACCGAGCACGCCATTCTTAATGCTCTGGCGCACAGAGATACGAGACAAACTCTCATCATCATTTCTCACCGTCTCCGTTCGCTGTTGTGGGCTGATCGCATCATTCTCTTCGATGCCGGAGAAATTGACTCGGCGGGCACGCATACTTTCCTCTATCGCCACAGCCCCCTCTATCGCAGCTTACTCGAGCACGAGGCAGAGTCGGACACGCATGAAGAATTGACGCTGTCTTTCGAGGATGCGCTGTTGCCCGACCTGATCAAAACCAATAATCCTATCGGCAAATCAACAGTGTAAGGTCTGAAGAAACTCGGAGGGGAGTGACCCGGAGGAAGTGGCTCGACGATGCTGACGTAATCAGCTTGACTCGCCAGTCCCTCCTCGCACTAGCGAAGCAATGATCCTGCACCGCAATAATTGACCGCTTTTGTCATAGAATCGCTTGTTCACTTCGTAGGTGGTCTATTCCCAGCTGCAAATTCGAGGATTTTCATTCGGTTGCGTGCATGATCTCATGGGCTTGACGTCAAATCAAATGCTGGAAACTTCAAGTGATTGCCCGTTGGTGTTCAGCAATCCTACGGCTGTCGGCACATTCTCAAATCTGGCTGAGAAGGCAAGCTCTCCGGAACCTGGGGCTCTTGGAGACCAGATGACTCGTTCACGCGCTGGCAGACATAGGCAAACTGCTTTCCGCCGCTCGCCTGTTCGTCAGGTAATACATAGACGCCGCCATGGATCTGGATGAAACCGTCAGATCTTCGATCGGGAATCCTGAGCCAGACAGATGGCAGAGATCCATGCAATGGCAAGTGAGAAAGCTCGGGCACGATCCTCTGGTGATCTTCTGGAAAAACAAAATCGAGAAGGTTAAGAGATGCTTGTGGTGATTTGATGTCAATCCCCAAGACTTCCCGCGCAGTATCATTGAGGAAATGGATCCGATGTCCTTCGTCGGTGAGACAGACAAAATCACCACATCTCGTGGCGATAAACTGCAGTGTGCTCGGGGATAGATCCGGAGAAGAGTTCGAATCGTCCTTTACTGCAAGCCCTACAAGGCCGGCCGGGTTGCCATTATCATCCGTTAAAGGAACCCCAGAAATACGGACGTTGATTTCTGATCCGTCCTTGCGAATCCGCACTGCCCTGACATTCCGGAACTCACGGCCAGACCTCAAGCCTTGCTCAAGTTCGTGCCAGGTTTCCAGTTCACGATCGGGTATCGGAAGCGGCCGGCCTTTGAGTTCTTCAAAGCTCCACCCATAAAGAGCTTCAAATGCTGCATTGCAATATTCGACGATTCGTTCCCGTCCAAAGAGCACAAGGGGAATGGGCGCCCAGTGGACGATCCGGCGAAGAAACACGATTTCAACCATAGCTTCGGCGAAGCGCCGGTTCTTTAGGGCGATGAAACCTACCACAGCGAGACATGCGCTCATAAGCAGTCCTAGACGGAGGCACGATCCCAGCGTGAGTTGCCCATTCGTAATTTGCGCAGCAAAGAGCACCAACACAATACAGGTCGTAGTTAGTCCGGGACCACTTCCCCCGGTCCACACCGCCGCTAGAGTTGCGCACAAGACAACCCAGACGGGATCGAGTGGAAATCCCGCATGTTTCAGCACAACTGTCATGCCAAACGCCCCGCAGCCCACAAGAACCGCCGTAATATATGCAATCTCTCTTGAAACCCGGAACGAGAGCGGAACTCGGGTGGCGGGAAGCGCCGATTGTCTCTTCATCAGGACAAGAGTCCTCCCTACGATAGTGAGCGGCTTCGGCCAAGCGTTGCGAATTTTGACTGAAAAACTTTCGGCCTAAACACGCTTCCAAAGTGGCTGATGGTAAAAGATCGTGGGCACGCAAGCCGGGAGTCAGCCGACGCGAAATGCTGCCGACAAATAACGCGAGGTCTCGCCGCCTCTTTTTTCATGCTGGCTTACGTCGAGCAGGGCGTTAACCGGGCGTCGTTGACAATAATACATAAACGATTTACCAGCAAGGCCAGCTCACATTTTGCTTATAAGCAAGTTTGAACGAATTTCGGTGACGTATTTCCTCTCTCGCACCAGACTGCAGTAGGCACTGTTTCGTGACTAGGCGTCCCCTGGAGGCCCGCGTGGTGAGCATGTACGAGGATCGTCGATGAGGAGATTGAGGGTCGCAACGAAGGTCTACGTCATTCTTGCTGCCGTGTGTGCAATTTCTGCCGCGATGCTGCTGCACCGCTATCGCATCACCGATGGGAGCAGCGCTGAGGATCTTCTCTCGGCGGCCGACCGGCTTGCTTGGAATAACGACTGGATGGGTGCAACACCCATCTATCACCGAGCGGAACTGCTGTTTCTTCAGGAGCATCGACCTTCTCAGGCCCTCTATGCCCATGTGAGCCAAATGATTCCCAGGGCGGATTGGGATCCAACGCCTTCTCTTCTCATCGAGCTCAATCAGGATCTTACTCTTCCTGCCGCTCAGGCCGCGGAGACTCGCCTCCGCATCCTGACAATAGAAGGAATGATCGAGACAAACTATGATGCCGGCATAGCAGAACAAACATGGGAGAAAGTGCAGGATATCGCCATGCGACAAGGACACTACTTGCTGGCGATGCGGGCGGTAGGGGAGCGCGGCATCTGTGAGTTTTTCCTCGGCGATCTGGCGGGCGCAAAAAAACTAGTGTTGCGCGCTTGGATTGTTGCAAAGTACCTACACGATCCTGCGGCTCACGTTCGCTACGCCAGCGTGTATGGTGCTGGGCTTGTAGAGCTACACCATTATCAGGAAGCTCTTCGAGCACTCGACGAAGCGATCACCACTGCTCGCACGTCACCTGGAGTGGCCTACCCAACCATCGCCATCAACTCGAAAATCGATGCGCTTCGAGGTCTGGGACGTTATCAAGAAGCTCTTGCTTTGGCAAATGACGCTATAGAGCACCTACCAACCAGAAATTTAGATGCCCATCTGCTACAAATCATGAACGCAAAGGGCCAGGTGTACGAGGCCCAGGGAGAGTGGCCGGATGCAATTACAGAGTTCTCCTCCGCGCTCGAATACTCACAGAAACTGAAATCATGGAGAGCGATAACCGTAACTGCGGCCCTCCTCGCAGAGGCCTATGAGCATCAAGCGCAATTGGATGCGGCCTTGAAGAACATCGATCTTGCGATCGATGCAAATGCTCATCTTTCGGAGGAGATGTACTACAGCCCACGCAATCTGGCAATCAAGGCAGAAATTCTGGACAAGATGAACAGGCGGGCTGAAGCGGAGCTGTTTTACGAGAAAAGCTCTACTCTCATCAACTCACTTTTGGCTACAGCGCCGACCCAAACCGTTGAGCGAGATCTGCTGACAGAGATGAGAGATGTCTACTCCGGCGCATTCGACCTGCTCTGCAGACAGGGCAAGCTTGCGGATGCGTTTTCTATGATCGAATCTGCGCACGGACGTATTGAGGCACAGGCGCTCGAACATCACACAATCGCAACTCCACATGAGCCCTCCCCGATAGAAAGCCGAATAAAGCAACTAAATCTCGAGCTGATTCAAACGGACAACCCCGGCGTCAAACAGGAGTTGGAAAAGGCCTTAGAGAATGCAGATCACGATGGTGATCCGCCCCTTGCGACCGAGGTAGCCAGAAGCCCACTTCCTCTGAAGTCGATACAGGAAAATCTCAAGCCATCGGAAATCCTGCTCGAATACGTTTTAGGCGAGCCGCTATCTCACGTAGTGGTCGTCACGAACTCCGGAGTGCGAGCGTATGGACTCCCGCCAGAGAGTGAAATCAGCCAGGCGGTAATTCGGTATGAGAAGTCTATCCATGCACGCGCAGAGGACAAAGAGAGCGCAGCGCTTCTGTTCGAGCAATTGTTACGCCCCATTGTCGAATACAGAGCGAAGACGAATGTCATTGTGGTCCCGGACGGAGAACTAAATCGCCTGCCTTTTGCGGCTCTTTGGGACAGCAGCCGTTACGCGCTTGTCGATCATGTCTTCAGCGTCAGCCCATCGGCCACCGTGCTTGCCTTATTACGAGGCCGAAAGCCGCCTCCGGCTCTTGAGGTGCGCAAATTCGTGGGCGTAGCCGCCAGTACCGAACAACGTCAATATCCCGCCAACTTACTGTTGTCAGACACCGCTTTGGCTGAGCCAAGTGAATTTGTCTCTATTCCGGAAAGCAAGCGAGAGGTGGAGACGATAGCTAAAGGCTTCGGAAGCTCTGCTACGGTGCTTGTGGGGCAAGCAGCAACGCTCACGACATTTTCACACCTTCCACTCGATCAGTACCAAGTAATTCATCTCGCGTTGCATGGTTATGCGAATGTTCAATTCCCGGATCAGTCGGCCTTGGTGTTTGTGCCCGATGACAAAGATCCCACCGATGGGCGCCTGACTGTCCAACAAGTACGTCGAATGCACCTAAGGGCGACCCTGGTTACCCTTTCTGCATGCAATACAGGCGATGGTCCGATTGGCGAAGCGGATGTGGCCAACTTAGGCAATGCGTTTCTCGAGGCCGGTGCCGACAGCGTGGTCATGTCTCTGTGGGAGCTTGAGGACCGAAGTACTGAGCTACTGATGACTTCTTTTTACAACAATCTAGAGCAAGGTAAGTCAAAGGCAGAAGCGCTGCGAAATGCTCAATTGATGGTTGAGCGAAAAGGGTTGATGCCATACTACTGGGCTAGTGTCGAACTCGTAGGAGACCCATCTCAATGGATTTGAAAGCACTTCTGATCCGGATTCGCAGAATGCGTCAAACTCGCATGACCACCAAGCGACGTGAAAAGGTTCTTGATTCTTTGTCCGCACAGGTTGCTAGCAAACTCTTTGATCCAGAGAAAAAGGGAGGTCAATGGGCAACCGCCCTGGGCGACCATCGCAGCGCGATCTTGGCAGCGACCTCCGAGCAAGAATTCGAACGCGAGGTCTTAATGGTTTTGCTCACGTTAGGCATATCGCACGTGGGCTTCTACCACGAAGACTTAACGCGCTGCACTGCAAAGATGGCGCTAGCCTCCACCTATGTACCACAAGCATTCAGAGGAGAACAATATTGGACGTTTCAGGACGTACACGCGGGCGGTCCCGCTGCAAAAGCAGGAATTCGGCCAGGTGACATCCTGCTCTCCGTTGATGATCGCAGCTATCGCCCTTTTGAGCATCCTCATTTTTCGATGGGATCGACCGTATCAGTTGAAGTCATTTCGCGCGCCAACCACCAAGAAACCAAACACGTGACGATTCCTCTTGTTGCACCAAAGAGTGGACAGCTTCCATATATCGAGCCGGACCCTCTCGTCCAGACGCGTCGCTTAGCTCATGACACGGGTTACATCAAGATTTGCGCATATCCAGGCGCCATAGGCGTGGACATTGCAAACGACATCTCGAAATCGCTCAAGACGTTGGGGGACATACGGCGCCTAATCATTGACCTCAGAGGCAACACGGGCGGAGGAATTGGAATATTGCGACTGATGAGCTATCTTTCCCCAGTCAGCCTACCGGCCGGCATATTTCAGCATGGAAAATTGACAGCGACCTCACAGATTAGTGATCAGGGTTTCCTGCTAGATCGGATTCCGCGCAACACCCTAGAGCGATATTTATTGACTGTGCGTTATTTCGCGATGTTGGGAGCGCGATGCATAACGCGACGTCGCCTGCCGGTCACTTTGGCTACAGAGAGTCTTGGTCCGCAGCCATTCCATAATCGCATCGTGCTCTTGATCAATCAGCACACGGCGAGTGCCAATGAAATATTGCTTGCATTTGCCAAAGAGAACAAGCTCGCTATCATCGTAGGCGAAGCAAGCCCTGGTCGCCTTCTGGCCGGAGATAAAATCAAGCTCCCGTATGGCTATCGGCTTACTCTTCCCGTAGGGGAGTTGAGAACCGCCCAGGGTAACAACGTTGAGGGCAACCCAATTGCACCGCATGTGCCGGTACCTTTTGATCCGGAGCTCGCCCGAGAAGGTCACGACAATCAGTTGAAAGTGGCGTTGGATGTAGTTTCCAAACTCTAAGGCGGACTTCAGCGTATAGGGCGTATAGAATGTCGCATCCTGCGAATCGATTCTCCTGTCGCGCTATGTCGCTGGGTGACATTCTGATGGGTGAGGCTGGAGGGCGCCTTCGCTCCGGCTTGATGCTGCACGGAGGGGCCGTTTGCCGGGTATCCCAAGCCCAGAATATGACGCATTTAGGCTGCTGCTCCTATCAGGAGCGGATGACGCAGTTTTGGTTGACGCAAGCAGAGAACCTATTACGCTGCCTCGTATCTTCATTCCACGTTGGTCGAGGCCAAGTGAACATGTTCAGCTTTTTGCTCTCAAAAGATGGGGCCTGCGAATCATTGTTCTAACCTTTTTCGGTGAGGAACCGGGTGGGGATGGGCTTGTAGTCGCTGAGGCTTTAGGAGACAGTGCTTTTCAACATTTCGATGACGGGTCCAGATGGAGCCCTCCAGAAGGACTACGCCATTGCGAGTATTGGTGTGGAGTGAAGCACGCCATCGATACAGTGCGTGGAACAACAAAAGAATCTGGACCATTTTCTCGCTTCGGATGGACAGCCGTCTTTCATGAATGGCTCAAGACAGCTGTCGGTCCGGACGAACCAATGGCATTCCGCCAAGAGTTTCGACAACTCAACGCGTCGCCCAAATCTGTGCTATTGCGAATACGCAAGCGTGATGGCAGCCTTCTTTGGTTCAAGGCGTGCGATCCAATCTTCAGTAAAGAGCGGAAAGTTGCCTGTGCCTTAGCAGCATTGTTTCCTGAACATCTTCCTTCTATTATCGCTGAGCATGAGGCATGGAACGGCTGGTTGATGAGGGATGCGGGCCTTCCTCTGGATTCGATCCGCGGAATGCGAGAGGCAAACCCTGTTCGTCTAATGCAGACAGTTGGCGCGCTTCAGGCAAAGAGTATTGAGTATACAGCGAGTTTGATAGATGCTGGATGTATTGATCTCCGAAGCCCACACTTATATAAGTGCTTCCGCAACTTACTGCCTGCGCTTACCGAAATCGTTCAGGCACAAATACACCAGACTCCCCGTCGCGTCAGAGCATCTGATCTTCATCGGATAGTAGATGTTTTAGAGCGCACCTGTCAGTTGCTCGATGAATATGGAATGCCGGACGGTTTGGTGCACGGAGATCTTCGTCCGGACAACATTCTGGTCTCGGATGAACAATTTGTTTTAGTCGATTGGGCATCTGCGGTGATCGGTCCTCCATTCATGGCATTCGAAGAGATCGCCATGCACCCGCTCCTTTCATCAAGCTCTAGAGCATCCGTGTTAAAGCTCAAAAGCGCTTATGGGCAGCAATGGAGAGGAATTCTTTCGGAAAAAGAGATAGACCTGTCTTTCTCCATTGGCCCCTTTATGGGCAGCGCGATGAAGATTTGTCTACTGGAACCGCTGTTGAAGACAAGCTACAGGCTCAAACCGCAATTTGAACGTCATGTCAGAAGCCTTATCCGCAGACTAATGTCCGCTTCGACAGCGCTCAATGAGAAGTATAGGATGAGTGCGTGACAGACTGTGCAGGTGAGGCGGCATTCAAGGCGCATGGTGCGATAGGCAGAAACAGGGTGAACTCAGCTCCCCGGTCTACGCGATTCATGGCAGCGACTCTGCCCCCGTGCAACTCGGCTACCTTTTTTACCAAAGCCAAGCCCACTCCCATCTCACCATGAACGCAAGGGAGCCTTTGGTCGGTTCCTTGAAACGCAAAGTCAAAAATCCGCGGCAGATCCTCGTCCGATATCCCTAAACCTGTGTCTGCAACGGAAAGGCTGATCAACCCGCCCGCTCGTTTCGCCATCACTGTAATGATTCCTCCCTCAGGAGAGAATCGCAGTGCATTGGAGATGAGATTTTCGACGGCGCGCCGGAGGAGGAGCTTTTCTGCATTTATGGTACCTATCGATGGTTCGATTTGCAGGTCGATCTCAACGCCCTTGCGGCAAGCCTCAAATTCAAAGATTCGACTTGTCTGTTCTAGGAGGTCAACAACGGAAATAGGGACGAAGTTTCGCTGTATGTTGCTCTCAAGCATAGCGAATTGGCTGACTGAACCGATGACATCCATTGTGCGTCTGATATCCCTGTCAATTGCTTCGAGATGCTTGTGCTGCTCGATAACCGACATTCCATGGTGGATTTCCAGTAGTTGAAGTCTTGACAGGGTTCGCGATAATGGGCTGGATAGATCGTGTGTCAAGTAAGACAACCACTTCAAGTGTTGGGTTTCACGCGCATCGGTTTCTTTCCTGAATTGATCAGCGCGATGCAAAAGACCGGCTATGGCCTGTTCTAGGTTGGCGATTTCATCGCCAATTCCTGCCATTATCAATGAATTCTCCGACCCCATTGTATGAGCCTCTCCTGAACGCCTCTGGAAGATAAACTCAGCTACGGATTTGGTGATTCTTGTAATGGGTATAGAAAAATACTTGCGCCACCAATACACGAGGGAAATACTCAGGAAGCAGATCGCTATGAATCCTGTGCTGGCCAAGGAGAGGATCCAGGGCCATTGAGAGATCTGGGAAAGTCGAATGACCGCATAGTGAAATCCACCTTCTCCGTCTCTATAGCCTATTCCAGCTACATCATCGCGACTACACACCCTTCCGCCTGATATCAGACAATCCTTCATTGGCCGAACATCAGGCGCGCTTAGGCCCTGCATGGATGCCGGGAGAGCGCTGTCTTTTGCCTGGAATGTCAATACAGCGCTTCCAGGCGCAATGAAATCGATACTTGCTCTGAGGCGATCCACATCATGTGCCGCGCTGAATGCAAAATCTCGAATCACAATGGAAATCGACCGAAGACGTGCTTGCTGCATTCCACGCGTTGCATACCACATGATGAATGCCGTATTAAGGGCGATGAGCGACACCGTGAATGATGCGATTCGGAATTTAAGGGACATCAGGGCCTGCTATCTCGCTCCAGGTGACCTAAAGAGACATGTTATTCAAGTGTCGTGATCGTGCCCCGAGCATGCATCCGAGTGGTCATCTGGAACGCGCCGGCCTGACCACTTTAGACAAAGGCTCAGAATTGGATCTGCTTATTTGCATCATGCAATACCTCAATACCGCATACGATGACCAGAGAATGCGAGGGGCGGTAGTCCGATCCCGTTTCTGCATCGTGCTCTTCGCGCGACATTTCGTGTTCTCCAGCATCCGTTCACGGCACCAAATTTGTGATTTGCCTCGAAATGTATTCTACTGGCGAAATATAGCCAGTAGAATACATTGATCCTGAAAGGGTGGCAACTCGGCAAATCCATGCTCGGCTTGGGCAACGAGTCCGGGCACTCAGAAAAGCCAGGAACTGGAATCAGGACGATCTTGCGGTGGAGAGCGGTCTAGGGCGGACCTATATCAGCAATTTCGAAAACGGCTTGAAGAACCCTAACCTAAACACTCTTGCTATTCTCGCAGCAACATTCAAGATGACGGTCTCTGAGCTTCTTGATGGATGCGGCTAGAGACAGGCCCCGAGGTCCGGACTCACGACCGGGATGAGCCGGTATCAGTGCACCCGAACAGGGTAGTAATGAAGCTCTGAGTTCGGACGGAATGTGCTTCCCAAGTAATAATTTCCTGCGGCAAGAGCGTGCAGATCAAGCTGAACATGGATCTCCGTCCTCGCTTTCAGCGAGACAGCCAATCCCTGCGTGCCGCAGAGTTCGGGACCTCCTTTCTCGCGCGAGATGAAGAATCGGTACTCCCCAGGGGGAGAAAGTACAGGAAGAATGACCGAAAGATTGATCCGTTTCCGCGGAAGCTCAAGTGAGAGACCATCGTCGGGTTGTCCCGCACCCCGGAGATCCCCATCTTTGCTGAGATCAAGCTCTACTGGGACAGGAGCTTCCTCGGCGACAATTGGTGCGCGATGGAGTAGCGCGGCCTTTTTAAGGCCAATGAATGCAACAGCGCCCACAAGACAGACGAGAACAATAGAGGCAGCGAGCCTCCAGGCACTGGAAACACTCCGAGCTCGTCTTACATGCGCGTTTTTGGCATGCGCCACGTGTGCTGCACGAAGTTCATTGAGTTCGCGCGTGCACTCCGCACACTTAAAAATATGAAGATAACGAGGGTCTTTTAGATCGAGCTTGGAAGAATCTTCCACAAACGTGCGAAGTGTTTCCCGATCGAAACAGCCTTTCCGTTCCGGATTCGGATAATTCTCAAGGACATACCCGCGGAGTTTTTCGAAGAGAGCGCTGTCGTCTTCGTCATCACTCGTAAAGGGTAAGATTCGACTCATGATTCCTTCTTTTGCTAGACCTGTCTTGTCTAAGCTATTCGATAGCACCTCACCTCGATAGGCCAAGACGTTTTCGGATCCGATGGAGCTCTCGCTCGCAACTCTTTCGGACTGCTTCTTTCGATTTCTTCAGTCTCTCTCCGACTTCACTCCAATGATCACTTGCTCCATAGCGCAACAGCATAGCTTGTCGGAGTTCGTCGGGCGTATCCCGGAGTAAGACTTCAAGATCAAGCAACGCATCCGCAGCATCCGTACCGAATGTTGGCCTGGGCCAATAAGGTTCGAGCTCCGAACTGGTACCAACGAAATAGAATCTGCTGTTTGCATATTGCTTGCGACGGAGTGCATTCCGGAAAGATCGAGCAAGGATAATGCGTGTTTCCTCTACACTGATCGGCTGCATTTCCTCGAGATGCTCTGCGGTCTGCTGAATCGCGGCCTCCATTAACTCCAACGCCAATGTCTCGTCGCCAAGGTACCGCTCCGCTAGTTGCTTTGCAGCATCCCATTCCAGCCGGACTGCTGATCTGATGACAGGCGCAATCCAGCTGCCTTGGGCCGTAAACCCTATCACCCAGCAAAGATCGGATGGGGATGGAGATTTCATTCCAGTATCAACCCGGGGTAATGCGTCGCAGCCGTGCATGATTTAGTTCCGACTGCAACGACACCTTACCGCAGTCGTTCTGGGATAACCAGATATTTACTCAGCACGATTGTCCACATCTTGAATTCCCGGTCGCTATATCTATGACGGAATGATGGAGGACACGCGATGGGCGAGATTATTTCTTCAGAACCGAAACAGATTCAACCTTCTGCATCAACTCCAAGCCAGAATAGTTTGCGCAATTCTGTCCAAAATACGTGCAACTGTCCATTCTGCCCGTATCACAGTCAAGACACAGAATCAGAACGACTTCCATCCCGCTGGCTGATTGTGGCCGGAGCATGTGCTTTTGTTCTTCTCATCATATTTTTCCCCTCAGTGTGCCGGCTCGCCCAATGGATTGAGCAACAGATAAGGATCCCATCGTGGCATCCCCGCTGGGAGGAGCCATTCACCCGGCTCCTTGACCTGCATTTTGCTTATAGGACAAATACACGAGGGCTCTTTTCTGACTTATGCGCAAATACCAGCCTGCAAGGTTTATCTGGTACGTCAGAGGTATTTACCCCATTTCCCATAGTGCAACTGGGTGTTGAACTGCCAACAAACCCATAAAAATACGTGACTTGGCGCGAAGTGAGCACTCCTTCCGCGATATGGGCTGAAGCGGGATGCGATCGTCTTTTCATGGGCTGTAACGATTGTCTGCGTTCTTAGTTCGGCCTACTAGAGTTCCTCCTTGTGATTCATTGACTTTGAAGAAAGGCTTACCTCAAACTATGAGCCGCGACAAATCCCTTGTTCGGGATTATCGCGAATCGTAACGTGCGCCCTATGCAGCAGCAAGTATGTGTGCATGGCGTAGCGCAGCAAAGCACGCGAACTCAGATCGATTCACCCCAGCGGCAGATATTTGGATGAAACGAAGTTCGCGCAATAAGTTAGCATGCTGAGTCGCTCCCGTAGCGGTGGGGCTTAGATGGGCGATAGCCTGCGCCGAAGAGTCGCCGATAAGACTCTCTGAGATTTGAGCTTTATTTGATACCGGTCGAACAAGTCCGCTGGTTTGCTGTACAGGTCATGCCTCGTCATGAGGCTAGAGTCGCGCTATTGCTTGACCATAAAGGCGTGGAGCAGTTTCTTCCAAAGATTGTCATACGACGGCAATGGTCAGACAGGATTAAGGTCATCGAGCAACCGCTATTTCCAGCGTATGTCTTTTGCAGAACAAAGCGCTCCCTCTTCAGCACCGTGCTCAACACTCCAGGCGTTCATAAGATCGTTTCATTCGGCGAAGTTGCGTACCCGATACCGGATCACGAAATATCGGCTATCCAACGGATGCTGTCGGTCGGACGAGATCCAGAGCCGGTGCCATACCTGACCGTGGGACAAAAGGTTATCATCGTTTCTGGACCATTGAAGGGAATAACCGGTATCGTCTCTCGGCCGAAAAATCACTGCCGGCTAATCATCTCGGTAGAAGCAATCCTAAGGTCAATTTCGATCGAAGTGTCTTCAGCCGAGGTTGCTCCGTTCGAACAGATTGCGTAAGCAGTCCTCAGATTAGGAACACGACTGGCAACGCCCTCTGGAATGCTGCCTTAAATGGCAAATCGAGAAACCCGTCTCGGCACGTTGACAAAGAGGCATCGATTGTTACCACTTGAACAAATCCGATGGCTCGCCGTGCAGGCCTCGTCACGACGATAGGATAGCTACATTGCTTCACCACAAAGGCCAGGAGCACTTTCTTCCCAAGACTGTTACGCGACGACAATGGTCGGACCGGAATAAAGTGATGAACAGCCATTATTTCCGACGTATGTTTTATGCAGGACGAAGCGCTTGTAATTCAAGCTGTTCTTAGCACTCCGGGCGTCCAGAAGATCGTGTCTTTCGGTGAATGCGCATGTCCTACGTCAGACGAAGACATCGCGGCTATTCAGCAAGCGCTGCTATCCGGAAGGTCGACGATATCCGTTCCACATCTGGCGATAAGCGAAAAAGTCATTGGCATCTCTGGCTCGCTTAAGGGAATAGTTGGCATTGTGTCTCGATAAAAGGAGCATTGCCGCCTCGTCATCTCGGTGAAGCGGTTTAAGGTTTCTTTCGATCAAAGTCTCCGCATCAGAACTCGCGTTGGGAGAGTAAAGTGTTGAAGCTTTATCGATCCGTTCCAGATCTTCCCAGACAAAGTTGGCGGTATGTGCACGGTGAAATGAACGCTCATTATTTGGCACGTCAGATTTGCAAACTCCAAATACCGTTCGAATCTGGATCGGTGCATGTATGGAGTGCTGCTGTTCCGTTGTTGGCTCCAATATTGAACGACCCGGAGAGTCTTCTATCTCGTGAAGAGTTGGATCGAGTCGACCGGTTTCGACCTTCCGGGAAAAAGCAAGAATTCCTCGTCGGTCGCGCGCTTCTGCGGATGATTCTAGGAAGCTATTGCGGTATACGGCCGGCAAGTGTGATGTTTTGTTATGGGCATCAGGGAAAGCCCAGTGTAGCTTCGACGCCGCACACATCACGACGAATAGCGTTCAACATTTCGCATTCGATTGACATTATTGTGATTGCCATCTGCGAGGGAGAGGAAATAGGTGTGGACGTTGAGTGCCTGAATTATCTTGGCGACGTCACTCCTATCTGCATGGATATCCTGGCAGAGGCTGAAGTAGGTGACGTTCTTGCTCTGGAGGTCCAGCAACGACGGCATGCATTTTGTCGCTATTGGGTGCACAAGGAGGCATTCTTGAAGCAAATGGGATGCGGTTTATCTATCGCGCCACGAGATGTCCAAGTGTCCTTCGAAGGGCCAGGCAGGTCGGAAATCAGCTGCCCAGGCCATCATCCTCGCAGGAGGATATTCGGGCTCGAATTTCCAACCGCAGAGGGATATGTAGCCGCGCTCGCAACCCCCGTTCAAAACGTAGTCGCTCGACTCTTTGACGTGGGAGCTGCGCTCCATTGAATCGTCCAGAAAGTGCAAGAGATGAGCGCCGCCCATAATCCGACGGCGCATATGCGGATCTGACGAATGTGGGCCGACCCCTTGGCACGATTCTGCACGACTATGCTACCCATACCAGGTCACGGTGTATTTCAGCGGCGGCCGCGGGCCGTTTTATGCTCAAGTTTTGAGAACATCAGCTGCAGCTAGCGACCCTCTGATGTGCTGATCTCCTCCGGAACACAGATCTGGTCTCTTATTTGTGTGCTGCGAGTGCGAATTGCACTTCCGCAAGGGCCACGCAAACCGTGCCGCGTCCCGCTGTTGCGTGAGCCCGGCAATGCGTACTACCATTTATATAGTATTTGCAATATACTAATTTCGATAGCATGAGGAAGAAACCTGAATACCGTGATCTCTTTCCGGGCGCATTGGAACTGATGATCCTGAAGAGCTTGAGTTGGAGGTCGATGCACGGCTATGCGCTTGCTCAGAGGCTCAAGGAAATTTCGGAAGACTATCTTCGAATTGAGGAAGGCTCTTTGTATCCAGCTCTTCAACGAATGTTGAAGGTTGGCTGGCTGGAAACTGAGATGGGCCTTTCGGCTAGAAACCGCCCGGTACGAGTTTTCAAAGTGACCGAGGTAGGCAAAAAGCATTTGGAACAGGAGATTGCGAGCGTAGAGAAAATGTTTGCTGGAATTACCCGCGTGCTCGCATTGGCAGGAGAGTAGGAGGTCTTATGAGCTGGCTCCGACAGTTGTTCTCTCACCGCAGTCGCTATCAAGAGCTTTCAGAACCCATCCGTGAACATCTCGATGAAAAAATTGCCGATCTTATGGATCGCGGCATGACACGGGAGCAGGCGGAGCGAGTCGCACGTCGCGAGTTCGGCAATGTCGCTGTAATCGAGGAGCGCAGCCGCGAAGTCTGGCTGTGGCCGCGATGGGATAGCCTCCTTGGTGACGCAAAGCTTGCGTTGCGGCAGGTTAGCAGGTCTCCTGGGTTTGTTTTAGTAGCCTGTCTGACGTTGGCGTTAGGTATCGGGGCGAATACCGCGATTTTTTCCGTTGTGAACGCACTCCTACTGAACAACCTTCCGTACGTTCAACCGCAGCGCATTGGGACTCTCTACGCTCGGACCACAGGCTCTCATCCTTCTGACGAGCGAAGAACTATAGACGGAGAGCAATGGGAGCTATTACGTGACAATGTGCCCTCCGTGCTTTCGGCTGTTTCAGCAATTCATCCCGCCGGTGTGGTCCTTCAGACAGCCTCCCATGCTCAATATCTACATTCCGGACGGATTTCAGCGCGTTATTTTGACGTCTTAGGCATTCAGCCTGCGCTTGGTCAAAATTTCACTGCCGAAGACGATCTTCCTAATGGTCCCAGAGTTGCCATTCTGAGCTACTCGCTGTGGCGTACGGCATTTGGTAAAGACCAGCATGTCCTGGGACAAGTCGTTCTTCTAAAAGGAGAACCATATACGGTTGTCGGGGTGTTGCCTGAGCATGCAACCACTCCTTTGGATGCCGACATATACACAGACCTTCAACCGAGCCGCGATGGTGAAGGGCAGACGACTAATTTCCTCGCTACCGTGCTGCTACGTAATGGTTTCACTTGGCAAGAGGCAAATAGTCAGATCGAGCGCGCTCTGTACCAAAGTCATCAGACTTTGGAATTCGCAAGAAGCAACCCCGATGAGAAGCGGACCTATTACTGGATGCCCCTGCAACAAGCGCAAACCCAGACACTCCGTCCTCAAGTTCTAGCCCTCATGCTAGCGTCCGGCCTTGTACTGCTGATCGCATGCGCCAATCTTGCGGGACTCGCCTTGGTGCGGATGTTACGCCGCACGGGAGAGATCGCTACCCGCATGGCGCTTGGTGCGTCGCGTTGGCGGATTCAAAGACAACTTTGGATTGAAAATTTGTTGGTTGCTTTAATAGGAGGTTCCGCAGGAATCGGGCTCGGTTTTATTGCGCTAAGGTCGTTACTGAAGATGCTTCCAGAACATTTTCTGCCTGTGCAGCATGTGCCTCTCGATGGTCGAGTCTTGGCCTTCACATTGCTGCTTTCGTTGCTAACCAGCATTCTCTTTGGTATGCTCCCAGCTTTTGCCACAAACAAGGTTGACCTGCGCTCGTCTATCGGCAACCGTTCGGTCATCGGGACGGGGCGTGCACGCCTACGGCAGGGATTGATCGCGGGAGAAGTTGCGTTGACGGTTCTACTGTTGGCCGCCGCAGGACTGCTGATTCACACGCTAGTCCATCTTGAAACTATGTCGCCGGGATTCAATCCTAATGGGGTGATCACTGCGCAGGCATCTTTGGACAACGTCCGGTATCAAGACCCCAGGGCTTTGCAAACGTTGTTCCGCGAAAGCCTCACCGCAATGCAGAATATTCCCGGAGTCGAAAGCGCAGCAGTCGGTTTGACCTTACCTTATGAGCGCGCATTGCTGGATGGAGTTACCCTCAGCGATGGCAAGCAAGCGGGGGATCAGGTTACGACCAATGAGGTGTTTGTTACCGCTGATTATTTCAAGACCCTACAAATTCCATTGCTGGCTGGTCGAGTTTTTACGAATTCGGACGGACCGAGCACGCAACACGTTGTGGTGATCAACGAGACCTTTGCGCGGAAGTTTTTCCATGAAGCAAACGCGGTGGGCCGTCAGCTTGAAAACAATAACAAGAATGCGATGGTTGTCGGTGTCGTTGCAGACACTGTATTGTCTTCAGCGACTCACTTGGTTACAGATGCAGCTCCTTTAACGGATCAAGAAACGATCTATGTTCCCTATGTCCAGGTTGACGATGCCAAGTTGCTTTCTATGGTGCACACATGGATTCAACCAAGTTGGATCGTTCGAAGCGCTCATCCGGGTGATGACCTGACTGCTCAGATGCAGCGCGCTTTGGCGAGTGTCGATCCAGGGCTTCCATTCTCCGGCTTTTACAGCATGAGCGATCTGCAAGCGAAAACCTTGGCGATGCAACGAATCGAAGTCGCTCTGCTTTCGACAATGGCTGGTCTCGCTTTATTGCTTAGCGCGATCGGGATTTTTGCGCTTGTTGCTCATATGGTAGCGGAGAGGTCCAGAGAAATTGGCATTCGCCTTGCGCTCGGTTCGACAGTTCGAGAAGCGATGATCTATGCCGCCAAATCAGGAGTGATTGCTGCGGCCGCGGGATTGATTCTAGGATTGTTTGTTTGCGCAGGGGTCCTGCGTGTCCTACAGAGTTTTCTCTACGGTGTTCAAGTATATGACAGCGCAACTTTTCTATCGGTGGTACTTACAATTGCAGCCGTATCCGCTCTTGCGAGCACAATACCCGCTTTTAGAGTCGCTCGGATTGACCCTAATAAGGCACTGCGGGAGGAATGAACAAGGAAGGCATTAGCATTCAAGAGCAACGTTATGATCATGTTTGAGTCCATATGGCGTAATCGTCCCAAAAACCACAGCGCACATTGTTACCGTAACAGTGGCACGTGTTACCTGCAGAGCCAGGCTACAATCAGCAACCTTCTGCTGTAAAAAGTCCGGTCTTGTATAAATGCCCAGCAAGAGTGGTGCGGCTTAAACTGCAATAATCTGTCCACTATCGTGGACCCCATTAGCATGCGGGGTGCAGTATCCCAATCCCACAACTCAATCTTAGACTGAACTCATTTAACAACTCCATGCTGCACTAGCTTAACCTTTCCAGGCAGCCTGTTCCCAAATCTCACAACTTTATCTGACGAGCAGCTATTTACGACAGCGTCGCTCGGCGCCCCCGATCGAATCGCGGGGGATGCATTCCAAACTTTTACTGATCCGCTGGCAACGCAGTACGGAATAACACCATGATGGAAGATCAGGATGCGAGACAGGCTCCGGCGTATGAAATCTCGCCAACTGAAAGCGAGGTTTGGTTGGCCGAGGAGACCGGCCGCAATGACGATCATTCGGTTGCTGTTTATGCCATTGTTGATGGCTATGTCAACGGGATGGTTCTAGAGCAAGCAGTCAACGCCGTGATCGACGAAACGGATGCATTAAGAACTAGATTTGAAATCGCTGAAGGCACACTTCGGAAACGCATCACCCGTCGCTTCAGGGAGAGCGTCCTTATCAATATCGACGTCAGCGGCGCGAGGAATTCAAGAGACTGTGCTTTAACGTGGATTGAACAGGACCTGACCCGTGCTCACAAGGCGGAGAGCGAGTGCCTGTTTACTTTTGCATTGATAAAGATAGCTGAGAATCAGTTCTATTGGTACCAACGATACCACCACATCATAATCGATGGACGAAGCCTTGGTCTCCTGGCAAGACGGATAGCTGAGATCTACACAGAATTGAATAATGGAAACCCGGTTGCGCCACACCACTACTCCTTGCACGAACAAGCTGTAGGTATGCAATATGCAGAGTCAAGTATTGCCCGAGATAGGGATTTCTGGCGCCGGTATCTTTCTCGATCCTTTTATCCTGGGTGGCTTGCTCGCAAGGTAGCCACTGCTGCGGACCAAACAGATGAAATTGCGAGATATGATGTTGCATTCCGAGATCTTCAGCGGGTGACCACATGTTCGCGAGAACAAGGTATTTCTCCTATGCAGATGTGGGCGGCTGTGGTTGCAGTCCATTTTCATATGTTGGTCAAGAAGTCCGAGCTTCAGTTTAGTCTCCCTGTTGCTAATGCACGTAAAGGTGAACAGGACATCCCCTCTATGACGTCCAACGTGCTTCCCTTTCGCATCGTGCTCGCACCGGGTGATCGTCTTGTCGATGTTGCGCGGAATGTTGGATCTGTTCTCCGGCAAGTGTTGCCTCACCAGCGTTACAGGGGTGAGATGATTCGCCGCGACAACCAGATCATGCAAGACGGATGGTTCGGTCCATCCATCAATTGGATGAACTTCGACGGAGCAAATAGTTTTCCTGGATGTCGATTCTCATGGAGAGTTGTTTCTCTCGGTAGTGTGCGCGACTTCACAATCGCTATTCTGGACTGTACCGGAGAACATGTTCACAGAGTCTTTCTGAGCGATCGCGAGGCCACCACCAGCGTGTCAGAATTGCGCGCTCACTCAGCTAGGATTCTCCAAATAATGGAGGCTTTTCTTGATCAACCTGAACAACTGGTTTCCGAATGCGTGGAGAGCCTCAGTGCTGAACCAGGTGTTGCGCTAGAGAACAATATCTACGTCCGACGAGCTAATAGGGGCGATCCCGGTGTCCTTTATTGGAACGATAGCGCGGAGTCGCTGTCGCGTACCGTGAGCGCACTCATTTTAGGCGGGTATCTCCCAAATGCCTGCCGGTATCCAAAGATCGTGCTGAACAGTGATGTTATTGTTTGTGCAACCGACTTGGAAATATTGGAGGAGCGATCGACATCCGCCCCCGGCACCCTCTTGAGCATCGGGGCAGATAGATGGCATGTCTCCACGGGGACACAGAACGTTTCTGTCGGCGGTTTTATCAGTCAAACAGGAGAGCGCCTCGATTGTATTCGCGTGGCCAGAACATGCCAGCTCTTTGAAGGGGCACTACTGCCTGTCTTCAGCAACCCAGAGCGAGAGACTTTGGCTGAAATTGGGTCGAACACAGAACCACATGAAAGTTTTTGGCTCGAAAGACTCCGGCACGTGCAGCCTCTTTCCCTGCCCTCGAGTGTAGGAGGCCAAGAACCGCCGGGACCGCGAATGGCCAGCAATTGGAAATTCTTCCCATTCGAGCAGTATTCGCAAGCAGGAAACCATGAATGCGTGATCGCAGCATGGCTGATCTATCTCAGCCGGGTAACGGCAGATACGCGTCTGCATGTTGGTTGGAGAGTGCGAAACCCACTTGCAGGTCCCGAGTGGACGTCGAGACTGCTTGCACCGTATGTTCCCTTCGAAATTGAAATCGATATGAATCTTGGTTTCGGTGAAGCCTTACAGAAGATCGTCGAGGAAATCGAAAAAGTTCAGCAGCATTTCACATACTCTTCAGATCTCATAGCTCGTGACCCAGAGCTAAGACCGTCGGGAAGGTACATCGTTCCTTGGAATGTAGGGATCGAAGTGGTAGAGGAATGCGACGGAGACAGCCCGGATTCAGCAAGTCTGGATGAGATCCCACTCATTTTGCAGGTTCACCCGAGCGGAATGTTTCGATGGTCGTATGCTCCAAACATAATCGATGAATTGGAAATCAACCGAAGTTCCCGGGCTATTTCCAGGTTGTTGGAGGAAGTTCTTGAACAAACTAATGATGCACTGCCAGTTGGCGCCCTTTCTCTTATATCTGTCATGGAGAGGAAGTTGCTGCTGGAGGCGTGGAACCAAACGCCAGCTCCATCTCTGGACGGGCGCTGCATTCATCAGATGTTCGAAGAGCAGGTTCGTAAAAGCCCTGAGGCCGTGGCGGTGGTCTTCGGCGGAGAGTCTCTGAGCTACACGCAGTTGAATCGCCAAGCGAATTGCCTGGCGCATTACCTGATCGAGTTGGGTGTTGAGCCGGATGACCGTGTTGCCATCTGCGCGGACCGCGGTGTGTCTATGCTCGTTTGCCTTATGGCCATTCTGAAAGCCGGTGGTGCCTATGTACCCCTCGATCTTGCCTATGCCTCCGAGCGGCTCTCCCAGATCCTGAGTGATGCCGCGCCACGCCTGTTGCTCTGCGATAAGTTGGGACGTGAGGTTCTGGTAAGCGAAGCCACACAAGGTCTCGTAGTAGTCGAACTCGATGCTCTACGGCCCGTCTGGTCATCTCAGCCGGAGACGGACCCAGAAGTGGCAGGCCTGACCTCGCGTCATCTTGCCTATGTGATCTACACATCGGGTTCGACCGGCACGCCGAAGGGCGTGATGGTCGAGCATGCGCAGATCACGCGCCTGTTCGAAGTGACACAGAACAGCTACGGGTTTAGCGACCAGGACGTGTGGTGCCTTTTCCACTCCTTCGCTTTCGACTTCTCGGTATGGGAGATTTGGGGAGCACTGCGCTACGGCGGCCGACTGGTCATCGTGCCCTATGAGATGGCGCGATCGAGCCGGGATTTCTATCGTCTTGTATGCGAACAGCAGGTCACGGTACTGAACCAGACTCCTAGCGCCTTCCGGATGCTGATGGAAGCCGAGGCCGAGAGCAGTCTTTCGGACCGTCTGCGCTATGTAATCTTCGGCGGCGAAGCTCTCGATCCGACGATACTTCGGTCCTGGTACTGGCGCAGGTCCGAGAGCCAGCCGCTGCTGGTGAACATGTACGGCATCACAGAGACAACCGTGCATGTGACCTATCGACCACTAGCCTCCAGTGACACGGCAGCATCGGCGAGTCCGATCGGAATACGTTTGGCAGACCTCCGCATCTATCTGCTGGACAACCGGCAGCAGCCAGTACCTCTGGGTGCGGTAGGCGAGATGTACATCGGCGGGGCAGGCGTGGCGCGCGGGTATCTCAACCGCCCGGAGTTGACAACGGAGCGCTTCCTGGACGATCCGTTCTGCGATGAGCCGGGAGCGCGCATGTACCGTACCGGCGATCTAGCTCGTTACCTGCCGGACGGCAACCTTGAGTTTCTCGGGCGAAATGATCAGCAGGTGAAGATCCGTGGCTTTCGCATCGAGTTGGGGGAGATCGAAGCGCGGCTGGCTGACCATCCGCTTGTAGAACAGACCGTTGTCATAGCCCGGGAGGACACATCGGGCGACAAGCGCCTGATCGCCTACTACACCACCGCTTCGGATCCAGCCGGCCTTACGGCCGAACAGTTGCGGGAGCATCTGTCGGTGCTGCTGCCGGAGTATATGGTGCCTGCGGCATTCGTGCATCTCGAAACCCTGCCACTGACGCCCAATGGCAAGCTCGACCGTAAAGCACTGCCGGCTCCGGAGAACGGGGTCTATGCCGCCCATGATTATGAGCAGCCGCAAGGAGAGACCGAGATTGCGCTGGCAGAGATCTGGAAGGAACTGCTCCACCTCGATCGCGTCGGTCGCAACGATAATTTTTTCGAGCTCGGCGGCCATTCGCTACTCGCCGTACGCTTGCTCAGTCGCGTGGCGCAAGTAATTGGGATTGAGCTACAACTTACAGACTTGTTTTCTTACCCTACCCCAGCCCGGCTGGCTACTGCTATCACAGAAAGGTGCTCTCGTAACGATCCTGAACTGCTTCTTCCGATCACACCCTTGCGTCTTGAGGAGCATCTGCCCCTGTCATATGCACAACAGAGGCTCTGGTTTCTAAGCCAGTTTGAAGGGGTGAGCGCGGCCTATCACGTTCCTGCAGGGCTACGGCTGCGTGGTGATCTGGATTGCATGTCGCTTCGCCGCAGTCTCAATACGATATTTGCTCGCCATGAAGCCCTCCGCTCCACATTCGTAGCCGTCGACGGTCATCCGGAAGTGTTTTTATTGTCGAACAAGGCGAGTGTTCCTTTCATACAAATTGATCTCCGGACAGCGACCAACATGAAACGCCGGCTGGAGGCATTATGCCGAGAACAGATCGACACTCCTTTCGATCTATCCCGCGGCCCCATGGTGCGTGCCTGTCTCGTTCGCCTTGGGGATCGGGAGCACGTATTGATTCTGGTGCAGCACCATATCGTTTCTGATGGTTGGTCATTAGGCATCTTCTGCCGTGAACTGAGCACGCTCTATACCGCCTATTTGAATGGCAAGCCCGACCCGCTGTCGCCGTTGGAGATCCAGTACCCGGACTACGCAGCCTGGCAACGCAAGTGGCTCGCAGGAAAGCGACTGGAGAAACAGGTCACCTACTGGAAAAAGACGCTTTCTGATGCACCCCCGCTGCTTGAGCTGCCCACTGATCGCCCCCGGCCGCCGCAACAGAGTTTCGCAGGGGCACAGCTAACAGTCCGGATTGATGCCGAGCTGACCAAGGCCCTGAAGGCGCTGAGCGCGAAACACGGTGCGACCTTGTTCATGACGCTGCTGACAGCATGGGCTGCGGTGCTCTCCCGCCTCTCGGGCCAGGATGATCTGGTCATCGGTACGCCGGTAGCAAATCGCAGGCACGTTCAGGTCGAGAACTTGATCGGCTTCTTCGTGAACACACTGGCGCTGCGCATCGATCTGAGTGGGAATCCAACCGTCGAACAGCTTTTACTCAGGGTTCGCACTGCAACACTGGAGGCCCAGGATCATCAGGACCTGCCGTTCGAGCAGGTTGTAGAGATCATCAATCCTCCGCGCAGGCTCGACCGCGCCCCCATCTTCCAGGTGATGCTCGTTTCGCAAGAGGAACCAGGCAGCCTCCTTTCGATTCCGAATTTGGAGCTACAAGTTGATGATCTTTCGGCCTACACGGCCAAATTCGATCTAGAACTTGATATCAGCGAGGAAGGCGACGAAGTTGTCGGCACCCTGAGGTACTCCACGTTACTGTTTGACGAATTGACGATGAAGCGTCACGCTGCCTATCTCTACACAATACTTGGGCGCATGGTAGCTGACAGCGGTCAGGTAGTCGGTTCAATTGATCTCCTATCTCCCGAGGAGAGTCATCTGCTGGTGGTGACGCAGAATGAGACAGCAGTTCCGTATCCGAAAGACAGTTGCATCCACCAACTCATTGAGGAACAGGCAAGAACGACTCCGGAAGCTATAGCAGTAGTGATTGGCGATAGGTTTCTAAGTTATGCGGAGCTGAACCGCCAAGCTAACTGTCTGGCACATTATCTGATCGAACAAGGAGTCCGACCGGATGACCGTGTTGCTGTCTGCATAGACCGCGGCTTATCCCTGATCGTTGGCCTATTGGCCGTCCTGAAGGCCGGTGGCGCATATATGCCCCTTGATCCCGGTTATCCCTCCGATCGACTTGCCTATGTCCTCGCAGACGCGCAACCAGGGGTTCTATTGTGTGACGCGATTGGATGGGAGATTCTCGGAAGTGGCTCCGGAAATGAAACCGTTATGGTTGATGTTGATAACTCTCGGCCTGTCTGGTCGCAACTTTCACCAACGAATCCCGATGTGGCAGGCCTCACCTCGCGCCATTTAGCATATGTGATCTATACGTCGGGATCGACCGGGACGCCGAAGGGCGTGATGGTCGAGCATCGAAGCTTGAGCAACCACATCCACTGGCAAGCGCAAGCGTTCACCTTTACTGCAGAGGACATATTTCTTCAGCGTACCGCCATCTCCTTTGACGCATCGGTGTGGGAGATCTGGACTCCGCTTGCGATTGGTGCTCGGCTCATACTTTTGCCCTCAGACCTCCAGAGGGACCCAGTTGGTATTGCGACAACGATCGCAAAGAATCACGTGACGGTTGCCCAGTTTGTTCCCAGCCTGCTTGAGGCCACGTTGCGGAGTGGAACGTTCCAATGTCGGTATCTCTTTTGCGGCGGCGAACCGCTCAGTGCGGCGCTGGTCCAGGAGGCGCAACGTTATACCTCCGAGGGGGTCGTCAACCTCTATGGACCTACAGAAACCACCATCGACGCCACCTGTTGGCACTTCCGCAATCAAACCGTGCCCGAGGTGATTCCGATCGGTCGGCCGATTGCGAACACTCGCATTTACCTGATGGACAGCGAGCGGCAGCTTGTTCCACTAGGCGCGGTGGGCGAGTTGTATATCGGTGGGGCGGGCGTGGCGCGAGGCTATTTGAACCGTCCGGATCTGACGTCAGAACGTTTTTTGCCCGACCCATTCTCTGCTGAGACGGGAGCGCGCATATACCGTACAGGTGACCTGGCGCGCTATCTGTCAGATGGAAATCTGGAGTTCTTAGGCCGGAACGATCACCAGGTGAAGATCCGCGGCTTCCGCATCGAGCTGGGCGAGATCGAGGCACGGCTGGCTGAATACCCTCTTGTGAAGCAAGCTCTGGTCATCGCAAGAGAGGATGTTCCCGGTAACAAGCGGCTGGTCGCCTATTACACCGGGGATGCTTCTGTTACGGCCGAACAGCTGCGTACACATCTGGCAGAGTTGCTGCCGGAATACATGGTTCCCGCGGCCTTCGCACATTTGAATGCTCTTCCGCTGGCGCCTAACGGGAAGCTCGACCGCAAGGCGCTTCCGGCTCCCGAGGGCGACGCCTATGCTGCGCACGCCTACGAGCCGCCGCAGGGAGAGGCGGAGACCGTTCTAGCCGAGATATGGAAGGAGTTGCTGCATGTCGAACGTGTCGGTCGCAACGACAACTTTTTCGAGCTCGGCGGTCATTCGCTGCTCGCAGTTCGTCTGCAAGCTCATGTACAGAAGCGATTAAACCTCGAACTATCGCTAGCACATATCTTCGGATCCAATACGCTAAGCGCCCTAGCTCAGATTATCGCTGCTAGTCTTGCTGACGCAGTCCCTGATGATCTACAGACAATTACAGCGACTCCGCGCAGCGCCCCGCTCCCCCTGTCATTTGCGCAACAACGATTATGGTTCCTCAGCCAGTTCGAAAATCTAAACGCGTCTTATCATATTGCCGCATTGTTACAGTTAGACGGCGATCTCGATCACAGTTCTCTACAGTCAAGTCTGAGTACCATTTTTGCTCGCCACGAGGCACTGCGCAGTACCTTCATCACCATTGGTGGAGAGCCCTTCGTGAAGCTCCTGCCTCAAGAAAAAGAATTCATTCTACCTGAATATGATCTGCGTGAGTTTGCCGCACAGGCAACCCGCTTCCGGGCTCTGTGCGAGGAGCAATTTCGTACTCCATTCGACCTTGCAACCGGCCCTATGGTGCGTGCCTGTCTGGTTCATCTGCGCGACCAGGAGCATGTGCTGATTCTGGTCATGCATCACATCGTCTCCGATGGCTGGTCGATGGGGTTTCTCGTCAGAGAACTGAACGTGCTCTATACGGCATATCTGAACGGGGAGCCCAACCCGTTGCCCCCGCTGGAGATCCAGTACCCGGACTATGCGGCATGGCAGCGCCTGTGGCTTACAGGTGAGCGGCTGGAAACACAAGTCGATTACTGGAAGAAGGCGCTGGCTGACGCACCGCCGTTGCTCGACCTGCCCACTGATCGTCCGCGACCACTACAACAGAGTTTTGCCGGGGCACAGATACCAGTCCGTATCGATGCTGAGCTGACCAAGGCTCTGAAGGCGCTGAGCACGAAGCACGGTACTACCTTGTTCATGACGCTGTTGGCGGCATGGGCCGCGGTGCTCTCTCGCCTCTCAGGCCAGGAAGACCTGGTGATCGGCACTCCGGTAGCGAACCGCAGGCATATACAGGTTGAAAATCTTATCGGCTTCTTTGTGAACACACTGGCGCTACGCATCGATCTGAGCGGGAACCCGACGGTCGAAGAGCTCTTACGCCGGGTTCGCATTGCGACATTGGAAGCACAGGATCATCAGGACCTGCCCTTCGAACAGGTCGTCGAGATCATCAACCCTCCTCGCAGGCTCGACCACACACCCATCTTCCAGGTGATGTTCGCCTGGAGAAACGAGGAGACAAACATTCCGCAGCTACCACGCGTCCACGCATCCCTGCTCGACTCCTCTTATGTCAATTCTCGATATGGTTTGGAGTTAGATCTTGCTGAGGATAGCGGCATGATTGTGGGCACCCTGACCTACGCGAGCGCACTGTTCGATGAGGTCACAACTGAGAGGCAGATCGGCTATTTGCAGGTAGTGCTGCAGGCAATGGTGGCCGACACCAGGCAAGAAGTCGATTCGATTAATCTTCTGTCTGCGGAGGAGCGAGATCTACTGCACGAGAGGTGGAATTCTACAACGACGCGATATCCAAGTAATTTGTGCATCCATCAGTTGTTCGAGGAACAAGCAGCTAAGAGTCCTGATGCAACAGCCGTGCTCTGGCAAAACGGGTCCCTCACGTACGAGGAGCTGAATCGACGAGCGAATCGTCTCGCACATCATTTGGTCGAACTAGGCGTTCGTCCGGACGATCCGGTTGCTATCTGCATGGATCGCAGTCCGGAAATGGTGGTGAGCCTACTCGCTACGCTCAAGGCCGGGGCAGCGTACATGCCGCTTGACCCTGCTCACCCTCCTGAACGCATCGTTCAAGTGCTGGAGGATGCGGAGCCACGTATTTTGCTTTGCGACGGAACAGGCCAAAAGGCTCTTGAAGGCAAAGCGACACGAAACATCCTTTTGCTCAATCTCGACAGTGGATCTCCAGCGTGGTCTCATCAACCGGAAGTTGATCCACACGTTTCCAGCCTTACGTCTCGCCATCTAGCGTATGTGATTTATACGTCTGGTTCTACCGGCACGCCAAAGGGCGTCATGAACGAGCATCGTGGGGTGGTCAACCGCCTCGTATGGATGCAAGAGACTTACAAACTTCGTCCCGACGATGTTGTTCTACAAAAAACATCTTTCAGTTTCGACGTTTCCGTATGGGAGTTTTTTTGGACTTTGATGACCGGCGCAACGCTTGCACTTGCTCCTCCCGGAGCCCAAGCAGATCCTGATCGGTTGATTGAATTGATCTGTGAGTGGAATGTATCGATCGTTCATTTCGTTCCATCTCTGCTGGATATCTTCATGCATACTCCCAATGTGGGGCGGTGTACGTCGCTGAGGCAGCTCATCTGTAGTGGGGAAGCCCTTCAAACCGTCCAACTAAAGGCTTGTCTTGAGCAGCTACCTGCCATGCAGGTTGATAACCTCTACGGGCCGACCGAAGCAGCAATCGATGTGACTGCTTGGGCTTGCCCACCTGAGTTCGACAGCATCATTGTTCCGATTGGCCGTCCGATCGCGAACATAGCGATCTACCTACTCGATCACCGGCGACAGCCTGTCCCGCTGGGCGCGGTTGGGGAGATGTATATCGGCGGAGTAGGTGTCGCTCGTGGCTATCTGAATCGTCCTGAGTTAACCGCAGAACGCTTTCTTGCCGATCCATTCTGCAATGATGCGGGAGCGCGCATGTACCGGACAGGCGACCTCGCGCGTTATCTGCCGGATGGGAACCTTGAGTTTTTGGGACGGAACGACCAGCAGGTCAAGCTCCGCGGCTTCCGCATCGAGTTAGGGGAGATCGAGGCACGGCTTGTTGAGTATCCCCACTTGGAGCAAGCAGTCGTCGTCGCACGAGAAGAGAAACCCGGCGACAAGCGCCTGGTAGCTTATTACTCGGGAGCGGAGTCTCTCAGTGCCGAGCGCCTTCGTAATCATCTGGCGTCGAAACTGCCGGAATACATGGTGCCTTCCGCGTTCGTACGACTGGACGCCCTTCCTCTGACCCCAAACGGAAAAATTGATCGTAAGGCTCTTCCGGCACCAGAGGGCGATGCCTATGCCACCCGGGCCTACGAGCCGCCTCAGGGAGAGACGGAGACTGCAGTAGCCGAGATATGGAAAGAGTTGCTACATACCGACCGTATTGGCCGGAATGACAACTTCTTCGAACTTGGCGGTCACTCGCTCTTGGCTGTACGCCTGCTCAGTCGGCTACAGGCCCGGTTCGAACTGAAGATTGACCTGTCGACTCTGTTTGAGAATCCGCAACTAGCTCCTTTTTCGAAACGCGTGCTCATCGCTTCGATCGACCAGGAATTCCATTCCACTGACTTTCGCGATCTCTTGCCGAAGGACTGTTAACCATGCATGCAAATAATAATCTCCTTGAATCGCTGGATGCCCTGGAAATTGAACGTCTCCGGTCTCTAGCTCGGTCGCGTGGGCTTGGGAAAACCATTCACGAGGACTTTTCAATCCGGGCCGCTTCAAGGGAAAAGGCCTTGCCTCTTTCGTACGCCCAGATGCGGCTGTGGTTTCTCGCTCACTCCAGAGATATCAGCGAAATCTACCATCTTCCGGCTGCGCTTCGTTTGCAAGGAGAATTGGACTATAAGTCTCTTCGCCGGAGCCTGAATACCATTTTCACCCGTCACGAGGCGCTGCGCAGTATCTTCGTCTCTGTTGATGGAGAACCAACCGTCCAGCTACTTCCTGACGAGATGAGGTTTCCTTTAGAGGAGATTGATCTAAGGGGTATGCCGAATGCAGACTCCCGTCTAATTCAGCTTTATGACGATCAAGTACATTCTCCTTTCGATCTTTCCGCCGGTCCACTGGTTCGTGCCTGTCTTATTCGAACAGAGGACCGAAAACATGTCCTGATCCTGACGCAGCACCACATTGTCTCCGATGGCTGGTCGATGGGAATTCTAGTCAGCGAACTCAGTGCTTTATACAGCGCCTATCTACGCGAAGAACCCGATCCGCTGCCACCGCTGAAGATCCAATACCCCGATTACGCAGCATGGCAGCGCGAGTGGCTAAGAGGAGAGCGCCTGGAGGATCAGATAGAACACTGGAGACGCGCTCTCGACGGTGCACCGGCATTATTGAGTTTACCTACCGATCGCCCTCGCCCCCAGCGTCAGAGCTTCGCGGGAGCGCATACGTCGATCCGGATCGACGCTGAGCTGACTCAACAATTAAAAGAACTCAGTGCTAGAAATGGCGTCACGATATTTATAACGTTGCTCGCAGGGTGGGCAACCGTGCTCTCTCGCCTATCGGGCCAAAAGGATTTGGTTATCGGGTCGCCGGTCGCTAACCGCGGCCACGTCCAGATTGAACATTTGATCGGATGTTTCGTTAATACCCTGGCCCTGCGCATGGATTTTAGTGGCGATCCCGACGTCGCCGCCTTGCTCCGCGGCACTCGCGATGTCACATTGGCTGCGCAAGATCATCAGGACTTGCCGTTCGAACAGGTAGTTGAAATCGTGAAGCCTCCGCGAAGTTTGGCTCATACGCCCGTTTTCCAAGTCTTGTTTTCATGGCAGAGCGAACAACGCACTGCCCCGAGTCTTCCAGGTTTGCAAGTTGAGTTGTTCGAACCGCCTTACCCAGTGGCGCGATTTGATCTCAAGCTGGATCTGTTTGAAACGGCGAGCGGGATAAGTGGAAGCCTGATCTATTCGACTGCACTGTTCGATAAACCGACGATTGAGCGTCACATCAGATACTTCACTACAACCCTTCGGGCGATGGCGGCGGACAGCAGACAGGCGATATCTTCGATCGATCTTTTAGCTCCCGAGGAGCGGCGACTGCTGCTGGAGACATGTAACACAACTACGAGTCCGTATCCGAGAGATACCTGCGTCCATCAACTTTTCGAAGAGCATGTAAGGCTGTCTCCGACGGCCACAGCACTCGTTTCCGGAGACGCGCTACTGAGCTACTCGGAACTGAACTGTCGCGCCAATCAACTGGCACATCATCTCATCGAACTCGGTATCAAGCCGGATGATCGTGTTGCGATCTGCGTTGACCGCAGCCCGGAAATGGTCATTGGCCTGCTAGCGATCCTCAAGGCGGGTGGCGCCTATGTCCCTCTCGATCCCGCCTACCCTTCCGAGCGCCTCGCTCAGGTGTTGATTGATGCCGCACCGCTTGCGTTGCTGTGTGATGCGCTCGGACATGCGGTTCTGGGAAGTGAGACTACCGATGCATATGTTGTTCTCGATCTCGACCTTCCCCGGCCGAGGTGGTCTTCCAAGGCGGAAACCGATCCCCAGGTGGCAGGACTGACCTCCCATCATCTCGCTTACGTGATCTATACCTCAGGCTCAACCGGTACACCGAAGGGAGTGATGGTTGAACACCGCTCGGTGATGAACTTCCATCAGGCGATGGCAGTTACGATCTACAGCGGATTCTCTTCACAGTTGCGCATCGGTTGGAACGCCTCCTTCTCCTTCGATATGTCGCTGAAAGGTTTTCTGCAACTGCTCTCCGGCCACTGTCTGGTCATCATCCCGCAGCAGGTCCGCGCCTCGGGCGCTGAGATGATGACCTTCCTTCGCCAGCAGAAGATCGATGCCTTCGACACCACGCCATCGCAACTGAAGGTATTGATCGCCGAGGGCCTGCTTGAAGATCCGCTTCCGCGCACGGTATTGCTCGGTGGAGAACCGGTCGATGCAGCGATGTGGGCCGAGCTCAGCAGCAGCAATACAGTGACGGCGTACAACATGTATGGTCCGACCGAGTGTACCGTCGATGCAACCATCACTCCGATCACGGCTGCGGATGAGACCCCGCACATAGGCCGCCCGATCATGAACATGCGGATTTATCTGCTAGACAGCCACAGCCAGCTGGTGCCGCTGGGTGCGGCTGGGGAGATGTACATTGGCGGGGCAGGCGTGGCGCGCGGTTACCTTAACCGTCCGGAGCTGACCACGGAGCGCTTTCTTGTCGATCCGTTCAGCGATGAGCCGGGAGCGCGTATGTACAAGACTGGGGACCTCGCGCGTTATCTTCCGGACGGCAACTTGGAGTTTCTGGGTCGGAACGATCAGCAGGTGAAGATCCGCGGCTTCCGCATCGAGTTGGGCGAGATCGAGGCACGGCTGGCCGAGCATCCGCTCGCCACAGATGCCGCGGTTATCGTAAGAGAAGATACGCCGGACGACAAGCGGCTGGTTGCCTACTACACCGGCGATGTGTCTCTCACGGCCGAACAGCTGCGATCATATCTGTCAGCACTGCTGCCGGAGTACATGGTGCCTGCCGCGTTCGTGCATCTCGAAATCCTGCCGCTGACGCACAACGGCAAGCTGGATCGTAAAGCATTGCCGGCTCCGGAAGGCGACGCTTTCGCCAACCACGCCTACGAACCACCACAGGGAGAGACGGAGATCGTTCTCGCCGAGGTGTGGAAGGATCTGCTGCACGTCGACCGCGTCGGCCGCAACGATAACTTTTTCGAACTCGGCGGACATTCTCTCCTTGCCGTTCAGTTGCTTGTTCGCATACGTCCCCTTCTTGGATGCGAACTGCCGATTACCACTCTCTTTGCGCGTCCTGTATTGGCTGACTTAGCTACTTCTCTTAAGGAGCTATCGGCTGAAGCCAATGATTTGACTTCCTATATCCGGAGAATTCCTCGAAAAGTTCAACTCCCGCTTTCTTATGCACAACAGCGATTGTGGTTTATTAGTCAGATTGAGGACGTAAGCATCACCTACCACATTCCTGTCGCTATACATCTGCGGGGAGATATAGACACCAATGCTCTTAGTCGTAGCCTCAATACCATCTTTGCCCGCCATGAGGCGCTACGCAGCATCTTCGTCACTTGCAACGGAGAGGCTGTTGTCCAGTTGTTGCCGGAGGCGATGGGACTGCCGCTGTCAGAAATCGATCTGAGCGATGAGCCAAATGCTCATGAAAAGTTGATTGATCTTCACGAGCAACAGGTTCGGCTGCCGTTCGATCTCTCCCGTGGGCCCATGGTGCGCGCCTCTCTCGTTAACCTTGGAAATCGGGAGCATGTACTGATCCTGATCCAACACCATATTGTTTCCGATGGGTGGTCATTAGGAATCTTCTGCCGTGAACTGAGCACGCTCTATACCGCTTATTTGAATGGGAAGCCCAACCCGCTGCCACCGCTGGAGATCCAATATCCGGACTACGCAGCATGGCAGCGAGACTGGCTCACAGGGAAGCGACTGGAGACACAGATTGACTACTGGAAGAAGGCGCTGGCCAATACCCCGCCCCTACTCGACCTGCCCACTGATCGCCCTCGGCCGCCGCAACAGAGCTTCACTGCCGCGCAGGTGGCAGTCCATATCGATGCTGAACTGACTCAGGCGTTGAAGACGCTGAGCGCGAAACACGGGGCGACCCTGTTCATGACGCTGCTGACAGCATGGGCTGCGGTGCTCTCCCGCCTCTCGGGTCAGGATGACTTGGTCATCGGCACCCCGGTGGCAAATCGTAGACACGTACAAGTCGAAAACCTCATCGGTTTCTTCGTGAATACGCTGGCGCTACGTATTGATCTGAGTGGACAGCCGACCGTCGAAGAGCTCTTGCACCGTGTCCGCGCGGCGACACTGCAGGCACAGGACCATCAAGATCTTCCCTTCGAGCAAGTCGTCGAGATCGTCAACCCTCCGCGCAGGCTCGACCACACGCCCATCTTCCAGGTGATGCTTGTTTGGCAAAACGATGAACGGGATCTTCCCCAGCTAGCAGAGACAGAAACAGAGCCGCTGGCCGACTCACACGAAAGAATCAAGTTCGATCTCAGACTTGGACTATATGAACAACAGGGCGAGATCCTTGGGAAGCTAAGTTACTCTACGGCCTTATTCGATGAAGAGACGATCCAACGTCATATCGGTTACCTGCAAAAAGTACTTACCGAAATCGTGCAAAACAGTCAACAGCAGATGGCTGGGATAGACTTGCTTACTGCGGAAGAACGAACTCTCCTGCTCGAAACTTGGAATGCCACAGCCGCGCCATATTCCTCTCGCCTGTGCATGCAGGAACTCTTTGAGCAGCAAGTGAGTCAAACCCCGGACGCGGTAGCCTTACGGTTTGAAAACCAAACGATCAGCTATACGGATCTGAATTGTCGGGCAAACCGTATCGCGCATCATTTACTCGAATTGGGAGTAGTACCGACCGATCGGATAGCGGTTTGTATGGAGCGCGGTCCGTCAATGATTATCGGTATCCTGGCAATCCTCAAGGCGGGGGGCGCCTACGTTCCACTTGATCTCACATTTCCAACCGAGCGCCTTATCCAAATTCTCGCTGATGCCTCCGCCCGTCTTGTGCTCTGTGACGAAGCAGGAGGTAGAGCATTGGGTTCACCGACATTCCAGGCCTATCCTCTTCTAGACATAGAACAAACTGAAGCTAACGTTGCCGGCAAACTCGATTCGAACATCGATCCAGCTTCGATAGGATTAACGTCTAATGACCTGGCCTATGTGATTTACACCTCCGGCTCTACAGGCACACCTAAAGGAGTCATGGGACTCCATAGACCAGTGATCAACCTCATCGAATGGGTAAATGAGCGGTTTCGTGTGGGTGGCAACGATACTCTTCTCTTTACTACTTCCTTGTCGTTCGATCTGTCAGTCTACGATATTTTCGGCATGCTCGCGGCCGGCGGATGTATTCGAATTGCATCCAAAATCGAAATACTGGATCCGACATCTCTCGCTCGCTTGATGTTCGAAAGAGGTGTTACATTCTGGGATTCCGCGCCAGCAGTGTTTCATCAGTTATTGCCCTATCTTGAGGATGCGGCCCGCTGTTCTGGGACATCTTCGTTGAGACTTGCCTTCTTCAGCGGAGATTGGGTACCGCTTTCCTTCTTCGACGTGTTCAGCAGGTTCTTTCCGGATTGCCAAATGATCGCGCTTGGGGGAGCCACGGAAGCCACCGTATGGTCGAACTATTACCAGGTGCACCGAATCGCGCCGGAGTGGCAAAGCATACCTTACGGAAAACCCATCCAGAATGCCCGTTACTATGTCCTCGATGAGCGATTGAACCCTTTGCCTTTGGGATCACGTGGCCATCTGTTTATAGGGGGAGAATGCCTCACGGCAGGCTACCTCAATCGTCCGACCTTGACTGCAGAGCGGTTTGTCTCAGATCCCTTCAGTTCCGCGAGCAACGCCCTCCTCTACAAGACCGGGGATATGGCGCGCTATATGCGAGATGGCAATCTCGAATTTCTCGGCCGTAGCGATCATCAAATCAAGATTCGTGGATTTCGGGTCGAGCTGGGTGAGATTGAGTCAAATCTCTCGCAACACAACTTGGTCCGAGACGCAGTGGTCATCGTCCGAGAGGATATTCCTGGTGACAAACGCCTCGTGGCTTATGTGGTACGAAACGAGGACCAGCACTCTAGCGATGTGAAACAGGAATCGATGGGCGCTGAGTTCGCGAGGAGTCTAAGAACATTCCTAGCGGTGCGATTGCCTGAATACATGATTCCGACAGCCTTCGTGGAGCTGGATGCATTCCCTCTAACCTCGAGCGGCAAACTTGATCGCAAGTCGCTTATCGAGCCTGGGCAAGATGCTTATATCCAGCGACAATATGAGCCTCCTCAGAATGAAAAAGAGGAAATTCTGGCAGAACTTTGGCAAGACATATTGCACATCGAGCGCGTTGGTCGCAACGATCATTTCTTCGAGTTGGGAGGACACTCCCTGCTTGTGGTGCAACTTATGGAGCGCCTGCGGCGGCTAAATCTCGGGCTAGAGATTCGTGCCATCTTTAATGCTCCGATACTAAGTGAGCTCGCTTCAGCGATAGCCGAGCTCGAAGAGATTCGACTCTAAGAAAAAATGATGTGCTCAAGGTCGCGTGATCACAGTGGAAGTGGTCGAGGGGCATCGCGGTTAGAGTTCCGCATGGAAGTGCTTCTTGATCCATTGAAGCGCACTATATTCTTCGCCTAACTGGGTCTGCGCGGAGACTTAACACATCTTGAATCTGACCGAGGAGTAATCGGCGACTTCGCCTCGATCTGGTCACGGAGCAGTATCGCCAGTACACAGCGGGCTTCGCGGTGACCGTGCAAAGGCGTGGGCTATTGGATCGCTAGAGATCTGCGGGGATGACCGATAGTTAAACTCTCAGCTTCGAAGTCTGCAAGGTACTTTCCAAAGACACATTCAAATAGTTCTTTGCCCCCGCTCTCGAGGTCATGCCTGCGGAGTGCGAGACGTGCAAAAGCGATCAAGCTTTCAGTTGTCAGAAGTTTCATAGGAGTTCTTTATGAGCATTGGAGAACTATTAACAACTCTTCAGGACTTGCGCATTTCGCTCGATCTGGATGAAGAGGGAAAGTCTCTCATTATCAAAGCAAACAAGGGAGCGATAAACGAAGAGATTAAAGCGTCACTTGTCGAAAACAGGGAGGAACTCATTGCATTTCTTCGTTCGACCTCTCGAGTGACACCCAGTGCGCATGAAAAAGAAGGCCATACCAATCAGAACATAGCTTTGCTTACCCCGGAGAGCCTACCGCTGATCGACCTTACCCAAGAGGACATAGACTTGATCGTGGCGCAGGTTCCGGGTGGAGTTGCCAACATCCAGGACATTTACGCACTTTCGCCTTCACAGGAAGGAATTCTCTTTCACCATGTGATGAATACCGCAGGCGACCCCTATCTGATTCGGACTATGTTGTCGTTTGCGAACAGGCCGCTCCTCGACCGATTCTTTTCTGCGGTACAGAAGGTGGTGGACCGCCACGACATCCTGCGTACGTCATTTATTTGGAATGGAATTTCCTCGCCAGCTCAGGTGGTGTGGCGCAAGGCACAGGTCACTATCGACGATTTCAAATTCGACCCTGCCGCAGGCTCGATCGAAGAGCAACTGGCCGGACGGTTCGATCCGAGGCGACACCATATCGATCTTGGCAGAGCGCCCCTTCTTCACTTTGCCGCAGCATACGATCCGGATCACGATCGATGGCTGATTCTTCAGACACTGCATCATCTGGTAGGCGACCACTCCACGCTGGAGTTGCTCAAATCGGAAGTTGCCGCGCTGCTTGGCGGACAAGAAGACACGCTGCCGGCTCCGAAGTCCTTCCGTAGTCTAGTGGTGCAATCGCGCCTTGGAGCGACCGTGGAAGAACACGAGCGGTTCTTCCGGAAGACGCTCGGCGACGTCGACGAACCAACCTTGGCTTTTGGGATCGGCGACATCTATCAGGATGGCGGCGATATCGCCGAGTCCCGGCAAACCTTGCCGCATGATCTCAATGACCGCTTGCGTCGGCAGGCGCGGCGGCTGGGGGTGAGTCTCGCCAGTCTCTGTCACGTAGCCTGGGGTCAGATTCTAGCCCGTATTACCGGCAACGATACCGTTATTTGTGGGACCGTTCTTTTGGGGAGAATGCAAGGTGGCGCAGCTGAGGCGGTGGGCCTGTTCATCAATACATTGCCTATGCGGCTTGATCTGGGAGAAATTGCTACAGAGCGTACGGTCCAACAGACGCATGTGCGTCTGGCTGATCTGATGGCTCACGAACATGCTTCATTAGCCCTTGCGCAACGATGCACTATCTCTGGTTCGTCCACTCCGCTATTCAACACTGTGTTGAATTACCGATACGGAGCGTTTGCCACGGAAGATCGAACGACATTTGCGAATGATCATCCACTGGCTGGGATAGAAGTGCTGAGAAGTGAAGTGCGCAACAACTATCCGATCACCATGTCTGTGGATGACTACGGAGATTCGCTGGGACTAGTTGCCCTAGTGACGCGTTCGGTTTCCGCCGAACGCATCTGCGGCTACATGCAACAGGCCCTCGAGAGCCTCGCCGTTACCCTCGAAACGGCTCCCCAAATGCTCGTCAGCCTCATCGACGTCATTCCTCCTGAAGAGCGGGAGCTGCTGCTGGAGAAGTGGAACGCAACTACGAGCCCATTTGCCGACAATTCTTGCATTCATCAACTATTCGAAGAGCAGGCACAACTGACTCCAGAAGCGCCAGCGCTGGTCTCCGGAGACGAAACACTGAGCTACGCGGAACTGAACCGGCAGGCCAATCGACTGGCGCATCATCTCATCAAGCTAGGCGTCAGACCGGACGATCGTATTGCGATCTGCGTGGACCGAAGCCCGGCGATGGTCATTGGCCTCCTGGCCATTCTGAAGGCGGGCGGCGCCTACGTACCTCTCGATCCCGCCTATCCGTCAGAGCGCCTCGCTCAGGTGTTGGATGATGCTGCCCCACGCGCGTTGCTGTGCGACGCGCGTGGCCGTGGGGTTCTGGGAGGTGCGGCTAGCGATGCTTTGGTTGTTCTCGATCTCGACGTTCCCCGGTCGGCGTGGTCTTCCGAAGCGGAGAACGATCCCCAGGTGGCAGGGCTGACCTCGCGTCATCTCGCCTACGTGATCTATACCTCAGGCTCGACCGGCACGCCGAAGGGGGTGATGGTCGAGCACCGCTCGGCGATGAACTTCCACCAGGCGATGACGCATTCGATTTATCACGATTTTTCCTCGCCGCTGCGTATTGGCTGGAACGCCTCCTTCTCCTTCGATATGTCGCTCAAGGGTTTCCTGCAGTTGCTCTCAGGCCACTGCCTGGTCATCATCCCGCAGCAGGTCCGGACCTCGGGCGCCGAGATGATGGTTTTTCTTCGTCAGCAGCAGATCGATGCCTTCGACACCACGCCATCACAATTGAAGCTGCTGATCGCCGAAGGGCTGCTTGAAGACTCGCATCCGCGCACGGTGCTGCTGGGTGGAGAACTAGTCGATGGCACGATGTGGGCCGAACTCAGCAACGGCGGGTCGGTGACTGCGTACAACATGTACGGACCGACCGAGTGTACGGTCGACGCGACCATCACTCCGATCACGGATGCGGACGAAACCCCGCATATCGGCAGCCCGATCATGAACACGCGGATCTATCTTCTGGACAGTCATCGTCAGCCGGTGCCTCTCGGTGCGGTAGGAGAGATGTACATCGGCGGCGCGGGGGTGGCACGTGGGTATCTGAACCGTCCGGATCTGACGGCAGAGCGCTTCCTTACCGACCCGTTCTCCACTGAGCCGGGAGCGCGCATCTACAAGACCGGCGACCTGGCGCGTTATCTGCCCGACGGCAACCTTGTGTTCATGGGACGGAACGACCAGCAGGTGAAGATCCGTGGCTTCCGTATCGAGCTGGGTGAAATTGAGGCGCGGCTCGCTGAACATCCTCATGTGGAGCGGGTGGTCGTCATCGCCCGCGAAGATACGTTTGGTGACAAGCGTCTGGCTGCCTATTACACCGGCGATGCCTCTCTCACGGCCGAGCAGCTGCGTGAGTATCTGGCTGCGCTCCTGCCGGAGTACATGGTGCCTGCGACTTTCATGCATCTCGAAGCTCTGCCGCTGACGCCCAACGGCAAACTGGACCGCAAAGCCCTCCCAGCGCCGGAAGGAGATGCCTACGCCAGCCAAGCCTATGAGCCGCCGCAGGGAGAAACAGAGACTGCCCTGGCCGAGATATGGAAGGAGCTGCTGCATGTCGAACGCGTCGGTCGCAACGACAACTTCTTCGAGCTCGGCGGTCACTCCCTGTTGGCGATTCAGTTAATCCAACGTCTGCGTCAGCGCGGTCTCAATCTGGAGATTCGCATTCTGTTCACAACCCCGAAACTGGTTGACCTTGCAGCATCGCTTCACCAATCTGCCGCTTTCGCAATCCCGCAGAATCTGATCCAGCCCGAGTCGGGGATCATCACCCCTGATATGCTGCCACTGATCAACCTCACGCAGGATGACATCGACCACATCGTAGAGCAGGTTCCGGGGGGAATCGCCAATATCCAGGACATCTACGCGCTATCTCCCTCTCAGGAGGGCATTCTTTTTCATCACATCATGGCAGATTCAGGCGATCCCTATCTCATGAGCACAGAGCTGGGATTTAGAGACATGGTGTTGCTGGATCGCTTTTTGTGGGCGGTGCAACAGGTAGTTGACCGGCACGACATCCTCCGGACTTCGTTTATTTGGAAGGGGCTATCTGTCCCGGCGCAGGTAGTGTGGCGTCACGCGCAGCTCTCAGTAACCGAACTGGAGCTGAACCCTAGTGATGGTCGAATTGCTGATCAACTCGCTGCGTTGTTTGATCCACGTAGTCAGAATATGGATTTAACGAAAGCGCCACTACTGCAATTCTTCATAGCGCATGATCCTGAGCACAATCGCTGGATACTGCTAAGACGCTTGCACCACCTCGTCGGTGATCAGTCCACACTGCATTTGTTGCGAGCTGAGGTTGCGGCACTCATTTCTGGTACGCAACAGGCGTTCGCACCCCCTGTGCCATTTCGGAATCTAGTGGCTCAATCCAGATTGGGCGTATCTGTAGAGGAGCACGAACGTTTCTTCAGGGACATGCTGGGCGATCTCACCGAACCCACGCTACCTTTTGGCATCAGCAATGTTCATCAGGACGGTAGCAACATCACCGAGGCGAGACAGATATTACCAGGCCATCTCAATGGGCGCTTGCGACAGCAAGCCAAGCGGCTACACGTGAGTATGGCAAGTCTTTGTCATCTCGCGTGGGCCCAGGTGCTGGCCTCAATTACTTCCACCGACAGAGTTGTGTTCGGCACAGTTCTATTTGGGCGTATGCAGGAAAGCGAGAGAACCGATCAAGCAATAGGTTTGCTCGTAAACACTCTGCCAATATCTGTTGATCTCAATGGGATCGATACAGGCGAAGCGCTAAGAAAAGTTCATTCTTCTCTGGCTGAACTTCTCGCCCATGAGCATGCTTCTCTGGCCCTAGCCCAGCGATGCAGCGGAATCGAGGCACCGACACCGCTGTTCAGTGCCGTATTTAATTATCGATACGGAGACCAAGTCACATCTGCGGATACTCAATCTTCATCCGCGCTAATGGAGATTGAGCTTCTCGGCCATGAGTGGCGAACCAATTATCCGTTGACCCTCTCTGTAGAAGACTTTGGCAACGCGTTAGGGTTGCTTGCACTGGCGCTTGAGCCAGTGTCTTCAGAGCGTATTTGCGCTTATACGCTGGAGACATTGGAGAATATTGCACAGGCACTCGAAACAGGTTCTCAAACACCAGTTCGCCGGATCAACATTATTCCCTCTGAAGAGCGGGAGCTGTTGCTGGAGGCATGGAACCGGACGCCGGCTCCATCTGCGGACAATCGCTGCATTCACCAAGTGTTCGAAGAGCAGGTGCGCCGGAGCCCCGATGCAGCAGCCCTGACCTTCAACGATGCGACGTTGAGCTATGTGGAACTGAACCGTCGGGCCAATCGCCTGGCACATTACCTCATGGAGCTGGGTATCGGGCCGGACGATCGTGTGGCAATCTGCCTAGATCGCAGCCCGATGATGATCATTGGGTTGCTCGCCATCCTGAAGGCCGGCGGCGCGTATGTGCCGCTCGATCCCGCCTATCCCTCCGAGCGCCTTTCCCAGATTCTGAGCGATGCCGCCCCGCGCGTGTTGCTGTGCGATGCATTAGGACGTGGAGTCCTGGGAAGCGAAACCACACGAGGTCTCATAGTAGTCGAACTCGATGCTCCGGATTTGGTGTGGGCGGCGCACCCGGATACGGATCCACAAGTACTGGATCTCAATCGACACCATCTGGCTTACGTGATCTATACATCTGGTTCGACCGGCACGCCGAAGGGCGTGATGGTCGAGCATGCACAGATCATCCGTTTGTTCGATGTAACCCAGGACAGTTATGGGTTCAATGACCGGGACGTGTGGTGCCTGTTCCACTCCTTCGCCTTCGATTTTTCGGTGTGGGAGATATGGGGCGCTCTGTATTACGGAAGCCGCTTGGTCATAGTGCCCTACGAGGTGGCACGATCGAGCCAGGACTTCTATCGTCTTGTGTGCGAACAGCAGGTCACAGTCCTGAACCAGACTCCCAGCGCCTTCCGGGCGCTGATGGAAGCGGAGGCCGAGAGTAATCTCTCAGACCGGCTACGCTATGTGATCTTCGGCGGCGAAGCGCTGGACCCGACGATACTTCGTTCCTGGTACCGGCGCCGTTCCGAGCGCCAACCGCTGCTGGTAAACATGTATGGCATCACCGAGACCACCGTGCATGTGACCTACCGCTCGTTAATGGCTAGTGATACTGTGACATCGGCAAGTCCGATTGGGAAGCGTCTGGCAGACCTTCGCATCTATCTGCTGGACAACCATCGTCAGCCGGTGCCATTAGGCGCGGTGGGCGAGATGTACGTTGGCGGCGGGGGCGTTGCTCGCGGGTATCTGAACCGCCCGGAGTTGACCGCGGAACGCTTCCTCCCCGACCCCTTCTGCGATGCGCCGGAGGCGCGCATGTATCGCACCGGCGATCTGGCCCGTTATTTGCCGGCTGGCGATTTGGAATTTCTGGGGCGGAACGACCAACAGGTGAAGATCCGCGGCTTCCGCATCGAACTGGGGGAGATCGAAGTGCGGTTGGCCGAGCATCCGCTGGTCGAGCAGGCTCTAGTCATTGTCCTCGAGAAGACGCAGGGCGACAAACGCCTGGTCGCCTACCACACCGGCGATGCATCGCTCACGGCCGAACAGCTGCGCGCACATCTGGTAGCACTGCTGCCAGAGTATATGGTGCCATCGGCCTTCATGCATCTGGAAGCTTTGCCGCTGACGCCCAACGGCAAGCTTGACCGAAAGGCTTTGCCCGCACCGGAAGGCGATGCCTACACGACCCGTGCCTACGAGCCGCCGCAAGGAGATACGGAGATTGCGCTGGCCGAGATCTGGAAGGAGCTACTCCACCTCGAACGCGTTGGACGCAACGACAACTTCTTCGAGCTTGGAGGACACTCGCTCTTGGCTATCCAAGTGATCGAGCGACTACGCCGCTTGGACCTTTCTCTTGAGATACGAAGCCTATTTACTCGTCCAGTACTGCGTGATGCGGCCGCAATGGCAGGTCACGATAATTCCGCAGCTGTGCCGCCAAATCAGATTCTACCGAGCAATAACGTTATTACCCCTGAGATGCTGCCATTGATTGAACTTACTCAACAGGACATTGATCGCATCGCACAGCAGGTTCCCGGAGGTATCGCCAACATCCAAGATATCTACGCCCTTTCCGCCTTGCAGGAAGGAATACTCTTCCATTACCTCTTCACCGATGAGGGTGACCCTTATGTGTTGAGCGCGCAGATCTCATTTGCAAATCGATCGCTGCTGGATCGTTTCCTACGTGCTGTGCAACAGGTTATTGATAGGCACGATATTTTGCGGACGTCCTTTGTCTGGAAAGGAATCTCAGGGCCTGCACAGGTGGTGTGGAGACAAGCGCAGCTTCAGGTTACCGAACTAGAACCGGATCCGCGTCAGGGAACAGTTGAAGAGCAACTTACTCGTCTTTTTGATCCGGGGCGATACCGAATGGATTTGACAAGAGCCCCGCTCCTACAGTTCGTGATTGCTCGGGAAATAGGCGGCAGTCGATGGTTTGCGCTGCACCTGCGTCATCACTTAATTGAAGACGCGGGCTCCGTGCAGGTTCTGCGAGCTGAAATTGAAGCCATGATGGAAGGTCGCGGCGAGACACTGCCGCCAGCTGAGCCATTCCGTGCTTTTGTCGCTCAGTCACATGGGGTCGACTTACCGGGCGCCCACGAAGAATTCTTCAAAGAGATGCTCGGGCAGGTCAGTGAACCCACCTTTCCATTTGGCTTAAACAATGTGTATCAACACGGTCACAAAGTTAGTCGCTCACAAATTAAGTTGCCTCCAGAGCTGAATGATCTGCTGCGCTTGCAGGCTCGCCGGCTCGGTGTGACCTTGGCAAGCTTATGTCATCTCGCTTGGGGCCAAGTATTGGCGCGCTGTAGTTCCTCTGAACGCGTCGTTTTCGGCACGGTTTTGTTCGGGCGTATGCACGGGAGAGAGGGGGTCAGTCAAGCCGTGGGTATGTTCATCAATACGTTGCCAATAGTGTTGGACCTGGACATGCAGGGGGCTGGGGTAGCGATAGAACGAACTCACTTTCGATTGGCTGAATTATTGAAACACGAACATGCGTCGCTTGCCTTTGTTCAGAGGTGCAGCGGGATCGAAGCTCCTACCCCACTCTTCAGCACAGTGCTTAATTACCGTCACAACCCAATTTCAGCGAGGGAGTATCGCCTGGATGAGAAACATCCATTCAAAGGAATCGAGTGGAAGATGGGGGAAAATCGCACCAATTACCCCATAGTTCTGTCAGTTGACGATTTCTCAGACTCTCTGGAATTGACCTCCGAAGTGCTCGCGCCCGTTTCTTCGGAGCGCATCTGCGATTACATGCGGCAGGCTCTCGAAAGCCTGGCAGATGCTCTGGAGACAGCTCCGAAGACGCCCGTTTGCAAGCTCGAAGTCATTCCTCCCGCTGAACGGAAATTACTGCTGGAGATATGGAATGCGACCGAGGCTCCATACCCGGAGAATCTGTGTATCCATCAGCTGTTCGAAGAACAGGTACGCAAGAGTCCGGATGCGAAAGCGCTGATCTTTAAGGGTGGATCTCTCACCTATACGGAATTGAACAGCCGGGCCAACCGTCTGGCTCATTATCTGATCGAACTGAATGTCCGGCCGGACGACCGCGTCGCCATCTGCGTGGACCGCGGCCCGACGATGGTAGTCGGCCTGCTGGCCATCCTCAAGGCGGGAGGAGCATACGTGCCGCTCGATCCCGCCTACCCTTCCGAACGCCTTGTGCGGGCGTTGCGCGATGCTGCTCCTCGGGTGCTGCTCTGCGATGCGCACGGTCGTAAAGTTCTCGGAAGCAGCCTTGTAGATGAACTCATCATGCTCGATCTCGACGATCCCCTGCCGGCATGGTCGCGGCACGTGGAAGTTGATCCCGATCCGGCTACATTGGGGCTTACCTCACAACATCTTGCCTATGTGATCTACACTTCGGGTTCTACCGGTACGCCCAAAGGGGTCATGAATGAGCACCGTGCGCTCATCAACCGACTCGTTTGGATGCAGAATGCCTATAGCCTCACTAGCAGCGATGTCGTTCTGCAGAAGACATCCTTCAGTTTCGATGTATCTGTCTGGGAGTTCTTCTGGACTTTAATGGCAGGTGCGACACTTGCGCTTACTCCTCCCGGTGAGCAGGCAGATCCGGAACGGCTAATTCATTTGATCTGCGACTGGAAAGTCACGACTGCCCATTTTGTCCCGTCTGTGCTAAATGTCTTTATTCATACTCCCGGTGTCGAACGGTGCACTTGCCTGAGACAGATCATCTGCAGTGGCGAGACGCTCTCGCCTGCTCAAGTCAAGGCATGCTTCGAGCAGTTACCGCGCCTATGGCTCCAGAATCTCTATGGACCCACTGAGGCAGCAATCGATGTGACGGCCTGGTCGTGCCCATCGGGGTTTGATAGCGCAATCGTTCCGATCGGCCGCCCAATAGCGAACACGCGGATTTACCTTCTCGACAGTCAACATCAGCTGGTACCACTCGGCGCGGCGGGTGAAATATACATTGGTGGTGTGGGCGTGGCTCGCGGTTATCTCAACCGGCCAGATCTGACCGCGGAGCGCTTCCTCCCCGACCCCTTCTGCGGTGAGCCGGGAACGCGCATGTACCGCACCGGCGACCTGGCACGCTATCTGCCGGACGGCAATCTGGAGTTCCTCGGCCGGAACGATCAGCAGGTGAAGATCCGCGGCTTCCGCATCGAGCTGGGTGAGATCGAAGCACGCCTGGTAGAGCATCCACTGATCGAGCAGGCCGTCGTCATCGCAAAGAAAGACACTTCCGAAGACAAGCGGCTGGTCGCTTATTACACCACATCCGCATCGAAAGACATATCGGCTGAGCATCTGCGCATGTATATTGCAACGCTCCTGCCGGAGTACATGGTGCCATCGGCATTCGTGCATCTGGAAGCTCTGCCGCTGACGCCTAACGGAAAACTCGATCGCAAGGCGCTGCCGGCACCGGAGGGCGATGCCTATGCCAGCCACGCCTATGAGCCGCCTTACGGAGAGACCGAGATTGTACTCGCTGAAATCTGGAAGGAACTGCTGCATGTCGAACGCGTTGGACGCAATGACAACTTCTTCCATCTTGGCGGTCACTCGCTTTTAGCTGTCCGCCTGCTGAGCCGCCTGGCACAGAATTTTGAACTTCATATTCCGCTAACAGAGTTATTCGCTGCTCCCACCCTGGTGCAAATGGGAACAGCTATTGATGGAAGACGCCTTCAAGGTGATCAGCAGAGTCTTCCTTCGATAAGTCGATTGCCTGACGGCGTGAAATTACCTCTTTCTTATGGGCAACAGCGACTCTGGTTTCTCAGCCAGCTCGAAGGTGCCAGTCCGGTCTACCACATTCCGATGGCAGTGCGCCTGCGCGGTGATTTGGACACCAGTGTTCTTCGTTATAGCCTCGATACCATCTTTGCTCGTCACGAGGCGCTGCGAAGCATCTTCGTCACCGTTGAGGGCGGACCCGCTGTCGAGCTACTCCCGGAAGCAATGGGGCTGCCACTATCGGAAATCGATCTGTCTGATAAGACAGACACTCAAGGCCAGTTAATCAAGTTATATAAACAACAGGTTCGTACCCCCTTCGATCTCTCTCGGGGCCCGCTGCTCCGGGCTTGCCTTGTACGTCTCGGTGACGAAGAGCATGTGTTGATTTTGGTGCAGCATCATATCGTCTCTGACGGCTGGTCCATGGGGGTTCTCGTCAACGAACTCAGTATCCTCTACAGCACGTATCTGCGCGGCGAGCCGAACCCGCTGCCGCCGCTGGAGATTCAGTACCCGGATTACGCGGCTTGGCAGCGCAAGTGGCTGGCAGGAGAGCGGCTGGAGGCACAGGCAGATTACTGGAAGAGGACTCTCGCGGATGCACCGCCGCTGCTGGACCTGCCCACCGATCGTCCCCGTCCCGCACAACAGAGCTTCGCCGGTGCTTTTGTACCGGTGCGCATCAACGCCGAGCTGACGCGGAAGCTCAAAGCTCTCAGCACGAAACACGGCACAACATTGTTTATGACGCTGCTGGCGGCATGGGCTGCGGTGCTCTCGCGCCTCTCCGGTCAGGATGATGTGGTAATCGGCACGCCGGTGGCAAATCGCAGGCATGTTCAGGTGGAGAATCTGATCGGCTTCTTCGTGAACACGCTGGCGCTGCGCATCGATCTTGGCGGAGAACCTACTGTCGAAGAGCTGTTGCGCAGGGTTCGTGTGGCAACGCTTGAGGCTCAGGATCATCAGGATCTGCCTTTCGAACAGGTCGTCGAGATCGTCAATCCGCCGCGCAGGCTCGACTCCACACCGCTCTTCCAGGTGATGTTTGCCTGGCAGAATGAGCAGCATAACCCTCCCACGTTGGCCGGGCTGCAGGTGGAGTCATTTGGCATATCCCACACGAACGCCAGATTCGACCTGGAGTTGGCTCTTTCTGAAAACGATGGGGAGGTCGTAGGCAGCCTCACATATTCAACAGCGCTCTTTGATGAAGCTACCGCAACACGATATGCCGGGTATCTGCTGACGCTTCTCGCTGAGGCTACGGCGGACAGTCAGCGGCCAATAGGGGCAGTCAAGCTCCTTGCCCAGGACGAGCGGAAGCTGTTGCTGGAGACATGGAACGCGACCGAGGCACCCTACGCGGACAGCCTGTGCATCCATCAGCTGTTCGAGGAACAGGTACGCAAGAACCCGGATGCGAAAGCACTGATCTTTAAAG